>CAMCTW010000001.1 GCA_945878645.1 Bifidobacterium breve
CAATCCCTTTGCATAATTGCTGGCACCAGCCGATTGCTGGGCGACATCATCGCCGCGAATCCCGATCTCGTCGCCCGTCTGCCACTTCCAGAAGAACTTGTCACGAAAGATCGTGCAGGGCTCATCGCAACCGCCACTTCATCCGTTGAACTGCGGGAAGGAAGTACCGATCAACAAGCATCGCTCCGAAGATGGCACCAGCGAAATCTGTTGGGAATCGCGGCTCGGGATGTTTTTGCGCACGACAACGTTGAACGAGTCGGTCACGACCTCACCACCCTCGCTGAAGCGACTCTCGAATCTGCACTGCAAAGTCTTGACCCACAAATTCCGTTCGCTGTTCTGGGTGTCGGAAGATTTGGCGGTGCTGAACTCGCCTATACAAGCGACCTTGATCTGATGTTCGTGTATCGCGGTTCCAGCGCGAGCGACACCGACGAAGCCCGAAAAATTGCAAAAGCATTAATGCGTATGGTCGCCGGTTCAACGCCAGCGACACGCCTCTATGACGTTGATTGCGACCTCCGACCTGAAGGTAAGAACGGACCGCTCACTCGGGGTATCGACTCTTACGCCATCTATTGGCGGGAACACGCGCTCACATGGGAACGTCAGGCAATGACCCGCGCTCGGGTCGTCGCAGGTGACCAATCACTCGGCGACGAGCTCCTCGATGAAATCGAGCCGTGGGTGTGGGGCGGCGGTCTCTCGGCGGAAGGCATCCGAGAGATGCGCCAGATGAAGGCTCGCATTGAAGCCGAACGCATACCTATGGGTGAAGATCCCGACTTTCATTTGAAACTCGGTCGAGGTTCCCTGTCCGATATCGAATTCACCGTTCAAATGTTGCAACTGCAATATGGCGTAAAGGCCACCGGCACAATCGATGGGCTCCGGGCCTTGGCCGAAGGCGATGTGCTCGATGCAGATGACGCCGAGATTCTCAACGAGGCCTACGAGTTCTGTGAACAGGTGCGCAATAGATGGTTCTTGGTGAACAGCGCACCAAGTGATTCCATGCCCACCCAACCTGAATCCGCGCTGTGGTTGGCTCGCTCGCTCAACACTGAACCAGGTGCGCTCCGAGAGCACTATCGCCGAGTCACCCGTCGATCCCGAACGGTCGTCGAGAGACTTTTCTATGGGCTGCCTTCAAAGAGCTGATCCAGACCAGTTTGAGGCATGATGGCCTGACAATTCAGGGGGCCACTATGGACGCAGCTGCAATTCGTGCCGAACTCGATCATCCCGTCATTGACGCCGACGGACACATCATCGAATTTATTCCTGCCATTCGCGACCTAATCGCCGCCGACGCCGGAACGGCGCTCGCTGACACGTTTCAAGCGATGAGCACCGCCGGTGCGACCGCCCGACGCGGACTCACCGATGATCAGCGTCGAGCAAACGGCATGAGCCGCACGGGTTGGTGGGCCGTGCCAACACGCAACACGCTCGACCGCGCAACCGCAATGCTTCCACGCCTTCTGTACAACCGGCTCGATGAAATCGGCATCGATGTCGCAGTGCTCTACCCAACCGTTGGCCTTACGGTGATGGCTACTGACAACCCAGAACTGCGTCGTGCGCTCGCACGCGCGTGCAACCGCTATTACGCCGAGGCCTACGACAAGTACTCCGACCGACTTCTCCCCGTTGGCGTGATCCCCACCTACGATCCCGACGAAGCGATTGCCGAACTCGAGTACGCAACCAAAGAACTCGGCCTTCGAGGATTTCTCTTTGGCGGACTGGTTCTTCGTAATGCCCCGGGGCATGAGGGCGACCGCGCGGCTCGTTGGGTCGATGGTCTGGGGCTCGACAGCATGTACGACTACGACCCGTTATGGAAGAGGTGTGCCGAACTCAATGTTTCGCCCACATTCCACTCAACCGGTATCGGATTCGGAAGTCGCGTCTCTCCCACCAACTACGTGGCGAATCACATTGGCAACTTCGCTGCGGGTACCGAGGCCGTCCTTCGCTCGCTTTTCTTCGGTGGCGTCATGTCACGGTTCCCTGAACTGCGCTTTGCGTTTCTCGAAGGCGGCGTTGCGTGGGGTTGCAACCTTCTTTCCGATATTTGCGGTCACTTCGAAAAACGCAATAGCGAGGACATCGAGCACTACAACCCCGCCCATCTCGATCGGGCGCTGCTTGAGTCCCTCATCGCCGAACACGGCGATGCGCTCTTCACCGATCGTGCCGATCGACTTGATGAAACGCTGTCGTTTCTTTCTGACCTCAATGAAGAGCCCAACACCATCGACGAGTGGGAAAAGAGCGGCATCAAGTCGAAGGCCGACATCATTAAAATCTTCACCGATCAGTGTTTCTTTGGCTGCGAAGCCGACGACCCCATGAACGCTCTCGCCTTCAATGACGCCATCAATCCCGATGGTTCGCGACTTCGCGCAATGTTCGCATCCGACATCGGCCACTGGGATGTCCCGGACTTCACCGGCGTTCTTCCGGAAGCGTGGGAGTTGATCGAAGACGATCTCGTCACTCGCGATCAGTTCAGCGATTTCATGTTCGGCAATGTTGCCCGTCTTTTCACCGGAACGAACCCGCAGTTCTTCGACGGAACGGCCGTGGAATCACAGGTTCGTCAACTGCTCGCCGACGAGGTCTAACTACCAGCGATTCCAACGAATCGTGTCGGCCGAAGCTTCGCGGGCTCCTGGTTTGAACTCCGTGCCAACGGTGTAGGCAACCGGGAACATCCCGGCTTGCGTGACATCAGCAAATGGAATCCCCAACAACTCCGCCATCTCGCGTTCGCGTTCAAGGTGCACGGTTGTCCAACAACTCCCCAACGCGCGGCTGCGTAACGCCAGCATGAAACTCCACACTGCAGGAAGTACCGACCCCCACATCGTCGCTTGGGTGAACATCGACGCTCCTTCAGGACGACCATCGACCGTGGCGACAACGAGCACAGGCACTTCGTGGAGGTGCTGATTCAGCCATGAAACTGACTCCATTATCTCGGGTTGGCGTTCTCCCGGCGGCCTAGGCGGTGTCGCGGCATTCGCGGCCGCGGCGCCAAGATCGGCGGCCCCACCTCGCCAGATTTCAGCCATTGCTGCACGTGTTGATGCATCATCAACAACAACCCAGTTCCAAGTTTGTCGATTCGATCCATTGGGTGCCTGCAGTGCAACACGCAAACATTCTTCGACAACAGTTCGATCGATAGGTCGTTCAAGGTCAAGCCGTTTACGCACCGCTCGAGTTGTGGTGAGCAGTTCATCGGCGTTCAGATCAAGTTGCTCCATGCGCGCACCCTAGTAACGATGGCTGTCCAACGCGCGTCGAACATCATTCGCACGCGACGCCGTCTTTATCTCCGTCAAGAGCAGTTCGATAGCCAGGCTGGCCGACACGTATGGGTGCTGCACCGGCAGCGCGCGCCGCCGTGCAATTCGCGTAGTACAAGTCTGTTCCCGTAGCCGGCGCACTTGGGGAAGGAGGAACTGCCGGCGTGCCCGACGCTCCCCCAGAGGCAGACCCTGAAGGAGCTGCGCCTGTCGGGGATGTGAATGCCGTGCTACCTAACGGCCAGACCGGACCAGCGATTCCACAGGTGTCGAGCATCTGACCAAGAGCATCGCGTTCTGCGGTAGTGACGGTCAGCTCCCACGTGCTTTTCACCTTCACCCAACCATCGGCATACGCACACCAAGAGTCGCGATTCGCCGGTCGCCATTGATCGGGTGGATCAGAGCCCTTCGAACGATTCGATGACGCAGAGGCGACAACAAGTTCGGCGGGGTTGTTCGCAAAAGCGCGTCGACGTTCGGTGCTCCATGCCCAACCACCAGAGCGGAAGGCATTCTCAAGCGGAACGAGATGGTCAACATCGAAGTCACTCGGATTGTTCGATTCCACTCCGTCGTAGGGCGACACCCACAAACCAACAACAACCTTGCAGGTACCTGATCGATTCACGGTTGCGGCAACTACTGACCAAATCGCAAGCGCATCTTGTCGCGCGTCGCATCCGTTGCTGTCGACATCTGCCCAATGTGGCCACTCTTCGCGGTGATAGGTGCCTTGCGGAATTTGTCGATCATCGACTGCAAGAACCGACAGCCGGTCACGCGTGGATTGAGAGGTTGGTGCTGCGGTTGTCGGGACAGCAGGAACCGCCGCTGGAACCACCGCGGTTGTTGTGCTTGAACCTGTCGTATCGGAACTCTGGCCTGAGGACACAGGGCTTCCCGAACGCGATTTAGAAGTAGTCGATGACTTCTCGCAGCCCGCGACAAAAACAATAAGAGCAACGAGGCAAAGACAGAGGAAAGGGCCGATCCGCCGATCGGAACGTGTGGACATCACCCACCACCGTACCGACTGATGACACGCGAAGAGAACCGGCCCAGTGGACCGGTTCTCGTTCGATTCATGCAGTGAAACTTTAAATGATCCGGCTTAGATGTCGTAGCCGGTCGGGCTCAGATGTCGTAGCCGGTCGGCTCAGATGTCGTAGCCGGTCGGCTCAGATGTCGTAGTACATCGTGAACTCGTAGGGATGCGGACGAAGTCGAATCGCGTCGACCTCGTTCTTGCGCTTGTACGCAATCCACGTTTCGATGAGATCGTCGGTGAAGACGCCACCGGCCTTGAGGAACGCGTTGTCCTGCTCGAGTGCGTCGAGGGCCTGTTCGAGACTCGCCGGAACCTGAGGAACAAGTGCAAGTTCCTCGGGCGGAAGGTCGTAGAGGTCCTTGTCGACCGGTGCAGGTGGCTCGATGCGGTTCTGGATGCCGTCGAGGCCAGCCATCAACATCGCAGCGAAGCCGAGGTACGGATTGCTCGTTGAATCGGGGCAACGGAACTCAATGCGCTTCGACTTCGGGCTTTGCCCAGCAAGCGGGATGCGAATCGAAGCAGAACGGTTGCGCTGGCTGTAAACGAGGTTCACCGGAGCTTCGTAACCCGGCACCAAACGCTTGAACGAGTTCGTGGTGGGGTTGGTGAATGCGATGACTGCAGCGGCGTGATGCAGGATGCCGCCGATGTACCAGCGCGCGATGTCGGAAAGACCGCCGTACCCGGTCTCGCTGTAGAACAGCGGCTCACCGGAATTCCAGAGCGACATGTGACAATGCATTCCCGAACCGTTGTCCTGGAAGATCGGCTTCGGCATGAAGGTCAGGGACTTGCCAGCCTGCCAAGCGACGTTCTTGAGGACGTACTTAAACGTCATGAGCTGATCGGCCATCGCCAACAGCGTGTTGAACCTGATGCCAATCTCGTTCTGACCGCCCGAGGCGACCTCGTGGTGATGTAGTTCGACGGGGATGCCAACACCTTCGAGCGCCAGCGCCATGTCGCTACGCATGTCTTGGTAGTGATCCATCGGCGGAACCGGGAAGTACCCCTGCTTGGTGCGGGGCTTGTAGCCGAGGTTCGGGCCCTCGTCGGTGCCGGAGTTCCATTCACCTTCGACGGAGTCGACCATGTAGAACGAGCCATTGGGCTGCGTGTCGAAACGAACATCGTCGAACACGAAGAACTCGGCCTCGGGACCAAAGAATGCGGTGTCGGCAATGCCAGTGGTCTTGAGGTAGGCCTCGGCCTTGGTTGCGACATAACGCGGATCGCGCGAGTAGCTCTCGTGCGTCACCGGGTCGGCCACGTAACAATGAATGACGGCGGTCTTGTGCTTCATGAACGGATCCATGTACACGGTGTTGGGATCGGCGATAAGCACCATGTCTGATTCCTGGATCTGCTGGAATCCTCGGACTGAAGAGCCATCGAATCCATGACCCTCGGTGAAATGACTCTCGCCCAAAACACTGGCAGGAATCGTCACGTGCTGCATGATGCCGGGCAGGTCCGAGAAGCGGAAATCAACGAATTCGCAGCCTTCGTCCTTCACCAGCTTCAGTACTTCTTCGGGAGTGCGTTCCTGCACGGTTCCTCCTGTGGGGGTGCGGTCTGGTCGATTCCAGAGCGCTGATCGTTGGGGACACTACCCCCGGCGCCGCAGCGGTTCCGAAGGGTGACTTGATGAGCGTGTCAGCCGATGTTTTCCCCACTGTTGCCCAATTGTGAACGGAACGTGAACTCGGCGGCAGCGCCCGGCAACGGCCTTGGGGCCAGAGGGCCCGACGTGGGACACTTGTTCCATGGGAAGTCAGCAAGATTACGTGCTCAGGACCGTTGAAGAGCGTGGGGTTCGCCTCATCCGTCTGTGGTTCACCGATGTGCTCGGCCAGCTCAAGTCGGTGGCGATCTCGCCGGCCGAGCTTGAGAACGCCTTCGAAGAGGGTCTCCACTTCGATGGGTCGGTCATCGATGGTTTCAGCCGCGTCCAGGAATCTGACGTACTGGCCAAGCCGGACCCCAACACGTTCGAAATCCTTCCGTGGGGCAAGGGCTCAGAAATCTCTGGCCGCATGTTCTGCGACATTCTCAACCACGACGACACGCCATTTGAGGGCGATCCTCGTCAGGTACTGAAGCGCAACCTCGACAAGGCCCATGACCGCGGCTTCTCCTTCATGACTGCACCCGAAATGGAATTCTTTTATTTCGCCGAGGGTGACCCTTCGAAGCCGCTAGTGCCATTGGACTCCGGCTCATACTTCGATCTCACCACTGCCGATGTCGCCAGCGATCTGCGCACGCGCACATTGCTGGTTCTTGAAGCCATGGGTATTCCCGTCGAGTATTCGTTCCACGAAGATGCACCGAGCCAGCACGAAATCGATCTGCGTTACACCGATGCACTCACGATGGCCGACAACATCATGACGTTCCGTCTCATCGTCAAAGAGATCGCGATGGAACAAGGCGTGTTTGCATCATTCATGCCAAAGCCACTTGCCGGAGTGCAGGGTTCAGGCATGCATACGCATATGTCGCTTTTCGAGGGCGATGAGAACGCGTTCCACGAGCCCGGCGATCCCGTTGGCTTGTCAAAGGTTGCACGCGGTTTCATTGCCGGCTTGTTGCACCACGCACCAGAAATCACTGCGGTCACAAACCAACTCGTGAACTCCTACAAGCGACTTGTCTCTGGTTACGAAGCCCCCGTGTACATCACGTGGGCGCGAAACAATCAGTCTGCGCTCGTGCGTGTTCCTGTCACCAAGCGCGGCAAGCAGTCATCGACCCGCATCGAATACCGCGCCCCCGATCCCGCATGTAACCCATACCTGGCCTACTCGGTCATGCTTGCTGCGGGACTCAAGGGCATCGAAGGTGGCTACGAACTACCGCCTGAGGCTGCCGCCAATGTGTTCGAGTTCACTCCCGAACAACGCGCCGCTGAGGGCATCCGACCGCTCCCGCAATCGTTGTCGGAATCGCTTGATGTTATGGAAAATTCCGAACTCGTTGCTGAAGCACTCGGCGAACACATCTTTGAATGGTTCCTGCGCAATAAGCGCTCGGAATGGAGCGATTACAAGGCTCAGGTCACCCAGTTCGAACTCGATCGGTACCTGCCGGCTTGGTAACGACGATGGAACCAATCCTGATCTTTCCTGATCCTCCTCCGCCGGAACTGGCCCAGGCACTCGACTTGTCTGGTTATCCGTGGAAGGCAGCAAGTGACGAACTTGCTGCCTCGCGCATCGAACCGGAGGACGGTTGGGGAGGCGCGATTATCTGCGCCTATCTCGACCCAGAGCGCGCATTCCTTTTGTGCCGAGCACTGCGCAAGCGCGATGTGCCGCTCGAACCACTTTTGTTACTCGTCAACGGCACCCAACTCGGCGATCTTGAGTTGCGTGATGACTTATACGACGACTTCTGTCTTGCTCCGTTTCATCCACGTGAACTCGAAGCACGGCTCAAGCACTTGTACTGGAACACCGGCGCTGGCATGCGTCCAGAACTTGTTGAGTACGGCGAACTTGTTCTTAATCTCGAGACCTATCAGGCAGCCATCGGTGGCGCACCGCTCGATCTCACATACATGGAATACGAACTTCTTAAGTTTCTTTCCTCCAACCCAGGCAAGGTCTTCACTCGTGAAACGTTGCTGAGTCGAGTGTGGGGTTACGAGTACTACGGCGGCGCGCGAACTGTCGACGTTCACATTCGGCGTTTGCGCGCCAAGCTCGGCGAACATCACGCCAACCTCATTCAAACCGTACGCAGTGTTGGTTATCGCTTTGGGCAATCGCGTTGGGGTTCGTGAGTACGTTCACGCACCGCATCAACAACTGAGATGAAAACGAAACACGCCGCCCCGAGGGGCGGCGTGTTTACGAAACTGATGTGGTCTCAGGCCGGACGAACGTCCTGTGCCTGATCGCCCTTCGGGCCACTTGTGACCTCGAATTCAACAGCTTGACCTTCTTCGAGTGAGCGGTAACCCGAGCCGCTGATCGCGCTGTAATGCACGAATACGTCTGGGCCTCCTTCACGTGAAATGAAGCCGAAGCCTTTTTCTGCGTTGAACCACTTGACGGTACCGGCAGCCATTCCGGAACCCCTTTCTGTCCTGCGGGGTCGGAACACCTTCCCAGCACCTTCTTAACGAATCGGCACGCTATCGCTCTAGGCCAGTCCGTGTCGACGAAAAGTTTCAGGGGCGCGAAAAGTTCGTCTCGAGCCAGAGAAAGCGGCGTCGTGCAGTCAGGATTCGGGGTAAGCGAGGACGTAGTCCTCGGTGCCGGCATAGGTGTGGTCGACCTCGTCGCCAACGGTCCAGCCCAGCACAGCCGCCACGATCGACATCGTCATGAGAAACCCCACAGGGATTGCGATCAGGAGCACGAGCACGATGATGACGGCACCAATCATGAGACAAACCCTACTTCGCGACCGGCGAGTAAGCCCACGCTTCGATCTCAACAAGGGCCAGGCGAGGAAGCTCAGCCACGGCAAAGGCGCTTCGGGCGGGACGATGATCGCCGAACCCGGCCATGTAGGCCTCGTTCATCAGGTCAAAGTCCCGCATGTGGCGAAGGAAGACAGTGGTCTTCACCACATCCGCAAGCGATGCGCCTTGCGCCGTCAAAAGTGCCTTCATGTTGAGAAGAGCTTGGGTTGTCTCTTCGACAACGCCGCCCACAACCATCTCGCCATTCACCAGGCCGAGTTGACCGGAAATCACAAGGAAGTCTCCGGCTCGAACAATGGGCGTGTAGGGACCAATCGGTGTACTCATGAACTCACTGTGTCACACGAGCATTGCTGAGAACACTGCGACCAGTCGGCCAGTCAGTTGGCCAACCTTGAGCCGACCACACCGCTGCCGCCGTGGCCGCGAAGACGGCATCGGACCCATTGACCGGCTCCGTATCTTCCTCGTGAAGCGTGACCTCGACATGCGGCATATCGGCAGAACGCAGCACACCGAATGAACGAATCGTCAGATCACTAATCATTCCGTCTTCATCAACCGACAATCCTTCGCTGGTGACCCAGCCAAGCGCCATGTGCACTGCACCGATCGCGTACGAACGCAGAACGATGGAATCGAGTACTCGACCACATCGCAAATCAACTCGCACGATGCCATCGGCACCCATCGAAACTGTGGCAACCGCCCCTTCGGCACTCGTCACCGTTGCGATGTGAGCATTGTTGTCGCCTGATTCACTCGCGTTCTTGGCGGCAAGCGCAGCAAGCAGGATCTGTGCTTCAACAACACCGGCTCCACGGATATCTACCGAGGTCGGTGGCCCAACAACGTCGACCTCTTCAACCATAAATTGCGGCGCAATGTTCGTAATCGCTTCGGCAATGCCTTCCGTGCGTGCGACACGAATTACACCTGAGCCATCGGCACGGACGCCCGCAGCAATCGGTGGACGCTTGGGTCCGTCGCGCACAACGTCTTCTCGTGACAACACCACACGAATCGCTTGGCGATGTTCATAGGCAAGCTCACGAGCAACCTGTCCGACATCGGTGGTCAACTTTCCGCCAAATGCTCCGCCGTTGGCCAACGATGTGAACGGTTCCCCTCCGGGCTCACACCACGACGCGTCGGTTTCCAAATAGGCCGGTTCCACCCAACCGGTTCGCATCGTGAGTTCCCAGTCTCCTTCAGGAAGCTCAAGCGGCGGCTCTGGCGATGTGGTTCCGTGTCGCCCTTGCACCTTGCCCGCCAACGCACGAGCTTCGGTTAACGAACCGGCGACGACCCATCCGCCGGCTCCGTTGGGAACGGCGACTAACGCATCGAGCGGCGCCGTGTCTTCAGCGAAACCTCCACGCCCAAGCGCAACTTCGGCGGAAACCTGCTGCGCTGATCGGCCTTCGATCGTTGCCCGGCGCGATGCATCCTCGAAATTACGATCCTCGCGGCGTTCATGTTCCACAACCGAGGAACCGCTCACCACCATCGACCACGCTTCTCGGATTGTTTGCCACCCCGTGCATCGACACAGATGCGCTGCCAACGCCCGGTCGACTGCATCAAGATCATCAGCTGCTGTGTTTTTCGATCGTAAACCTTCAAGGCGACAAACGATGCCCGGCGTACAGAATCCGCACTGGCTGCCGCCGGTGGCCAGCAACGCGTCGGACCAACGTTCGCGATCTTCTTCCGCCAGTCCATCAACAGTCGTAATGACACGACCAGCAATACGACGAACTGGTGTTACGCATGAAACTCGTGGAGCGCCGTCGACCAAAACCGTGCAACAGCCGCATTGCCCCTGCGGATTACAACCCGCTTTGGGCGCACGAACTCCGAGTCGACCGCGCAATGCCGCCAACAACGACACGCCATTGTCGGGAACGCTCACTTCTTCGCCATCGACGAAGAACGTGATCTGAGGAATTTCGATTGAAGTTGGATCAGTCATGACATCGCGATCGAATCATTGATCGAAAACCTAGGGGTTACGCGACGACGACCGCCCGAAGGCGGTCGTCGTTCAGAAAGTGAAAGCAGAATCAGCTGAACGAGTTACCGCAGCCACACGTCTTCTGGGCGTTGGGATTGTCGATCGCGAAACCTGCACCCTGGAGGCCATCCTTGTAATCAAGGGTGGCGCCGGTGAGCAGCTGAGCGCTTGAAGGATCGACCACAACGGGAACGCCGAACTCGGTGTTCACAACATCTTCGGAATCCTTCTCGGAATCGAAGAACATCTCGTAACTAAAGCCGCTGCAGCCACCAGGACGGACAGCGACGCGCAACATGAGGTCTTCCTGACCTTCTTGAGCAATGAGTTCCGCAACCTTGGTAGAAGCGGTTTCGGTGAGCGTGATCACTGTGGACCTCCGTGATAAAGCGGTGTTTGCAGAAAGGTTAGCGGAGCCGTGGCAAGTTCCCACGATGAGGAGGGCCAACCGCTGTTTCCGCCGGTAGATTTCTGCTATGGCCACCCTTCCCACGAGCGACGAGATCCTCACCGCGCTTCGTGGCGTTATCGATCCTGAGTTGGGCGCTGACATCGTGGAACTGGGCATGGCCCGGTCAGCAACGGTGTCCGAGGCCGGCGCAGCGGTGGTTGTTGTGGCTCTCACTACGGCCGGCTGCCCTCTGAAAGCGCAACTCAAGCGCGAGATTCTGACCCGCATCGAAGCTCTCCCGGGCATTACCTCGGCCACCATTGACTGGGCCGAGATGGATGCCGATCAGAAGGCGGCGGCCATGAACGTCGCCCGCAAGCACGCGCAATCTTCTGCCGGTCCCAACCGAGTGCCGCCAGGTGCCCGCGTGCTGGCCATCGCTTCGGGCAAAGGTGGCGTCGGCAAGTCGTCGGTGACCGCGAACATTGCCGCCGCACTCGCCGACCGGGGTTTCGCCGTTGGCGTCATTGATGCCGACATTTGGGGTTTCTCAATTCCGCGCATGCTCGGTATTGAAGGTCGCCTCGAGGCAACAACGGGGCCCAACGAAGAACGCACAATCATTCCGAAGTCGATTCCCATCGGCACCGGTCGTCTTGATGTCGTGTCCATGGGATTACTTGTTGACGATGAAACCGACGCGCTCATGTGGCGCGGACTCATTTTGAATCGTGCCGTGCAGCACTTCCTCGAAGACGTTTCGTGGGCCAGCGATCTCGACTACATCGTCGTCGACCTTCCGCCCGGCACTGGCGACGTGCAAATGGGGTTGGCCCGCATGCTTCCGCAAGCGGAGATGATCGTTGTCACCACTCCTGCGGTCGGCGCACAACGGGTTGCAACTCGTGCCGTCACCATGGCCCGCAAAAGCCATCTTCATGTTCTCGGCGTTATCGAAAATATGAGCGCATTCACCTGCGAGCACGGCCACACGCACGCCGTATTCGGTGAAGGGGGAGGCGCCAGGCTGGCTGCCGACGAGGGCCTTCCGCTCCTTGGTTGCATTCCTCTTGAACCCGCCGTTTCTCTAGGCGGCGATTCCGGTGCACCCATCGTGCTCAGCGAAGGCGAAGCGTCATCGGCCCTTCGGGCAATCACTGAACTACTTGTGACTGAACTAGCTCCGCCGATTTCGATGAGCGGTTGTTCAGCTCGAATGCTCGACGCAGCCCTTGCCGCGCTCGATGCAACTAATTGATTCGCTAACCAGCAATCAGCGCAGTGACGTGACCTGTGCGGTCATGTGCACGGTTTCAGCATCGGTTGACCACAACGCGAGTTCGAGAACCTCGTTCGCCACTCGATACGCAATCGTCAACGGCATCGCGCCAATAACCACGTCGTAATCAATTGCATTGCGAAATTCAACTTCCGCGCGCAATGAACCAGCCGTATCGAGGTCGATGAGTTCGCGGGCACGCACGCGCTCGAGCGTTTGTTCCACAACTTCCCATGACACTGCATTGTTGACGTGATTAAGAACATCAAGATCGGTGACTCGCGGCCACCACGGCAGCGTGTGCACCCCGTCGTCGCCAGGAACCACGGGATCATGCACTTGGCGGGCGGTGACTTCGCGACCGCCCGAAGGTTCGGTGTAGGTCGCGACAAACCCAGCGGGCAAGGTCTTCGGACGACCGGACACGGGGTCGAGATGCACCCATAAGGTCACCGCTTCCACCGAACCGCCGTGCTCTCCGGTCATTGACACGCGGCGTTCCGCCCAGCGGCTGCCCATTCCCGAACAGAACGTGGCCAGCGAAACGTCTTCGCTATTTCGCATCGCTTTGCGTTGTTCGATCAATGTGCGCCGAACTACCCAGGCCCGGGTCTCGAGGCTGCCGAGGTCATCGGAATCGTCAGTGGCGACGTCTTGGAGATAGCGGGCCACCGCATCGAGGCGAAGACGGCCAGTGGCATCGACATCGCCCAACCGCACTCTTCGTTCGCGCCGAAAAATCCGGCCCGAAGTCGGTAGAGGCAGTACTCGGCTGGCCCCGTTTTCGCGCTCAGATCGCCGGGTTGAGCCCTGTCCCGCCGCCGAATCCGCGTTTCCCATGACCAGCGACGCTAGCCCCCGATCCCTTGGCAGGAACGGGAATAGGCCAATTTCCATTAATTCAGTTGACGGGGCCACTACAGGCATGGTTCGGTGGAGTTCATGTTCACGACCGCCTCCGCACCGCGTAATTCGGCCATTCCGGCCACCCTCGCGCCTGTGGCATCGCGAGCCAACGTGACCATTTCCGCCACTTGGTATGCCACCGGGACCAACGCTTTTACGACCTTCGGTCATAAGCACCCGTCCCGGCGATCTCTGAGCTGACGCAGTAACCACTGCGTACATGCACTGAGGCCGCCGGGTTCCCCCGGCGGCCTTTCTTCATGTGCGGCCACGCCCCATCCACCAACTTCCATCCACCTACGCCTGTCCCTCAACTCCCCACCCCAATGCACCACGGTGCACCCACGAAAGGAATGAACCGATGCTCGCCGAGACGCTCGACGACATCTCACCGGCCGTCAGGGCCGACGCCGCATGCAACGACCTCAATGCAACGTTGACCGGCGTCTATTTCTCTGAAGAGCTCCAGGACATCGCCATCGCCAAGTCGATCTGTTCGACCTGTCCGGTGATCGTCGAGTGTCTCGAAGGGGCGATTGAGCGCCACGAGCCATGGGGCGTGTGGGGTGGACAAATGTTCATCAACGGAAAGATCCTCGCCACCAAGCGTCGCCGCGGCCGCCCGCCGAAGCTCGCTCGAGTCGAGGATGAGCTGCCCGACATCCCCGTGCCGGTGCATCTTCAGTCCTGGTTGCGCTCCGCCTAGCAACCACCTGCCCGCAGCCGGGTGGGATCGCCGCCCCCGAGCCGATCCCACCTGCAGCCTCGGACAGTCGGACCTGTCACCAAAACGGCCCCTGGTCGAGAGGTGATTGGGAGTGGTGCGGGGCTCCAAGTACGGTCGGAACTGCATCTCGCAGTCGGATCTCATATGGAACCCGCACCGCTTCCTCCCCAACCCCGTTCGGCCATGCGCCGTTATCTCCCGCTCACCGTGGCGGGGCTGATCGTCGTGGGTTTCGCAATCGCCCTGATTCTGTCGTTCTCGGGCGGTTCGTCAACGACATCGTCGGATGTCACCAAGCTCGACCCCAACGCCACGCAACCACCTGAACTCGTCATCACCAACGACGTGGCCGGCACCAGGTTGCCGAAACTCACCTACGTCGCCTTCGACGGCTCAACCAAAGAACTCGCACCGAACGGCAAACCGCTTCTGATCAATGTGTGGTCATCAACCTGTGTTCCATGCGTAACCGAAATGCCCGCACTGGAAAAAGTGTGGCAGGCCAACCGCAACGACGTCGACATTCTTGGTCTTGATTATCTGGAACCCCCCGAACTCGGACAAGCGATGGCCGATCGAACCGGCGTGACCTATCCGCTTGGACGCGATGTCAATGGGTCGATTCTGCGCTCGCTTGGTGGAATCGGACTCCCCTACACCGTCCTCGTGGCGTCAAACGGAACTATTCTGGCCACGCACTCGGGTGCGCTCACCCAAGCTCAGTTCACCGAACTCGTGAAGACCGCCACCGGTAACTGACATGAACTCGGCGATCGTTTACGCGTTTGGTGTTGGCATGGTCGCCACGTTTAATCCGTGCGGCTTCGCCATGTTGCCGGCGTATCTGTCGTATTTCTTAGGACTCGAGAACGCGAGAGACACAGAGGGCCGAGCCGACGCAACCGTTCTGCGTGCACTCGCCGTGGGCGCAGCAATGACGGCTGGCTTTGTTGTGGTGTTCGGTGTTCTCGGACTCGTTCTTGATCCGATTCTTTCTTCCATCAACGACAAGTTGCCCTGGCTCACCATTGTGTTGGGAGTTGTTCTGGTAATCCTCGGCATTCGTTTGCTGATGGGTCGCGAAATCACCGTGAGTTTGCCGAAGATTTCGAAAGGCCCCGAAGGTCGCGAACTTGGATCAGTCTTCGTGTTCGGTATTTCCTATGCCCTCGTTTCACTGAGCTGCACGTTGTCGTTGTTCATCGCGGCGATCTCAACGGTTATTGATCAGCAGAACTTTTTTGTTGGTCTCGGCGCATTTATTGCCTACGCGCTCGGCATGGGACTTGTGCTGATCGTGCTCACACTCGCGATCGCACTCGCTCGCCAAGGAATCGTGAAGAAGATGCGCGGCGTGCTCCCGTATATCAATCGCATCTCTGGCGTATTGCTCGTTCTTGCTGGTCTGTATGTCGCCTATTACGGCTGGTACGAACTACGCGTTCTGAGCGGCAACACGTCAGGCGGCGGAATCGCCGGCTGGATGTTCAACATCAACGGCCACATCACGCAATGGATCAACGACGTTGGCCCGACTCGTATCGGACTCATCCTCGGCCTCGTGATTGCGCTGGTCGTGTTCATCGCGTTGCTCAGCAAAGCCCGGGCCGACGACAAGTAGCCTCGGCGCATGGAACTTCGCATCTTTGTTGAACCCCAGCAGGGCGCTTCGTATCGTCAACAACTCGCGGTTGCGCAACTTGCCGAACAACTCGGGTTCGACGGCTTCTTCCGCTCCGATCATTACTTGCGCATGGGCGCTGGCGATCCGATGCCCGGCCCTACCGATTCTTGGGTCACGCTCGGTGCAATCGCACGAGAGACCAGCGCCATTCGACTTGGCACGCTCGTCGCTTCGGCAACGTTCCGTTTGCCCGGCCAGCTTGCAGTAGCCGTTGCGCAGATCGATGACATGAGCGACGGACGCATCGAACTTGGTCTGGGTGCTGGTTGGTTCGATGCCGAGCACACCGCGTATGGCATTCCGTTCCCCACACTTGGTCAACGCTTCGACATTCTTGAAGAGCAGCTCGAAATCATTACCGGTATGTGGAATACACCGCTCGATTCGCAGTATTCGTTCGAAGGGCAACATCACACCATCGTGGGTTCCCCTGCGATCCCCAAGCCCGTTCAGGCTGGTGGCCCGCCGATCATCATGGGTGGCTACGGCCCCAAGCGCACACCTGCCCTAGCCGCGAAATACGCCAGCGAATTCAACCTTCCGTTCCCTCCAGTCGAGATCTATCGAGCGTCTTGCGACATCGTGCGCGCCGCATGTGAAGCACGCGGTCGCGATCCGGAATCGATGATCTATTCGGTTGCACAGGTGTTGTGTGTCGGCGCCAACGATGCAGAAATCGCGCGCCGTGCACAGAACATCGGCCGTGAGGTTGACGAACTTCTTCAGAACGGTGCTGCCGGTTCACCTGCGCAGGTGCTCGACAAGATCGCGTCATTCGCTGAAGCCGGTGCCACGCGCTTATACCTACAGATTCTCGACATGGATGATCTCGACCACATTCATCTATTGGCCGAAGAAGTGATGAAGGTGCTGCCCTAACAGATACGCACTTAGGGGTTGAGTCGTTCCACGCGCCAACCAGTTTTCTGTGACGCGTCGGCGGTGTAGCGGAATCGATCATGCAATCGTGACTGTCGACCTTGCCAGAACTCAATCTCGCTCGGCAGCACACGGAATCCACCCCAATGGGGCGGACGAGGAACATCCATACCCTCAAACCGCGCGTCGGTTTCCGCCCAGCGCGATTCAAGAACAGATCGGTCGGCCATCACTTCACTTTGCTGTGAGGCCCACGCGCCAATCTGACTACCGCGTGGTCGGGTACTGAAGTACTCATCACTTTCCGCCTCGGTCACTTTCTCAACAGTGCCGACAACTCGAACTTGGCGAGAAAGAATGTTCCAAGGGAAACAGATTGACGCCTGCGGGTGATCAGTGAGTTCACGACCTTTTTGGCTCGTGTAATTCGTGAAGAACACAAAGCCGTGATCCATACCTTTCAACAGCACATGTCGAGACGACGGCATTCCGTCAGCACCGACACTTGAAAGCACCATGGCGTGAGGCTCATGGGTATCCACACTCTTGGCGAACTCGAACCATGCATCGAACTGAGCGAATGGGTCGTCAAGCAGCTCGGCGCGACGCAAGCCCTTTTCCTGGAGTTCCGCACGTAAGACATCGAGTTCCGGGGCTGCGCTCATTGGTCCAGTTCACTCCAGGTTTCTTGCCCACACCAAGCCCAAGTCATCAAACGCGCCCAAGAACAATGCCGGCGTAGGCAGCGAGGCCGCCACCAAGCACCATCATCGCCGTCCACTCCACCAACATTCGGTGGTTGCGATCATTCACGAGACCGGCGAGTTCGGCAGAAAACGTCGAGAACGTGGTGAATGCTCCGCAGAACCCGGCAGCAACCCCGAGGCGGAGGTTCTCATCAATCATTTGCGTTGCGGAAACTCCGACAACGATTCCGAGAACAAACGAACCAAGAAGGTTCGCCACAAGAATGCCGATCGACGGACCCTTAGGGAACCAACGCCGCAGCCCGATATCCACTGCGTGGCGGCTCATCGCCCCAAGAGCGCCAGCGAGGCCAACGACAATCCAAGCGGTCATGTTGCGGCCTCTAGGTGAATCGCTCGACGCGTAACTCGCATCGATGCCAACGCAACGAAGACTCCACCGACAACGGAGGCAATGACATACACGAACGCGGTCAGAGGTTTCGATTGCCTCAACAACTCTGCGCTCTCAATAGTGAATGTTGAGAACGTCGTGAACGCGCCGAGAATGCCGGTGCCGAGAAACGAATGACTGAGCAGTCGTGGCGGTTGTCGATCAAGAAACAGCACCAACACAACGCCAATGAGCGCAGAACCAACAAGATTGACAGCGAGCGTTGTCGTGGGAAATGTTCCCGGCGCAACAGGAAACCACACCGACAATCGCCAGCGCATCCACGAACCAAGTACGCCACCGACCGCAATCACAGCGAATCGACGGAGGAGAATCACCTACGAATCAGCCGATTGAGGTTGCGCCGCGCATGTACGGCAGCAGAATCTCAGGAATACGCACGGTGCCATCGGGCTGGCGATGTGTTTCCATAACCGCGGCCCAAACACGCGGCACGGCAAGCGCAGAACCATTCAACGTGTGGGCGACCTCGTTGCCCTTCGCGCCCTCGACCTTGTAACGAATGTTGGCGCGACGAGCCTGGTAGTCGGTAAACCATGACACCGAAGAAACTTCGAGCCACTGATCGACGCCGGGTGCGTACACCTCGATATCGAATGTGCGCGCCGAAGAGTTTCCGATATCGCCGGTGCACAGATCGAGCACTCGGTACGTGAGCCCCAGCGCACCAATGAGTCCTTCCGCGCGAGCCAGAAGTTCTTCGTGAAGTGCAGGTGCTTGTTCCGGTGTGGAATACGCGAGGATTTCGACCTTGTCGAACTCATGAACGCGCAACAACCCACGGGTGTCACGTCCGGCCGAACCGGCTTCACGACGGAAGCATGCGGTTTGTGCCATAAGGCGCATCGGGAGATCGGCACCGAGCAGAATTTCATCGCGAGCTAACGACGTAAGCGGAACTTCAGCGGTGGGGATGGCCCATAGATCGTCGCGTTCAAGGTGATATGCATCGTCGATGAACTTGGGAAGATGACCAGTGCTGATCATTGTTTCGGTCAGCACAACAGTTGGCGGGCGAACCTCTTCGAACGCATCGGCATTGCGATCAAGCGCGACCTGACACAAAGCTCGAGACAACGTGGCGCCCTGGCCGCGGAACATCGTGAACATCGCGCCGGACATCTTCACGGCGCGTTCCAAATCGAGAATGCCAAGTTCGGTGCCGATGTCCCAGTGCGGAACGCGCTGGTGTTCGGCCCACGCAGCCGGATCATCGCCAACACCAACGCGTTTCACCTCGACGTTGTCGGCCTCGCTTGCACCATCGGGACAATCGGGCGACGGAAGATTCGGGATGTGCAAAAGGAGGTCGCGGATCTGGCCGGCGACCTCGTCGGCGGCGGCGGCAACTTCACGTTCGCGATCGCCAAGTTCACGACTCTGTTCCTGTAACGCTTCGGCCCCAGAGGTATCGCCATCGCGACGCAGCTGGCCCACCTCTTTGGACAGACCATTGACTTTTGCCCGCAGATCATCGCGCTCAGCAGAGATCTGACGGCTCTTCTCGTCGAGTTCAGCGACCTGAGCGAGGTCGCGCAATGCCCCTTCGTCGCCACGGCGGGCCAGCGAGGCACGCACGGCATCGTAGTCAGAACGGATTCGGCGAACGTCGATCACGGTTCTGAACCGTAGTCGTCGGCCCGGTAGCGTCAGATCGTGGTTTCTCCTGAGTCCCCGCCTGCGATCGAGGTCAACAACCTCACCATTCGCTATGGCGATCGAATCGCCGTCAACAGCCTGTCGTTTGCCGCCATGCCCGGGCAGATCACTGCTCTGCTCGGCCCCAACGGAGCGGGAAAGACCTCCACGGTCGAGACCCTCGAGGGTTACCGCCGACCCACCGCCGGTTCGGTACGAGTTCTTGGCCTCGATCCCGTCGCCGATCACCGCCAACTCGTGGCCCGCATCGGCGTAATGCTGCAGTCTGGCGGAGTGGCCACCGGCATGCGTCCGGGCGAAGCGTTGCGCCTATTCGCGTCGTACTACGACGACCCCATCAACCCCGATGAACTGCTTGAACTTGTGGGTTTGGCCGATCACCGATCCTCGACCTGGCGCTCAATGTCGGGTGGCGAACAACAACGGCTTTCTCTCGCTCTGGCTCTGGTTGGCCGACCCAATGTCGCGTTCCTCGATGAACCGACTGCCGGCATCGACCCCGCCGGCCGACAACTCATCCGCCGCGTCATCGCCGATCTTCGTGATCGCGGTGTGGCCGTGCTGCTCACCACCCACGATCTTGAAGAAGCCGAGAAACTCGCAGATCATGTCGTGATCATCGATCACGGTGTTGTGCTCGCTGACGGAACCCCCACCGAACTCATGCGTGCTTCACAAGGTGACGAGGTTCGCTTCGGCGCACCATCGGGGCTCGATGTTTCGTCGCTCGGCGAGCGAATAGGCGCTGTCGTCACCGAAGCATCGCCGGGCGAATACGTCGTCGCTTCTGCCGCTACTCCTTCGATGGTTGCGGCGATCACGGCATGGTTGGCTGAAATGGATCTTCCGCTCGCCGATCTGCGCGCCGGTCGCCAGCGCCTCGAAGACGTGTTCTTACGACTCACTGCCGATGCAGACGCAAAAGCGCCAGAACCCACACCTTCTCGTCGCCGGAGATCCCGTCGGTGAAAGCGCTACTTGCACAGACGCGTTCTGAATTGATGCTCAGCCTTCGCAACGGCGAACAGTTGCTCGTCAATGTTGCGATTCCGCTTTTACTGCTCGTGTTCTTCTCAGCAGTCAAAGTGCTGCCGATCCCTACCGGCGTCGACAAGCGGGTTGACTTTCTTGCGCCCGGCATCATCGCTTTGGCCGTCATGTCCAACGCAATGGTCGCGCTCGCCATTGGTACCGGGTTCGAACGTCATTACAAAGTGCTCAAGCGACTCGGCGCCACACCACTCGGCCGCGGTCGTTGGGTACTCGCCAAAATCGGCATGGTGAAAATTCTTCTCATCGTGCAGATCGCACTCATCGTTGTTGCCGCGTTCGCCCTCGGTTGGAATCCCGGCGGTACTCCATGGCTGGCAATTCCTGCTGTCGTGCTCGGCGCATTCGCGTTCGGTGGCATTGGCTTGCTGATGGCAGGCACGTTGCGCGGAACCGTCACACTGGCGTTGGCCAACGGCCTTTACCTACTGCTGCTTCTGCTCGGTGGAATGATCATTCCGTTCAGCGAAATGCCGGGTTTCCTGGGCACCATCGGCAAGGTGCTGCCCTCGGGGGCACTCAGTCAAGTGCTGCAGTCTTGCCTGCGCAGCGGTGCTGCTTCTGCCGGCTCGGCCTGGGTCGTTCTTGCCGTGTGGGCTGTCCTTGCGCCGCTCGCAGCGATCAAATTCTTCCGCTGGGAATAGCTACGACGGTGACGCGGTGCGCGGTGCGTCGACCGATGAACTATCAAGGCCTCCACGCTCGCCTGCTTCCCATTCAAGAATCTCACGTTCGGTGAGATAGAGGCCCTCTTGATCGGCATTGTGGTGACGTGCCGCCCACCGAAAGAACAGCACACCGATAATTCCCCAGAGGTATGCCGCTTCAATCACTTTCATAATGAGGCCAGCAACCTCTTGATCGCTCTTCGCCGAGATCCCCCACAATCGAATGGGTTGGTCGTACGCGTCGTACACCACCGAATGAGAGAGCCACAGCCACGCCGCCGGAAGCGTGGGAAGAATTGATTGGGCAAACAGGTACACCATCTGACCTGGTATCGAGAGCCGCAGTTCAGGCCAAGGCCCGCAAACCGGCAACCACATGATGAGAGCAGTGACCACGAAAAGAATGTGTGCGGTGAAATGGAATGGCCCGTTCGATGTCGAGGTATTCACGAACTGCGGCATATGACTGAGCATGTTGAACGAGTTGAACAACGCGAACGCCAAAATCGGAGTTGCGAGTACTCGAATAACTCGCCATAACCGCCCACCCGACGCCACGAAGAGTTCGGCCAACCACCTCGGACACGAGAGAAGAAAGAGTGGCGGGACAATCATCGTCAGCACAAGGTGCTGAAACATGTGCCCTGAATAAAGTCGTTGTTCGGCGATGTCATGAAGCGGCCACACCGACACCGCCGTCATAAAGGCAACAGCCAACCAAAAAGAAATGGCCTGACGTCTCGACACCACCTGAGTGCCCGGCTCGACAACTTTCGGACCAATCACTTTCGCAACAAAGAGACCGCCCGCAACTACAGCAAGTACCAACCCCCAGACTTCCCAATGGGCTGCGAAGGAGGGCATCGCTGAGAACATGATCTCAGTCTTGTGCGTGAGAGTGCGCGTGACCAGTCAGGGCCATCGCTCGTTCTGGCGGTGCTACTAGAACCAAAAACGGAAGGTCGTCAACATCGCGAGGTACACAAGCATCGCAAGAACCAAGCCCGAATAAAAGATGCGAGTCAGGATCGGCTTGTCGAACTTCAGATGCATGAAGATGTACAGAATCGTGAAGAACTTCACGGCCATCAGGATCATGAGCACCGGGATCAGGAGTTCATCGGCCCAAATCGGAAAATCCGGCGCGGCATACGTGAAGACTTCGATGATGGTGAGAACCGCAAGGAAGATCGCGGTCAGGACATAGACCTTGTCGCGCGAATAGTCCTTGACTGCACCATCGAGGGCAGTGGTGGGGACGTTGTCATGTGAGGTGATGGTCATGTGATGGTCCTCGATCAGGTTGGGATGAGGTACACGACGGCGAAGATGACGACCCAAACGACATCAACGAAGTGCCAGTACAGGCCGACGATTTCGACGGTCTCAGCCTTGTGTTCCGGAATCTTGCCCCGCAGCGATAAAAGCACGACCGAGACGAGCATGATGATGCCGACCGTGACGTGGATGCCGTGGAAGCCAGTGAGTGTGTAGAACGCTGAACTGAATCGGCTGGTGGTAAACCCGAGACCTTCGCGAACGAACACAGTGAACTCGTAGATCTGACCAGCCATGAATGTTGCACCGAGAACAGCAGTTGCGCCGAGCCAAACGCGCATGCGCTGATGCTCTCCACGCTCGATGGCCGAAACAGCCAACACCATGGTGAGTGACGACATGAGAAGAACGAACGACGAGGTCGACGTAAACGGAATATCGAAAATCTCTTGCGCGGTCGGACCTTCAAGCGGACGCCTGTAGAGCAGATAGGTGGTGATCAAGCCGCCGAACAGCAAGCACTCCGAAGCCAGGAACAACCACATGCCCAATTTGGTATTGGAGATTCCGGTGTTGGTATCGGCATCGATGTGCGCGTGCGCCTGTTGCGCGTCGGCCGCGGCCAGCGTCGGGCGGGAGGTCAGCGACTCAGCCAACGGTCTCGACCTCTTTCACTCCGTCTGCGGAGTCGGAAACTGCGGCGTCGCCACCACCGGAGGCATGCGCCTCGGGGCCATGATCGTCGTGAGCCTTGTCGGGATCGTCCGGTGGTTCCATAATCCAGCCGTAAAGAGCAGCCACAACAACGATGCCGCCGATAAGCGCGAGCCAAAGGCTGAAGATGAGTCCGTAGGCCACGATCGGAAGGCCGAAGGCCAAAACGATCGGCCAATAGGACGGTGATGGAAGGTGAACTCCCTTGCCATCGTTGCGCTGCTGTGCGACCTCAGCCGTCGAGGCGATGCGCACGAGCTTGCCGTCCTTGGTTTCGCCATACTTGCGATACCAGAAGTCATCGACACGGGTAACTGTTGGGATTGGATCGAAGTTGTAGGCCGGCGTCGGAGACGGGACCATCCATTCGATTGTGCGGCTATCCCACGGGTCGGGACCGACCGGCGGAAGATTCTTGGCCTTCGACTTGCTATAGAAAATGTTGAAGATAAACAGGGCGATACTGCTGGCAAGTGTGAACGCACCAATAGTGGCGACCTTGTTCCAGAATTCGAACCCGTAGCCGGCGTCATAGGTGTAAATACGGCGGCTCATGCCCTGAAGTCCGAGGACGTGCATCGGGGCGAAGGTGAGGTTGAAGCCAAGAAGCATCAGCCAGAAGTTGGCTTTACCGATGCTCTCATTGAGCATGTAGCCAAACGCCTTCGGCCAATAGAAGTAGAAGCCGCCCATGAATCCGAAGAATGCTCCACCAAAGAGCACGTAATGGAAATGGGCGACGATGAAGTAGGTATCGGTCTGCTGCGTGTCCATCGGGGAAACCGAGTGCATCACACCGGAGAGGCCACCGATGGTGAACATCGTGACAAGACCGATCGAGAACAGCATCGGCGCAGAAAAGTTCAACTTGCCGCCCCACATCGTGGCGGTCCAGTTCAAGATCTTCACGCCCGTTGGCACCGCGATGAACATCGTGGTGAGCGAGAACGCGGTCACCGAGATCGGCCCGATGCCGGACACGAACATGTGGTGGGCCCATACGCCCCAACCCATAAAGCCAATAGCGATACCGGAGAACACGATGAATGGGTAACCGAAGATCGGCTTGCGAGCGAAGGTCGGAAGGATCTCCGAAACCAGGCCAAATGCCGGGAGGATCATGAGGTACACCTCGGGGTGTCCGAAGATCCAGAACAAGTGCTCCCACAAAAGTGGGTTGGCACCCTTCGCAACGTTGAAGAAGTTTGCGCCGAACAAACGGTCAAGCATGAGCAGGACCTGCGCCGACGTAAGAACCGGGATCGCAAAGAGCAGCAAGAACTGCGAGACGAGTGCCATCCAGGTAAAGATCGGCATTCGCATAAGTGTCATGCCCGGAGCTCGCATGTTGAGCACCGTGACTATGAGGTTCACTGCACCGGTAAGCGAGGCGATACCGGTGATAATGAGACCAAGGTTCCAGAAATCAACACCATGGGTTGGCGAGAAGACCACGCCGCTGTTTGGTGCGTACATGAACCAACCGCCGTCGGCACCACCACCCAGCAACCAACTTGAGTTGAGGAAAACGCCACCGGCCAAAAACGCCCAGAAACTGAATGCGTTGATTCGGGGAAACGCGACGTCGCGCGCGCCGATCTGCAACGGAATCAGATAGTTCGCAAACGCTGCACCAATAGGCATGACGACGAGGAAAACCATCGTCGTTCCGTGCATTGTGTAGACCTGGTTGTAGAGATTGGCACTGAGCAGTGATCCTCTGGGGGCCCACAACTGCATACGAATCAGTAGCGCCTCAGCGCCACCAATGATGAAGAAGAAAATTGCCGCGGCGCCGTACATAATGCCGATTTTTTTGTGATCGACAGTGGTGAACCATGAGCGCGGCCCGGTCTCGGCCGACGGACGCGTGAACACACCGGTGGGCGTGTAACCGTCGTTGGAATCACCCGAAGGAAGGGCGAGGGGGCGGTCTTCAGTTAGTGCCATGACCAACTCCAAAGAATGCGGTGCGGATATTCATCACAAAACTCAGTTCAGCGTCTCGAGGAATGCGACCAGTTGGTCGATCTGCTCTTCAGTGAGGTTCAGATTTGGCATGCCGCGTCCGCCCTGCGGATACATCGGCTTGAGTGCTGGTGCGTTGCGCAACCAAGCTTCCAGCGTCACACGGTTGACGGTTGCAGTATCGACCTTGCCGCCCGTGAGTGCAGCGCCCGGATCGCCGGCAGCGGCAACATCGCTCATCAGTAATGGCGATCCGTCGGAACTCACCGGTTCATAGAGATTGAAGATTGATCCAACGAATGTTCCGCGGGTCATGAGATGCGTGAGATTCGGCGCTACGCCCGAGACAAGCGGAGGCGGCGTTTCCTTCATCTTGGCGTCATTAATTCCATTGATGACGTGGCACTGCGCGCAGAGTGACAGCCAGACTTTTTTGCCTTCAGCGGCAACGGGATCGGTGGGGTCCGCTGCGTGATCCTTCAGCTGATTCCGCACCCAACCGTCGTAGTCGCTGGTTGAAACAGCGCGCACAAGCATGCGCATATTGGCGTGAGAAAGGCCGCAGAACTCGGTGCACTGACCGCGGAAGACTCCGGGTTCATCTGCTTGCAGTTTGAGCGGGTTACGCAGTCCGGGAACAGCATCTCGCTTGCCGTTCAGGCCAGGAATCCAAAACGAGTGGATGACATCGTTTGATGTGGTCGTGACCTGTATCGGCCGACCTGCAGGAACGACCATCTCGGTTGAGGTGGTGATGTCTTCGGGACCATCGAAATTGCCATCGTTATTGACGTCGTACTTGTACTGCCACCACCACTGCTGACCGGCGACCTGAACCTGGATGGAGTTGGGTTCCTCACGATTGAGATTAATGATCGTCAACACCGTGCCGACAGCGATGCCAGCGAGGATGAGTGCGGGAAGAATCGTCCAACCAATTTCGAGAGTGGTCTTGCCGTGAATCTGCGACGGGAACTCGTCGGGATCTGAGTCCTTACGCTCGCGGAATTTCCACGTGATGAAGACAATGGCGCCGATGACAAGAACAAAAACAATTCCCGCAATTGATGTCACGGGGATAACGAGCCGCTGAATGCTTTCCGCCGAAGGGCCTTCGGGAGCAAGAGAAGAAAGCGGCTTGCCGCTGTTTTGAAACGAGTTCACGATGAGTGCGGCAAAAAGCACCACCACGACCGTGAACGAGATTACCGCAAGGATGCGGACAATTTTTGGAAGGCGCTGCATTTACTCTCCTCGAGAGGCGGGGATGAACCCACTCCGGGGCGAACGAACCGACGACTCAAGGCCGCGGCCACTAGGACTGCTGCAGTACTGATCGGTGTGAACAAAGTGTTCACCAGTCTGAGCCAAACGCGCCAACCGAGCGGAGGATTCCGCTCTGATCAGCATCGATCGAAAAGAAGGCATGCTCACGCCGGGTTCCCGCCCCGGATCACAACGGGTGCCCCGGGGGCCACACCAATGGCGCCTTCGGTGGTGTGAGCCGCTGGATCGTGATGTTCGATGTCGCGCTCTCCGATGACCGCGCCGGCAATGCCCGCAGCGACGATGGCGATAGCACCAAGAACCACGACCGCCGTCGTGACCCACTTGCCGGAAGAAGGCTTGAGCGCCAGAAGCACAGCGACAAGGAAGAAAAACAGCGCGACCAAGCCGAAGACCCAAACCGAACCGACCTTCGAGACCGAAAGAAGAACACGCGACAGGCCAATGGCGACCAAGCCGATAAGCAGGAGCGAAATGACCGGAACCCGGAACGGGTCAATGAAGCGGTGGTAGATCTCGGCGTTGGTGTGATCGTCGCCCGTGGCGCGCTCAGCCCATGTCCGCAGTGTCCAGGTGAAGGCCACGACCAACAACGTCGCAACTGCGGCGTACATCAGGCCGCCACTTTCGGTCGCAGCACCGATGAGAAGAAGAATAAATGCCAGAGCACCAAGGGCAGGCAGATAATTCACGCCCACTGGAGCACGGGTCAGGGGCACTGATTCGGTATGCACGACCTGAGCTTCTGCCTCAGGATCAGCATCGCGAAACGCAATAAGCAGGCCCGCCAATGTGGCAGCGGCAACGGCCAGTCCCACGAAGATGGTGTAAGCGAAGTGATTTCCGATGCCACCCTTCCAGCCGAGGGTGAGCGGGCCCATCACGCGGTTTATCGGCGACTGGGTCTCGCTGGTGAATCCGCTAACGAACGCGGCGATCAGCGAGAAGGTCGCCAGACCGGCGAAAAACCGAAACGCTGTTGTGAACATCCGCGAGGAGAGCATGGCGGCCTACTTGGTGACGTAGATGGAGATCCAGATCAGGGCATAGACGGCAACCATCGCGTACCAAAAAACAGCGGCGGCGGTAATGCCATCGTGTTGGCGAGCAGTGAACTGCCCGCCGAGGGCCCGAAGGCCCATGAGGGCGACAAAAATCATCGCCAGCACCAGCATCACAATGTGTGCGCCGGTGATTGTGTAAATCAACACTCCCTGAATCCCTGAAGCGATATCGAGCTCCATGAGATACCAGAGATAGGTCGTCATGACGATCGTGGCGATACCCAACATGAGGGTGAGGCCCATCGCCAAGTAAGAGTTCACTCGATCGTTCTTGGCGATCGCAGCAACGGCCCACTGCATCGTGAAGACCGACATGATGAGCGTGATGAACATCGTGTTGGGCTGCTGCAAGGGAATGGTGGCGCCCTCGGGCAACCACGCCGTACCCGAACCAACGACATCAACGCGTGCCGCAAGGTAGATACCGATCAGGCCGATGAAGACCGTGAACGATGCTGCTGCAGCAAACGCCGCGCCGACGACCAGCACGCGGGGGCGCTGAACTGCAGGAGCGGGGGGAAGGACGTGGGCGGTCATGCTCAGACCTCCTCATCGAGCAACGGCTCGGGCGAACGGACAATTGCGAGGTCACCGAAATTACCGGTGGGCGGTGGAGAGGGACAGGCCCATTCGAGGGTCTGGCCCGTGCCCCATGCATCGGCGGCGGCTTCGGGGGCACCTTTACGAGCGCCGCTAAGAAGACCGAGAAGGGCAAGTGCTCCGCCCAAGGCGAGCAACGCGCACCCGATCGACGAAACGATTACGAGAGAATCATGAGCGCCTTCGAGGCCGGTGAAGCGATTCGAGAAGCCCAGCACACAAAGCGAAAGTCCGCCAAGGGCTCCGCCCCCGAGCAGGACGAGAACGTTGAGCTTGCCTAAACCGTCGGCCGAATGACCACCGGTCATTTTCGGACCCCAATAACCAATACCCGCAGCAGCAGCAGCGAGCGCAGCAGCAATGGCGAGAACGTATTGGCCGGCGGCAAAGAAACCAGAGACACGAAGTTCAAGCGGGGTGATCGCAAGCAATGCTCCAGCAAGCACGGCCAACAAGGTCAAGAGCAGCGACACGACAGCGAGGCCGAGCGGGCTCTTCAGGGAAGGCTTGCCGTCTTTGAAGGCTTTGGCAACGCCGCCGAAAAACAACAGGGTAGGAAGCAGCATGAGAAGCCCCATGGCCTGCCATACGAGATCGTCCGAGGCCGAGGGGTAGATGGCGGGCTGCGCCCAAGCGCCAACACTAAGAACCCCGAAGGCGCCAATGGCGAGCAGAAGAATGTTGCGCTGACCGAGGCGGGCGCCGGTCAGGGTGGCAATCACATCGGCGACGATACCGAGGCCAGGAATCAAGAAAGCGTAGATCTGTGGCTCGTAAGCGATCCACAACACCTGATCGAACTGAATGGCGCCAGCACCGAAGGTCGTGCCTCCGTTGTAGCGGTGGTCGACCCAAATCAGCAGCAAGTTGGCGAGCAACACCGGCAACGTGAGCAACCAGATCGCTCCGCCGACGAGCATCGAGAACGAGAACATCGGGACTCGGTCGAGCGTCATGCCCGGCGTACGAAGTGTGACCGCGGTTGTGAGCACACAAACGGTGCCGAGAAGCAACGCAACGATCAGACCGCCGAGGGCCATGAGCGTGAGGCTGACGGACTTTTCGCGCGAACCGCCGAAGCCACCGTCGATGAACGACGCAACAATAAAGACGCCCGACGAAAGCAACCATGTCCACATCGCGGCAGCAGCTGCACGTGGGAACGCAACCGTGCTTGCACCGACCTGCAACGGAACGATGTACGTGCCAAGGCCAAGGAACAGCGGCACAATCACCAATAAAATAAGGCCCAAATTCGAGGTTTGGCCCAGTTGCATTGCTGTCGAACCGCTAAGGAAGGAATTGGATCCGACCTCGTGTCCGAGAGAAAGCGCTGCGGCAACCCAACCAGCGATTCCGAAGACCAACGCGGCCAACACGTAGAACGTGCCAACGGCTTTGTGGTCACCGGTTCCGAAGATGGTGAGAGGGCTGGGTACGACGGAAGGGGCGACCGCACTTGCGTCGGTACCGGTTTCCGGTCGGGTATCGGTTAGAGCCATGTTCTGTAAGGACCTCGTACGAGCGTGCACACTCGGGCCGGCACGGGCCGGTCTCGACCGAAGGGGGGACCCTCCGGATCAAGGGCGGGACGGTTCTTACCCTACACACGCCCCGATGCCCCATTGAAAACCATCGGTCGGATTCTTCCAAACCGAGATGGAACCGGCCGAGGCCAGAACTCAGAGACCCGACCGAACCAGTTGGTCGAGGGCCATTCCGGCGAACAGCAACGTCACCCAAGTGATGGAAAAGGTGAACAGGCGCATGGCTCGTGCTGTGGTCGGATCGCGCAGTAATTGCACGGACAAAAAGGTGAAAAACCCGCCCAGCCCCGCGGCAAGGACCCCATAGATCCATCCCATATCGCCCACGGGGATGAAGGCAATCGTGAGGGCCCAGACGATGAGGGTATAGATGAGGATCCGAATGGCTGTTTCGTGACGAGAAACCACTGACGGGAGCATCGGAACATTGGCCGCCGTGTAGTCCTCTTCGTAGCGAATGGCCAGAGCCCAGAAATGGGGCGGGGTCCAGAAGAAAATGATGGCGAAAAGCAGCACGGGAGCCCAGGCCAGCGAATTGGTCACTGCTGACCAGCCGATAAGCACCGGAGCAGCGCCTGCGGCGCCGCCGATCACAATGTTGCTGCTCGAGGTGCGCTTCAACCACAGCGTGTAGATGAAGACATAGAACAGGCAGGCAGCCACGGCCAGCACGGCACTGAGCAGGTTCACAAAGGCCCAGAGCCACATAAAGGCCACGACTTCGAGCCCAATAGCGAAAATCAAGGCGTTTCGGGGCTTGAGAAGCCCAGTCACCAATGGCCGGTTGCGGGTCCGCCGCATGAGGGCATCGATATCTCGGTCGACATACATGTTGATGGCGTTGGCGCCACCGGCCGCGGCGGTGCCGCCGAGGACAGTCGCCACCATCAGCCACCACGAAGGGAGACCCTGCTCGGCCACGATCATCGTGGGCACGGTCGTGATGAGCAGAAGCTCGATAATGCGAGGTTTTGTGAGGGCTACATACCCGCGCAATCGCGCAGCGAGGGGTGGTTGCGCGACCGATTCCATCGGGCCTGATGCTAGGGGTCTAGGTCCAGAACCGGACAATCGGGACGGCAGCCAACCCCGGCTCCACACAGCGCTGGGCCAGTGGGGTTGGGGAAGCCGGAGTCCACTCCCGTACCATCGACCCGTGCGATTGCCTCGACTCTCCCCTCGGGCCTATCGGCGCATCACCCTCGTGGCCCTGCTTGCGCAGGTGTTCATCACCGTCAGCGGCGCCGCCGTCCGCCTGACCGGGTCGGGACTCGGATGCTCCGATTGGCCAACGTGTGAAGACAACCGCATCGTCGCGCCCTTCGAGTATCACGCCATGATCGAGTTCGTGAACCGCACGGTCACCGGTTTGGTGTCGGTTGCGGTCATCCTCGCGGTGCTTGGTTCCTTACTTCGCAACCCTCGGCGCCGAGACCTCACATGGCTATCGCTTGGACTTGTCGGAGGTGTGATCGCTCAGATTGTTCTCGGTGGACTCACGGTGTTGTTCGAACTGCAACCGCCGTTCGTCATCGCGCACTTCGTGGTGTCGATGGTCTTGATTTGGAACGCGTTCGTTCTTCACGAACGTTCGAAGTACGCGCAATCTCCGGCGCTACCTGTTGTTCCTCGAAACGTCCGCATCCTCGGTCGCCTTCTTGTCGTTGTATCTGCCATCACGATCTTCACTGGAACAATTGTTACCGGCACTGGTCCACATGGCGGTGACGAAAACGCGAAGCGTCTTTTGTTCGACATCACCACTGTTGTGCGCATTCATAGCGGCGCTGTGTGGCTCTTCCTTACACTCACGATCATCACGCTTTTTGTTCTGCATCGAACCGGCGCTCCACGTGGAGTTGACCGACGCGCGAAGTATCTCGTCGGCGCAATCGTCTTACAGGGAGCGATCGGCTACATCCAGTACTTCAACGGAGTACCGCCAGGCCTTGTAATCATTCACGTATTCGGCAGTGTCGTCGTATGGATCGCTGCACTGGCATTTGATCTCTCGCTCATCGCGCGACCCCTTGAGATCGAGCCAACTGACAAGTTCGCCTCGACGTCATGAGATCACCAACAGCAGCAGATGTTGCGCCAGTAGAAATCGACGAGCCATCAATCGATACAAATCTTGCGATTGATCGTCCTTGGATCGTGTTGGTCTGGAACGACCCGATCAATCTGATGTCGTACGTGACCTATGTACTTCAAAAAGTGTTCGGCTACAGCAACGAGAAAGCGGAATCACTCATGCTTGACGTGCATGAGAAAGGCCGTGCCGTTGTTTCAAACGGTTCGAAGGAAAAAGCAGAACTCGATGTCTTCCGTCTGCATGAACATGGCCTCTGGGCCACGATGCAACAGGACTGACATGGCCTTCGGATTCAAACGCACGATCCAAAGCAAAGGCCCGGATCGATTCATCATCAATCTGCGTGAAGACTTGCGTGAAGTCATCGCCGCAGTGTGCGACGACGTACTTGCGGCACTCGACGACGAAAACTCACCCGGGCGCGACCCCATGCTTCGTCGTGTCTTCCCTGTCGCCCATGCATCTGATGAATCAGTGAACGAGGCCTACCGCGATCTGGTCCATAGCGATCTCCTCCGCACCCGACGCGAAGCTCTTGAGCGAGTCTCGGCGACCGCCCGAGACACCGAACTTGATCGCGCCACACTTGAGACCTGGATGATTGGACTCAACACGGTCCGGCTCGTGCTCGGGACCAGACTTGATGTCAGCGAAGACGGCTTCCCTCAACTTGAGCCTGACGACCCCGAACTTCCGGCATGGGCCCTCTATGAATTCCTCGGGGTTCTGGTGGGAACGGTCGTCGATGCACTGGCCCGAACGGTCTGAGACCAGCGTCTAACCCGCGTCGATGGCTGGCATTGGGGACCGACGGAATGGTGCTGCTATGGTCTTTAGGCCCTAGCGGCGCAAGAGCCCCCATCGTCCAGCGGCCTAGGACGCCTGCCTTTCACGCAGGTAACACGGGTTCGAATCCCGTTGGGGGTACGCAGCAGTTTCTGGTCCCGTGGTGCAGTTTGGAGTGCACGCCGGCCTGTCAAGCCGGAGGTCGCGGGTTCAAATCCCGTCGGGACCGCCAACTGTCGTACCGGTTCGCCGGGGCGTCAGGGACGGAGACATGGTCTCCACGGTCGGGTAGCTCAGTTGGCAGAGCGGCCGCCTGAAAAGCGGTAGGTCACCGGATCGACGCCGGTCCCGACCACAGTGAAAAGGCCCGGGCTCTGCGCCCGGGCCTTTTACGTTTTTCGAATCAAGTTGTCGCCAACCATCGAGTCACTGAGCGAAAGCGTCCTTGAGTGCTGCTGCCACCTGATCTTGAGCTTCCGAGGCGACGTTCAGGCCGGCATCCATCGAGAAGAACCCATGGAACATGCCCGCGTATTCCATGTGATCAACGTCAACACCTGCCTCGACGAGTTTCGCAGCGTAGGCATTTCCTTGGTCCCGCAGCGGATCGAACCCAGCGGTGACTACCACTGCAGGAGGCGCACCAGCGAGGTCAGAAAAAATCGGCGAATACCGAGGATCGCTGAGATCTTCAACCGTGACCGTGTAGTGCTCGTGGAACCAGTCCATGGCATTGCGGGAGAGCAGATAGCCCTCGGCATTTTCTGTCATTGATGGGCGATCGCAAGTGCCATCGGTGACGGGGTAAATCAGTGCCTGCTGAATGATTTCGACGTGTTCGTGATCACGAGAGATGTTGGCAACAACAGCGGCGAGGTTTCCACCCGCGCTATCACCCGCAACCGCCAGTCGCGATGTATCGACGTTCAGTTCATCGCCATGCGTAGCCACCCATTCCGTGGCCGCCCACGCGTCATCGATTGCTGCAGGAAACTTGGCTTCGGGGGCAAGGCGGTAATCGATGGCCACAACAACGCAGTCAGCCTTCGCCGCAATCACACGGCAGCAATGGTCGTGAGATTCGAGATCGCCAACGACCCAACCGCCACCGTGGAAGAAAACCGTGACCGGCAATCCGGCATCGGTGCTTGGACGATAAATGCGCACCGGAATCTCACCGGCGGGACCAGGAATGGTGCGATCGGTGATGCTCGCCAGTTCGATAGGACTCGGCATGGCAGTGAGGCCCATGCCTTCACGAAGTTCTTCAGGGGTCTTCCCTTCAAACGTGAAGCCGCTCTCGGCCATGAAATCGAGAATGACCTTTGCCTGCGGATCAAGTGCCACGGGAGTTCCCCCTTGAGAAGTTGTGGGGACTAACTGTGGCACAGCCAACCACCGGTCGTCCTGCAAAACCAACGGAGATCGTGGTTTAGAGACCAAGAGCGCTGGGTACCTCGGCATGATCATCGATGACGACATCGCCTTCGGGGCCATGTTCGGGATCGTCATCGGTCACGCCTCGGTAACGCAGCGCCAACATGCCCATTGCTTTGGCCCCAGCAATATCAGTTCGGCGAAGGTCGCCGATATGCGCGGCTCGCGATGGATCGATGCCGCCCAAGCCAGCAAGTGCATGTTCAAAAATGGCGGCGTGCGGTTTATACACGCCGACCTCATCAGAAAACGACCAATGGTCAAACATCGCCAAGACTCCGTGGCCTTCGAGGTAGTCACGCAACACCGGTGACGGAGTGAGCCCGACATCGCACACAATCCCGATGCGTAACCCCGCCTGTTTCAGAACACTCAAAGTCGAAACGAGGTTGTCTGTGAGGTCGAGCTGCATGGTGCGCGGTGCAGACAGGTAGGCATCGATGATTCGAATACGGACCTGTTCATCGTTCGTGTGTCCGAGAACCTCGAGCACTGTTTCCGCGGCATGTTCACCGGTGAACTGCTCGCCCAGTCCCCACGACGCGTCGAACCTACGAAATGCTTCGTCGAATGCAGCATTGATCTCGTCATGTTCCGCGGTAAGTCCGTGGCTAACAAGCACCTCGGCAATGGCAAGGCGACGCTGCACTCGAGTCGCGGCGGTATCAGCTCGAACGAGCGTGTCCCAGAAATCAAAAGTGATCGCGTCGAACCGCGACACGGTGTTCAGCGCTTTCGAATGACGCCGTCGCGAATTGCGGCTTCGGCCGCAGCAGCGGCAACCAGCGGAGCAATTCGCTTATCGAACACTGACGGAATGACGTGATCTGGGGCGAGGTCCTCGGCGCTAACTGCATTCGCAATTGCATAAGCAGCAGCAACCTTCATGTTTTCGGTGATCTGCGTCGCACCGCAATCAAGCGCGCCACGGAAAATACCGGGGAACGCAAGAACGTTATTGATCTGGTTCGGGAAATCGCTTCGGCCCGTTGCCATAACTGCAACACAACCTTCGGCTTCTTCCGGACGAATCTCGGGATCGGGGTTCGCCATGGCAAACACGATCGGATCCTTCGCCATGGTCAGGACGTCCTGGCGATTGATGAGGTTCGGACCACTCACACCGATGAACACATCGGAGCCCGGCATGATGTCGGCCAGCGAACCTTTGCGGCCTTCAGGGTTGGTGTTTTCCGCAAACCACTGCTTGGCCACATTGAGATTGCCGCGACCGTTGTAGACCGCGCCTTCACGGTCGACACCAATGATGTTACGAACGCCGGCATTCATAAGGATTTTGGAAATCGCAACACCCGCAGCACCAACGCCGGCGATGACAACGGTGAGATCTTCCATCTTCTTATTGACGATCTTGAGCGAATTCATAAGCGCAGCGAGCGTGACAACCGCGGTGCCGTGCTGATCATCGTGGAACACGGGGATATCGAGCAGTTCCTTGAGGCGATCTTCCACCACGAAACATGCCGGAGCGGCAATGTCTTCAAGATTGATGCCGCCAAATGATGGAGCGATGTTCACGACGGTGCGAATAATCTCTTCAGGATCTTTGGTGTTGAGGCAGATGGGGAAACCATCGACTCCAGCGAATTCCTTAAACAGCAGCGCTTTACCTTCCATGACGGGCATTGCGCCGAGCGGGCCAATATCACCAAGACCAAGAACAGCTGTTCCATCGCTAACAATGGCAACCGTGTTCTTACGAATGGTGAGATCGTGCGAAAGCAACGGGTCCTTTTCGATCGCGGTGCAAATTCGCGCAACGCCTGGCGTGTACGCCATCGAGAGGTCGTCACGATCGTTGACGGGGATGCGGCTGATGACGTGCACTTTGCCGCCAGCGTGCAATGCAAAGGTGCGGTCTTCCCACTCCAGAAGTTCGATATCGGAAAGGGCTCGAACCGCATCAAGTACTTGCTGTTGATGCGCTTCGCTTGAGCAGTTGACGACAACGTCTTCGTCAAGCGATTCCTTCTTGGCTTCGAATCCTTCGAGCGACCAAATATTTCCGCCTACCGAACCAATGGCGGTAGCGAGATGGCCCAGTGCCCCGGGTTCATTGCCGAGTCGGACGCGGAGACGGATGCTAAATGCGGCGGTAGTTGAGTCAGCCATAGGGCCGAGACGCTACCCGTCAGGCCATGGACTCTCCCAAGTCGGCTTCTGCCAGCCCGTATTGGCTCAAGCGCCTTCATAGGGGAAGCCGAGTTCCGGAGCAGTCACAAGCGCCCGGAACTGCAGACCTTCGGCCTCGGCCATCGCCTGGCAGGTGCCGCCTCGATCAACCACGACCAGCACCATGACCGGTTCGGCCCCAAGTTCACGAGCGACATGTACTGCTTCCATTGGCGACGTACCTCGGGTGACGGTGTCGTCGGTGATGACGCATTTGTCGCCCGGTTCGAGTGGCCCCGCGAGTCGACCAGCAACTCCGTGATCTTTCGCCTCTTTGCGAATCGTGAAGGATCGGAGCAAGCGGCCTCGGGTCGCAGCAACGGCGGCGATGCCGTAGGCAACCGGATCAGCGCCCACCGTGAGTCCACCGATCGCCGTGACATCTGCGGGAATCAGATCGAGTGCAAGATCGGCCAAAAGCAACAATCCGTCGGGGCGACAGGCAGTCTGCTTTGAGTCGATGAACCACGAACTCTTCTTGCCCGACTTCAGCGTGAAATCACCCGTTCGCACCGAATAGCGGAGAAGGTGATCGATTAGTTGCTGCTTGGCCGTCGCGTCACTCACGACTATGAACCTACCGGCCAACCGCCAACCACGGGAGGAGTCTCGGTTGCGTCAGACAATCCGGACAGTGCCGTCGCCTTCGACGATATGTCCGATCACCGTGGCTCGATGCCCCGAAGCACGAGCGGTATCGAGTGCCTTAAACGAGTCTGACTCTGAGACGACAACGATCATGCCGACACCCATGTTGAACACGCGTGACATTTCATCGTCGGCCACAGAACCGAGGCGCTGGATTTCACCGAAGATGGGCGGTACTTCCCATGATCCGCGCGTAACTTCCGCGGCGGTTCCGCGTGGGAGCACTCGATTGAGATTGCCGGGAATTCCGCCACCAGTGATGTGCGCCACGCCACGGACATCAACCGCTTTTTGAAGCGCAGCGATCGCCGGCGAGAAAATCACCGAGGGAGCAAGCAGTTCATCGGCCAGTGAGTGATGTGCCCCTTTATAGGCCGGACCATCAAGCGGAAGTTGTGCTCGTTCGAGCAGAACGCGACGAGCCAGCGAGAAACCGTTGGACCGTAAGTTCTGCGAAGGCAGTCCGATCAGAACATCGCCGGGCGTAATCGTGGCCCCGGTAATGAGCGCGTCGCGGTCGGCGATTCCGACGGCAAAGCCGACGAGATCAAATTCGCCGGCTTCCATTGCGCCGGGATGTTCCGCCATTTCGCCACCAACAAGTGCGCAACCGGCCTGGCGGCAACCATCGGCCACGCCCTCGACCAATTGATCGATGTGATCAGGATCGAGACGACCGACGGCGATGTAGTCGAGAAAGAACAACGGTTCGGCGCCTTGACACACAAGGTCGTCGACACACATCGCAACGAGGTCGACACCGATCGTGGTGAAGCGACCGGTGGCCTGCGCAACGAGTGCTTTTGTGCCAACGCCATCGGTTGATGAAACAAGCACTGGCTTCTTGTAACGAGCAAGGTCAAGAGCAAAGAGCCCACCGAAGCCGCCAATGTCACCAATAACTTCGGGACGAAACGTCGAACGAACATGAGACTTAATGCGATCGACTGCTTCTTCGCCAGCATCAATACTCACGCCCGCTCCGGCGTAAGTTTCACCCTTCGTCACGTCGTCAGTCATTGGTCTCTTCCGGCGCAGTAAATAAGAGCGCTTCTTGGGCGGGAAGCGTCGAAGCAACTGAGAGGGTTTCGGCGACACTCCCGACTTCACTCTTGTCGGGTGTTGAAGCGGAGGGCATTTCAAGAATGTGCTTGCCGAGTTCTACCGGAATCGCGACGGGATAGTTACCCGTCAAACATGCATCGCAGAAACCCGCACCAACTGCGCCGGTGGCAGTGAGCAATCGATCAAGAGTGAGATACGACAGCGAATCGACGTTGAGATATTCGCGAATTTCATCGACGCTCATATTCGCCGCGAGAAGTTCGCCCCGAGTGCCGGTATCCATGCCGTAAAAACAAGGCCACTTGTAGGGCGGCGATGAAACGCGCATATGCACTTCGGCCGCACCGGCTTCGCGCAACATCGAGACCATCGCTCGTGTTGTCGTGCCTCTAACGATCGAATCATCGACAACAACAAGACGACGACCGGCAATGTTGTCGCGCAAGGGATTGAGTTTCATACGCACGCCAAGGGCGCGCATTTCCTGATTCGGTGCGATAAATGTGCGACCGATATAGCGATTCTTTACGAGACCCTGACCAAACGGAATGCCGGAGCTTCGTGCATACCCTTCAGCCGCCGGGATACCCGATTCGGGAACACCCATCACAAGGTCGGCTTCAACCGGTGCTTGCTCAGCGAGTTTCTCGCCCATGCGCACTCGCGCTTGGTGAACACTTTGCCCATAGAGGCGAGTATCGGGTCGTGCGAAGTACACGAATTCGAACAAGCACAGTTTCGGATCGATTGCCGATGGTTCAAACACGCGCACAGCGCGATATCCAGTGGCGTCAATGATGATCATCTCGCCGGGTTCGAGTTCACGAACTAGATGCGCACCAACGACATCGAGCGCGGGGCTTTCTGATGCGAGCACCCATCCGTTATCGAGTTTTCCGAGACACAGCGGGCGGAAACCATTGGGATCTCGGACGCCTATGACGTGTCCTTCGTCCATGGCCACCACGGAGAATGCACCTTTAAGCTGAGGAAGGATGGCCAACATCGCCCGTTCGAGCGCACGATGATCGGCACTTTCATCGGGGTTCTTCGCAAGTTCTGATGCGAGCAATTCCGCCATGACATCGCTGTCGGAACTCACGGTGCCGGGAAGCATTCCCAACTGATCGGCGAGTTCAGCCGTGTTGACCAGGTTGCCGTTGTGCGCAATCGCAACGGTGTGCGCACCAACGTTGCGATACACCGGCTGAGCGTTATGCCAAACACTTGAACCGGTCGTGGAATAACGCGTATGCCCGATGGCGAGGTGGCCAGTAAGAGCAGCGAGCGTTCGATCGTCGAACGCGTTGGACACCAACCCGGTGTCTTTGACGACCGTAACGGTTGAGCCATCGCTTACTGCCATGCCCGCAGCTTCTTGGCCGCGATGTTGTAGCGCGTACAAACCTAAATACGTGAGGTGTGACACCGCTTGTTCAGGTGCATACACACCGAAGACGCCACATGCTTCTTTCGGTGTGTCGTCATCTGGATCCACGCACTCAGTTTGCACGATTTAGTCCTGCGCCGTTCCGGCACCGAGCGCCGCAGGAATTTGGTTGGTCCATGCATCAATGACATCTGACAGGGGAAGGTCCACAAGTCCCTTGATCGAGAATCGATCCCCACCAGCAACACCAATGCGAGAAACCGGAACTCCGGCTTCGGCACAGAGATTCTCAACGATGCTCATTGATTCGGGTTCAACACAGACAACAACTCGTGATGGACCTTCGGCAAAAAGTTCAGCGGCATTAGCCACTCGAGCTGCGGACACACCGATCCCTGACTTAGCCGCCATTTCTGCAAGGGCTACACCAATTCCGCCACCCGATACATCGTGAACTCCGGCAACGATGCCACCAATGACGAGTTTGCGAACCACTTCTGCAACCTTCAGATGATGGGCATGGTCAAGAGATGGGAGCGTTCCACCGCGATGGCCACGAGCGCGAGCCCAACGCGAACCCGACACCTCTGGCTGCGTCACTCCAATAAGCATCAAACGCCCCTGATCAACCAACGCCACACCAGGTGGCCGGCGATCAAGTGCATCGATGACGCCCAGCATTCCGACAACCGGGGTCGGATCAATATCGGTGCCCTGAGATTCGTTGTACAGACTCACGTTGCCGCCGATAACCGGCGAGTTGAATGCCACGCAGGCTTCCGACATGCCATCGATGGCTTCAGACAACTGCCACATGACCTCGGGGTGTTCGGGGTTCCCAAAGTTCAAACAGTTCACAACGGCCAGCGGACGAGCACCAACGCACGCAAGGTTCAGTAACGACTCGGCAACTGTGAGTGCAGTGCCCTGACGAGGATCCACTGCGCACCAACGGTGGTTACCGTCGGTAGTGAGCGCAATGCCGCGGCCGGTGTCAACGCCGGTAGTCGGATGCTTGAGGCGGAGCACTGCCGCGTCGCCGCCCGGACCTTCAACGGTGTTGAGGAACAACTGGTGGTCGTACTGCGAGAACACCCAGCGCGCGTCGGCCAAGAGTTCGAGCAATTCCGCGCCGGGATCGACCGACATGGGCGCCGGTTCCGATCCCATCGTGCGAGTCTCGGCATTAAATGCGGATGGTTGCGCGATCGGACGGTTGTAGAGCGGTGCGTCTTCGTGCAGCGATGCGGCGGGGATATCGCACAACACTTCGCCGTCGAAGCCATCCATGATGCGGAGCCGACCACCGTCGGGGTGCCCCGTCGCGGGACCGTCGGTGACATGACCAATCACTGAAGAACGAACTTCCCAACGAGCGCAGATCGAAAGAACTTGATCGAGGTCGGCGGGCTCGACGATGGCGAGCATGCGCTCTTGGCTTTCCGAGGTCATCACCTCGAACGGTTCCATCCCTGCTTCGCGACGAGGAATGGCAGTGACATCGACGTCCATGCCCATGCCACCGCGACTCGCGGTTTCGCTGGTTGCACACGCAAGGCCCGCGCCACCGAGATCTTGAATGCCAACCACGAGACCAGCGTCGAGAAGTTCGAGACACGCTTCGATGAGGCGCTTTTCTTCGTAAGGATCGCCAACCTGCACCGAGGGGCGCTTTTCAGCATCGGTTTCTTCATCGGAGAAACCCGCAGAGGCGAGAACACTCACACCACCAATGCCGTCACGGCCGGTGCTTGAACCGAGCAACACAGCAAGGTTGCCAACACCAGTGGCCTGACCGAGCACGAGCCGTTCTGTGGGCAGCACGCCAAGACACAACACATTGACGAGTGGATTGCCTATATAGGTGGCATCGAAAACCGTTTCGCCGCCCACGGTGGGCACACCTACTGAATTGCCATAACCCGAGACGCCGCTGATGACGCCTTCCGCGATCCATCGACTACGAGGATCGTCAAGTGGGCCAAAGCGCAATGGGTCCATGAGCGCGATCGGACGCGCGCCCATCGTGAAGATGTCTCGCAGAATGCCGCCGACACCGGTAGCTGCGCCTTGATAGGGCTCAATGGCGGAGGGGTGATTATGCGATTCGATACGAATCGCTGCAGCAATACCATCGCCGACATCGACCACGCCAGCGTTTTCGCCAGGACCGACGAGGACCCACGGGGCTTCGGTAGGAAGTCGCTTGAGATGAACGCGAGAAGACTTGTACGAGCAGTGCTCGGACCACATCACCGCGAACATCGCCAACTCAAGGTGGTTGGGATCGCGGTGGAGGATCTTGCGGATGTCTTCGTATTCGGAGTCAGTCAGTCCGAGGGCACGGTGAATCGCGTCATCCATTGGGTGCAGGCTAGTGCGCCGGAACACCACAATTCGCCGGGTTTCGACGTGACCGTTGTCGGTTTCGCGGTGGTGTGATGGACTCAACGCTTATGAGCGACCAGACCTCTGAACCTTCTGGGGAGAAGCCGCGTATCGGACTTCCTCCCGGCACGATGACGCAGAGCCACAAAGACGCGCTCAAAGAAGGTCGCGAGCGCGGACAGATCGTGCGTCACTACCTACAGGCCATTGAATCAGCGAAGCCCAGACGAGGTCGACCAATCACGCCTGAGGGTCTGCGCAAGGGCATCGAGAAGATCGATGCCGATCTCGCAACCGAGAAGGACCCGCTCCGCAAGTTGGATCTGGTGCAGTCAAAGATCAAGAAACAAAAAGACCTCGAGGAACTCGAATCGCCCATCGACATGGTTGCCCTTGAAATTGAATTCGTGCGAGTTGCTAAGGACTACAACGATTCCAAGGAACTCAGTCCTGAAGCCTGGCTCGAGCTAGGTGTTCCACGCGAGGTCTTACGCCGCGCGGGAATTCTTGAACATCGTTAATTCGTTCAGACAGACAACAACGAACGAAGCAGCGGTAACCCGTCTGTGCTTCCGAGAAGTTCGCTGGTCGAACGTTCAGGATGCGGCATGAGGCCAACAACGTTGCGACCTTCATTACACACGCCAGCGATGTTGTCGACTGAGCCGTTGGGGTTCACGACGTAACGCAACACGATGCGGTCTTCATCGCGAAGTTGCGCAAGCGTTTCTGCATCGCAGGTGTAATTGCCTTCGAAGTGATTGATCGGAATGCTCAGAACGGCGCCTTTGTCGGCGGCACGAGTGAGCACCGAATTTGTGGTCTCGACGCGCAACTGTGCAGGTGCGCAAACAAACTTCAGACCAGCGTTCTTTTGCAGTGCACCGGGAAGAAGCCCGGCTTCGGTAAGCACCTGAAAACCATTACAAATACCGACCACTGGGCCGCCAGCAGCAGCGAACTCAGCAACTGCAGACATCACTGGTGAGAAACGCGCAATGGCGCCGGGACGCAGATAATCACCATGTGCGAAGCCACCGGGAACGATGACGGCATCAACACCATTCACTGTTGCATCGCCGTGCCAAAGAAGTTCAGGCTCGCCACCAACGAGACGCATGGCCTCGAGCATGTCTTGCTCACAGTTTGAACCGGGGAAGACCACAACCCCGACGCGTAAACTCACGATGCAACGCCCGCGGGTTCGAGTTCAACAATTGCGTCTTCGATGACGGGATTGGTGAGGAACCGACTACAGAGATCTTCCGCTTCAGCACGAGCCGAAGCTTCATCGGCGGCATCAATTTCGAAACGAATGCTCTTACCGACGCGCACGCCGCTGACACCAGAAAAACCCAGAGTGGGCATAGCTCGTTCGATAGTGGAACCTTGGGGATCAGCAATCCCAGGTCGAAGACGCACTTCGACGTGCACCGAGAAGATCATGCGACCATGCTCGCACATCGACGCGCGCTTGCGGAGCAGATCTGCATGCGGTCGATCGTCACCCGCGCCATTCAGCGAATGAACGACCAGTGATGCGCTCATAGGCATCGATGTACCGAGCGCTCGTGGTGTCGACGACCTCGGCGGGCAACGCAGGTGCCGGAGGTTGCTTGTTCCAATCGAGCCCATCGAGATAGTCGCGCACCGGTTGCTTATCAAACGAAGGTGGCGTGCTGCCCGGCTTCCAACTTTCGGCCGCCCAGAACCGCGAAGAGTCCGGGGTCAGAACCTCGTCACACAGCACGAGTTCGCCATCGATGAGGCCCAATTCGAACTTGGTATCGGCCATGAGAATGCCCCGGGCTGCGGCCCATTCGGCGCCCTTCGTATAGAGCTGGAGTGATACCGACCGAGCTCGTTCAGCGAGATCGGGGCCAATCAGCGCAACCGCCGCCTCGAAGGAGATGTTCTCGTCGTGGCCTTCGGCCGCCTTGGTCGAAGGAGTGAAAACCGGCTCGGGCAATTGGGCCGATTCGAGCAGCCCAGCGGGGAGTTCCTGGCCATGCATCGTGCCATCGGCCTTGTATTCCTTCCAAGCCGAACCGGTGAGATAGCCCCGAACGATGCATTCGATAGGCAGCATTTCGGCCTTACGGCACAACATGATGCGGCCCTGCCAGTCGTCACGCTGAGCCGGGGCAGGGCAGTCGTCGAGCGAGGTCGAGAGGAGATGGCTGCCCACCACACCCTGAAACTTCTCGAACCAGAAGGCCGACATGGCCGTGAGCACGCGGCCCTTGTCAGGAATGGGTTCGGCCATCACAACGTCGAACGCGCTCAGACGGTCGGAAGTGACCATGAGCAATCGGTTATCGCCCGCGTCGTAAATATCGCGAACTTTTCCTGAATAAATGTGGGGAAGTGCGTCGGTCATGGCGGGTCTCCTGGAAGCGGCCGGCGGCAGGTCCTCAGATCAGAGGATGTCTCCCGGACGATACCCAGCCGCAGCCGGATCTGCCGACACAAGGGCAGAAATTGTGGTCACAAATGAGGAGATCTGTTCGGGAGCACGACCAACAAAGTCGATTGGATTTGAAAGGACACCGGCAAGTTCATCGGGAGCAAGACCAAGGCGCGGATCGGCAGCAAGGCGCTCGATGAGGTCATTGCCTTCGGCCCCGTCTTCGCGAAGTCGCAGCGCGGCTGCGACCGCATGTTCCTTGATGGCCTCGTGCGCTTGTTCACGGCCCACGCCGTTACGCACCGCAGCAACAAGAACTTTCGTGGTCGCAAGGAAGGGAAGGTACCGATCGAGTTCACGCTCGATAACTGCGGGATAGAAACCAAAATCATCGAGCACAGTCAAGAACGTTTCGAACAAACCGTCGATGGCGAGGAATGCGTCGGGCAATGCAACACGGCGCACAACCGAACAACTGACATCGCCTTCGTTCCATTGATCGCCGGCAAGTGAAGCAACCATTGTGAGATGGCCGCGCAGAATGGCCAGTAAACCGCCGATGCGCTCGCAACTACGACTGTTCATCTTGTGCGGCATGGCCGAAGATCCGACCTGACCAGGACGGAATCCTTCAGTGGCAAGTTCTTGACCGGCCATGAGCCGAATCGTGAGCGCAAGATCGGCAGGACCAGCAGCGGCCTGCACGAGCGCCGACACCACATCGAGATCAAGCGAGCGCGGATACACCTGACCAACGTTGGTGAGCCATGCATCGAAGCCAAGGTGCGCAGCCACACGAGATTCAAGTTGTTCGAGACGCGCGCCGTCGCCATCGAACAGATCAAGCATGTCTTGCTGCGTGCCAACCGGACCCTTGATACCTCGCATCGGATAACGCGCAAGGAGATCGTCGACTCGGTACAGCGCTTGCAACAGCTCTTCACCAGCATTGGCAAAGCGCTTGCCGAGCGTGGTGGCTTGCGCGGGAACATTGTGCGAGCGGCCCGCCATAACAACCGTTGCTGATTCCGCGGCGCGTTCGGCCAAACGAGCCAGCGCCGCGAGCATGCGGCCGCGAATGACAACCAGTGAACGACGCAACTGCAGTTGCTCGACGTTCTCGGTGAGATCGCGCGAGGTCATGCCCTTGTGGATCTGCTCATGACCCGCCAATGCACAGAACTCGTCGATACGAGCTTTCACATCGTGACGAGTAACGCGCTCACGAGCATCGATGGAATCGAGATCGACCTGATCGATAACCCGGCGATAGGCATCGATGGCATCATCGGGAACGGCAACACCGAGATCACGCTGAGCTTCAAGAACGGCAAGCCAGAGTTCCCGTTCGAGAACAATTTTCTGTTCAGGCGACCACAGTCGGACCATCTCAGCGCTCGCATAACGAGCAGCAAGAACATTGGGCACTGACGTGGACGCCATTCGGTCTCCTCGATGGCCCGAAGCGGGCACCTCATAAGGATACGACGACACCGAGGTGATCTCGGTGCGATTTACAAATCAGGGATTGGCGCGGCGAGCTCGGTCTTCAAGCAACTTGGCCTGGAGTCCTGTATCGGTAATCGCCAACATTTCGACCACAAGAAGCGCCGCATTCACTGAACCATCGATAGCCACAGTGGCTACGGGAATACCCCGAGGCATCTGAACCGTCGAATACAGCGCATCGACACCGTTAATGGCACCACCAGAAAGCGGAACGCCGACCACCGGAAGCGTGGTGTGAGCAGCAACAACGCCAGCGAGATGGGCGGCCATGCCTGCGCCACAAATGAATGCGATATAGCCATTTTCACGAGCAGAAGTAGCGAGCGCTGTCACTTCAGCAGGGTTGCGATGGGCCGAGAGCACTCGCACATCGGCCTCGATACCGAACGCTTCAAGCGTGTCGGCCGCGCCTTGCATCTTGTCGCGATCGTTGGGCGAACCCATAAGAATGGCAACCTTCATCGGGATCCTCCATTGGTAGTGGCCGCAGCGGCCGAAGCTATGTCGTTGCGATGTTGCAGACCGGGCCAAGAAATCTTGCCGACTGCTTCATACGCAGTCTGCCGGGCTTTAGCAATAGTGGCACCCTGGCCTGTCACCGTGAGTACTCGGCCGCCTGCAGTAACGAGTTGGCCCTGCTCATTTGCATCGACACCAGCGCAGAACACGGTTGCACCGGCAACCGATTGCGCGTCGTCGAGACCGTTGATGACGTCTCCGCGGCGCACATCGCGCGGGTAGCCCTCGGCGGCACAAACAACTGTGACAGCTGCGCCGTCGTCGAATGTTGGCGCCGCGCCGAGTTGACCAGCTGCGGCCGAGGCGAGGAGCTCGCCGAGATCGCTTGTGAGCCGAGGAAGAACGACCTGCGTTTCCGGATCACCGAAGCGAACGTTGTATTCGAGCATCTTCGGACCTGTGGGCGTAAGCATGAGACCGGCATAGAGAACCCCGCGGTAATCGATACCGATAGAGCGCAGATAGGCCAACGTCGACAACACGCCGTCGTTCATTACGGCATCGATCACGGACTGATCGGCAACAGGAACCGGCGAGTACGCGCCCATGCCGCCGGTGTTGGGGCCAGCATCACCATCGCCAACACGTTTGAAATCCTGTGCGGGCGAAAGCGCAACCGCGTTCGTTCCATCACAAATAGCCAGAACAGAAACTTCTGGGCCTGTGAGGCCTTCTTCAATGACCAGCGTGCGACCGGCATCACCGAATGCATCACCCGAGAGATAGTCCCGCACCGCGTCACGAGCCTCTTCAAGAGATGTTGTGACAACAACACCCTTGCCCGCAGCAAGACCGTCGGTCTTTACGACATACAAACCGTCGAGCGTGTCGAGAAACGCGAATGCCGGCTCGGCTTCGGTGAACGTGCCGTGTCGCGCGGTCGGAACACCGGCGGCAACCAACACGTCTTTCATCCACGCCTTTGAACCTTCAAGTCGAGCCCCGTCAGCTCCGGGGCCAAACACCAACTTGCCTGCCGCGCGCAGTTCATCGGCCAAACCAGCAACCAGCGGGGCTTCGGGACCAATCACATAGAGATCGGCGTCGATCTCCATTGCGGGCGTGGACACGGAACCGGGAATGCCGGGGTTACCTGGAGTGACAACAACTTCATGATGACGTCGCAGCACCGTCGCGAGCGCATGCTCGCGTCCACCGGAACCAACGACACAAACGTTCATCAGCCGTTGAAGTTCAGGTACTGATCGCGTCCCGGACCAACGCCTACAAGGCCGATTGGTACGCCGATCTGCTCTTGCAAGAACGTCACGTAATCAAGCGCCTCTTTCGGCAATCCTTCACGCGTTGTCACGGCTGAAATATCAGTCTTCCAACCGGGGAACTCGGCATAGACCGGCGTGACTTCATGCAACACCGACTGGTGATACGGAAGATGCGTGAACGTTTCGCCATTGAGTTCATAGGCAATACAAACTTTGACGGAGTCGAATGTGTCGAACACATCAAGTTTTGTGAGCGCAATTTCCGACAACGAATTGAGACGGACCGCGTGACGCAACATCACGACGTCGCACCAACCCGTGCGACGACGCCGGCCAGTATTTGTTCCGTACTCGTGACCAATCTCAATCAGCGCGTCACCAATTTCGTCGGTGAGTTCGGTGGGAAATGGACCTGAACCAACCCGTGTTGTGTACGCCTTAGCAATACCAACAACGCGATCGATATAACGGGGACCGATGCCCGCTCCGGTGCATGCGCCGCCAGCAACAGGATTCGAAGACGTCACAAATGGGTACGTGCCGTGATCAAGATCGAGGAACGTGGCCTGCGCGCCCTCAAGCAGAACGTTCTCGCCCGCTTCAAGTGATTCGTGGATGAGATTCACCGAATCGGTGATCATTGGCGCAAGACGCGGTGCGCAAATATTGAGGTATTCGTCAGCGATGGCATCACCATCAAGCGGCAGCTGATTAAAGACCTTGGCGAAGATCGCGTTCTTTTCCTTCAGCGCGACTTCGAGCTTTTGGCGGAAGATTTTTGGATCGAGAAGATCCTGAACACGCAGACCGACTCGCGCCGCCTTGTCGGCATAGGCCGGACCGATACCGCGCTTGGTGGTACCGACTTTGTTCTTGCCAAGACGACGCTCGGTGAGCTTGTCGAGTTCCTGGTGGTACGGGAGGATCAAATGCGCGTTGCCGCTGATCTTGAGCTTTGACGTATCGACGCCCTTACCTTCAAGCATGTCGAGTTCGGCGATGAGCACGCGAGGGTCGACCACAACGCCATTACCGATAACCGGCGTGATGTGCGGATAGAGGATGCCGCTCGGCACGAGTTGGAGTTTGAACGACTCACCATCGACCACGAGGGTGTGGCCCGCGTTATGTCCACCTTGATAGCGGACGACGAGATGTTGATCACGGGCGAACAGGTCGGTGAACTTGCCCTTCCCCTCGTCACCCCACTGGGTTCCGACGACGACGGTTGCTGGCACGGTGAACTCCTCAAGGGCACTGCATGGGGACCGGTAAACACTACCCGTTCACCTTTCCTCTCTCCCCACTCAATTCCGATCTGTCCCAAAGGATCCGAGCGATCGAACCTCGCTGTCTAGGCTCATCACGATGATGACCGCCGCCCCCCGCCCCACCGGCGCTAACCGGGTCATGCCCTACATCCGCATTATGCGGGTCGACCACTGGTTCAAGAACGTCTTCGTGCTTCCGGGCATCGTCGTGGCGATGAGTTCCCAGAGCAGCATCGAATGGTCGAGCCTGCTCCGGAACTTCATCATCGGGATGGCGGCTGTTTGTCTCGTTGCATCAAGTAATTACGTGATTAACGAAGTTCTTGATGCACCATTCGACCTTCACCACCCAATCAAGAAGAACCGACCGGTGCCTTCGGGATTGGTCAACCTCAAGATCGCCTACGTCGAGTGGATTGCCTTGATGGTCATCGGGCTCGGCCTCGGCGCGCTCGTCAGCGCTCCGCTCGTTCTTTCCCTCGCCGGACTTTGGATCGCGGGATGCGTGTACAACATCCCACCCGTGCGCACGAAGGACGTTCCCTATCTCGATGTCCTAACCGAGTCGATCAACAATCCGTTGCGAATGCTTATGGGTTGGTACATCGTTCCGAGCAGCCCCACGGCACCGGCATCGCTGCTTATCTCTTATTGGATGATCGGCTGCTTCTTCATGGGGCTCAAACGATTCGCTGAATATCGTGATATGGCCGATCAACGCGACGAGCAGATTCGCTATCGGAAATCGTTCGCTGTCTACAACGAACAGCGCCTGCTTGTTTCGATCATGTTTTATGCAGCTTCAGGAATGCTTTTCTTCGGTGCATTCGTGCAGCGCTATCGCATTGAACTCATTCTTTCTTTCCCATTAGTGGCGCTCATCATGGCCATCTATTTCAAACTCGCGTTTCAATCATCGAGTCCAGTGGAACATCCGGAGAAGCTGTACAAAGAACGCGGGCTCATGGGGGCAGTCATCAGTTGCTCGGCGTTGATGATCGTGTTGCTCTTCGTGAACATCCCTGCGCTCATGGATATGTTCCCGATGTCGGCCTGGAACCGTTAACTACTGACGAGCCTGCAGTTTCTCGCACAATGAAGCAGGAACCTCGGTCTCGGTCCAGTTCGGATTCACAACAGATCCAGAGCTGTTGCTGACCGGAGCACCAACCACGCTCGTTCCATTCACCACAACACGACCGTCGTGGCCGAAGTCGGTGTACGGATCAAAGACGATGTCAATGGTTGACGGACCGTTGTTGGCCATCTTCACCGGCGCAGACTCTTCAACGGTTCCATTTCCATAGTCCCAGCGGAACACCACGAGGTCCTCGGTCCGAGACGCGCGCACCGCCCATTCAGGGTTCGAAAGAATCGTCTGTTCGCCAGCGCCAATAGATCCACTGAGTCGATAGGCGAATGACCCGCCGAAGCGGCGTTCGAGCGGACTCCAGCCGTAACCATCAGTTCGATACACCGCATCGCAATGGCCCATGACCACGATCGTTCCCGGTGCAACACCGGAAGGAAATTGCCCGTCCTCCCTGACAATCACCGATGGCCCAGTTCCGCCGAGGAATAGGTCATTGATCGAGTACTGCAACTCGACGAAGGAACGTGCGCCGGATTCACTCGGGAGAATCGAGAACGCCCGTGTTGAAATCGCAAGGCCTAGTTGATTCCAGAAACCGAAGGCGAACAGCAGGATCATGGCCACAACAACGGTTCGACGAATCCATTGGCGCCATGTCTTTGCAGTTCGAGCAACGATCCAAACTCCCGGCGCGGCAAGCACAACAAATACCGGAACCAGGTCAGCCAAATAACGATGGGCGAGATAGCCGAACGTAAGTGTGCTCGTTGTCGCCACGATCGAGGCCAAAGCAATCACCGACCACTGACGAATTTTATCGCGAACAATCGTCCACCACGCTCCAACAAGACCAAACACGAAAAGCAACGGTGCACTCGTGAGGATGGAGCCGGTCTGATCGATTGCGTCGAAGCGGGCGTTTCCGATGACCGTGGCCTTGGCGGGCCAAGTCACAAACGGAAAGAACTCATCCCACTGAAAAGCGAAGGGAGAGAAATACCGAGCAACGTTCGTAGGAACAAACTTGAGCCCGAAGAGACTTCCGTTGTTGCTTGCGAGTGCGACTTGGCGAACAGTATTGGATTTCGAAAACACCTGAACCGGCAACGGAACGTCTGAAACAGAACGAAAGCGCAACCAGTTGACGAGCGCGAATCCGAGAAACGGAATCACAGCAGCCACAAGCACAACCAACGAACGTTTCCATTGACCCTTCCAAGCGATTCCCAGTCCGAACAATCCCAGCGCCAACGCCGGGCCCGCACCCGCTGATGGTCGGCAAGAGAGCGCAAATGTCGCAAGCGCCACTGCTTCGATGAGATGTCGGCGCGTCGGTACTCGCCACCAGCGAATGACGAGATCAAGTCCCGCAAGACCTGCAGCTGCTCCCCACAATTCCGCCTCGTGATACACGAGCGCTCGCGATGAGAAGTACAGCAGCGGGGTTCCGAGCGTGGCGACGACAGCGAACGCGCCGAACCACCAGGCTGCGCCTTCGTGTGCGTTCGCCACCAATGACTTTGCCCGCTTGAGTAATCGTGCTGCAGCAAGTCCAAGCACGCTGAGTGCGATCAATTCACTCAGCAGCGAAAGTCGTCTGTCGAAGACATTGGAAATTCCAGAGAATGGCAACCGCATGATCGCCGGACCAATGCCGAAGTAGATCTGTGTCTTGCCATCGATTTCGAAACCTTCGATGCCGGCAACGTTCGCGGGAACATCGAGATGACCATGCACGAGCGCACGGGCCTGAACGTCATAGAAGTCCGTGGTGTACGGACCTTTGTCGAACAGATGCCACGGCTGAAGACATGTTGCAATCAGCCAGAAGACAACAACGGCCACAAGCGTGCCACCGCGGGCCCACTTACGTTCGTTCTTTGTCAATCGTCCGGCGTCATCGCTCTCGACGACGTTCTCGAACTTTGCGACCGGTGCCACCACCTCGAAGACGTTACTGCTGAGAAAGGCGGCGAAGGACCTCGGCGGCATTCCCAAACGGAGCCACCGACTGTCGAAGCGGAACCAAATCGCGCCGGTAGGAGCGATGTGTTTCTTCGATAGCCACTGACATCTCCACCCGAGACTGAATGAGCGCCGACTCAAGCGCCGCGATATGCGCTTCAAGTGCAAGCACTTTCTTCACACCAGCGAGATTCAATCCTTCGTCGGTGAGATCTTGAATACGACGAAGGTGATCAATGTCAGCCTGGCTGTAGCGCCGTGAACCACCAGTGGTTCGCGCTGGTTCGAGCAATCCTTTGCGCTCGTAGATGCGCAGTGTTTGTGGATGCACGCCTGCGAGTTCGGCGGCTACCGAGATGATGTAGACCGCACGCATTTGAGCATTGGAATCGGACATCGGACTCATGTTCAGACCCCCAAGTAGTCGCGAGGAGCAGCAGGGAACGCAGCGGCCATGGCCTCGAGCGCGTCACGCTGTTCATCATTGAGTTTGGTTGGGACATCGACCTGCACCGTGACGAGTAAGTCGCCAGTGACTTTCTTTGTTACAACACCACGGCCCTTCACACGAAAGACCTTGCCCGTTGGCGAACCCGCAGGAATCTTGAGCGTGACGGGCTTGCCGTCGAGTGTCGGCACCGTGAGCTTCGTGCCGAGTGTTGCTTCGGCGAATGTCACCGGAACGTTGATGGTGAGGTTCTTTCCGTCACGGCCAAAGATTTCGTCGCGATCGACGTGGACGATCACATAGAGATCACCAATCTCGCCGCCATTGCGACCAGCCCCGCCGCGGCCTTTCAACTTGATCCGCTGACCATCGTCGACACCAGCAGGAATACGCACCTTCACTTCGCGTGCGCGTCGTTCGACACCAGACCCGCGACAGGTTCCACACGGGGATGTAATAACCGAACCCGCGCCACCGCAGACCGGACATGGTGAAGAGAACGAGAACATTCCTTGGTTGTCGTCAGCCACACCGCGTCCGCGACAGTGCTGACACGTCGTCGGAGCGGTACCCGGTTTAGCGCCAGAACCTTTACAGGTCTCGCACGGAAGATCACTGCTCAAATGCAGCGCTGTCTCGCTTCCGGCGAAGGCGTCGCGAAAAGACAAGTGAATTTCAGCTTCAAGATCGGCGCCACGTTGCGGAGCGCGGCCGCGAGTCTGTCGACCGCGTCGACCGCCGCCTCCCCCGCCAAACATGCCGCCAAGCAGATCGCTGAAATCGGCGCCTTCATAACCACCAGCGCCGGGATTGAAGCCGGCGCCACCGCGGCCACCGCCAAATCCCATTCCACCCATCGGACCTTGGCGACGAACCTGGTCGTACTCGGTGCGTTTGGTTTCATCGCCGACTACGTCGTAGGCCGCAGAGATTTCCTTGAACTTGTCTTCTGCTGAAGCGTTACCGGGGTTGGCATCGGGATGAAATTCCCGAGCCAACTTCCGGTACGCGCGCGTGATGTCCTTCGGTTCTGCCGTTTCCGACACACCGAGGACTTCGTAGTAGTTCTTGTCGAACCACTCGCGCTGCGGAGCCACTTACTATCCCTTGACCTTCACCATCGCCGGGCGTAACACCCGGGTTTTCCATTGATACCCAGTACGGAGGGTCTCGATAACGATCGGTTCGCCACCGTCACCTTCTTCGTGCAGCACTGCATCGTGCAGATTCGGATCGAACGGTTCGTCAACTGGCGTCAGTCGAACCAACCCTTCGCTTTCTAAAAGATCGGAAAGCATCTTGGCGATTGGTTCAACATCGGCAGAACCGTGTCCGATTGCTGCTTCACACGCGTCGAGAACGACAAGCAGTTTCTCGGCCAGGTTTTCGTTGGCTCGTTCACGAAGTTCTATTTGCTCGCGTGCAACGCGCTTGCGGTAGTTGTCGAATTCGGCTTTGACTCGAAGCATCGTGTCGCGAAAGTCGTCGCGTTCGGCCACGACTGCAGCAACATCGATCTCGTCGAAAACATCAGCGTCTTCAAAACCAAGTTCGCCACCGACTTCGGCTTCGGGTATTTCCTCGTCAGTCGGAGAGGTCTCCGGGGAGACCTCTCCGTCACCTGACACGGTCACTTGCCTTCGTCATCGACGATCTCGGCGTCAACAACTTCATCGTCGTTGGGTGCCGAGCTCGTTGCGGATCCACCAGCAGCTGACTCTTCGGCCGCAGCCTGTTCGTACAGTTTCTGAGTGAAGTCCTGGCTTGCCGTCATGAGTGATTCGGTTGCGACCTTGATGGCCTCGCCATCGGTGCCCGCAAGCGCGGTCTTGAGGTCGGCAAGCTTCGATTCCACTGATGCCTTTTCGTCTTCCGAAATCTTGTCGCCTTGGTCCTTCAGCAACTTCTCGGTTTGGTAGACGAGCGTGTCGGCACTGTTACGAGTATCGGCTTCTTCGCGACGCTTTGTGTCTTCTGCAGCGTGCGCTTCGGCATCCTTGACCATCTGATTGATCTGATCCTTGCTGAGCGAGGACTGACCGGTGATGGTCATCGACTGTTCCTTGTTCGTCGCACGATCCTTGGCCGACACATGCACGATGCCGTTTGCGTCGATGTCGAAGGTGACCTCGATCTGCGGCACGCCGCGAGGTGCGGGCGGAAGGTCGACGAGTTGGAACTTGCCGAGTGACTTGTTGAACTGCGCCATTTCGCGCTCGCCTTGCAGCACGTTGATCTCGACCGACGGCTGATTGTCCTCAGCGGTGGTGAAGACCTCGGTACGACGAGTCGGGATCGTGGTGTTGCGCTCGATGAGTTTCGTCATAACCGAACCCTTGGTTTCAATACCAAGCGAAAGCGGCGTCACGTCGAGAAGGAGAACATCCTTCACTTCGCCCTTAAGCACGCCGGCCTGGACCGCCGCGCCAATAGCAACAACCTCATCGGGATTCACGCCCTTATGCGGATCGTTGCCCGTCATTTCTTTGACGAGGTCGACAACGGCTGGCATACGAGTGGATCCACCAACAAGCACAACGTGATCGACATCGCCCTTCGTAAGGCCAGCGTCGACAATGGCTTGCTCGAACGGAATACGACAACGCTCAAGAAGATCAGCGGTGAGTTCCTGGAACTTCGCACGAGTGAGTTGCTCGTCGAGATGGAGCGGGCCATCAGCAGTTGCAGTAATGAACGGCAGATTGATCTGCGTTTGCTGCACCTGCGAAAGCTCGATCTTTGCCTTCTCGGCCGATTCCTTCAGACGCTGGATCGCCATGTTGTCCTTCAACAAGTCGAGGCCGTGAGCGCTCTTGAATCCGTCGGCAAGCCAATTGATGATTCGCTCGTCCCAATCGTCGCCACCAAGGCTGGTGTCACCGTGGGTTGACTTCACTTCAAAGACGCCGTCGCCGATTTCAAGAACCGAAACATCGAACGTGCCGCCACCGAGGTCGAACACGAGGATTGTCTGGTCGACAGTTTCTTTGTCGAGCCCGTAGGCCAGTGCGGCTGCCGTCGGCTCGTTAATGATGCGCAGCACCTCGAGGCCGGCGATCTGTCCGGCTTCCTTGGTTGCAGTGCGCTGAGCGTCGTCGAAGTAGGCGGGCACGGTGATGACGGCCTGGGTAACGGTCTCACCGAGGTAGGCCTCGGCATCGCGTTTCAACTTCATGAGCGTGCGGGCGGAGATTTCTTGGGAGGTATAAGCCTTGCCATCGATGTCGATGGTCCAGTTGGTGCCCATATGACGCTTGACCGAACGAATGGTGCGGTCGGGGTTGGTGATGGATTGACGCTTGGCCACTTCGCCGACGAGGACCTCGCCGTTCTTTGCGAATGCGACCACTGACGGCGTAGTGCGGCTGCCTTCTGCGTTGGGAATGACCACCGGTTCGCCCGCCTCGAGAACCGAGACGACGGAATTGGTGGTGCCGAGGTCGATACCGACGGCCTTTGGCATGGTGTTACTCCTTGTTTCTGTGTAGCTGCTGGATTTTGGGGGAATGCTTCTCGACTGTCGAGCGGGGCTGAGTCGCCGTCGCTAAGAAAGTTGAGCGTGACCATAACAACTTTGCCCAGGGCCGTTCCATTCCCAGATTCCAGAGATTTTTCGGATTTCTCAGAAATTCCTCGTCACCGCCTCCCTCCAAACCGGGCCAAGCCACGATCCCGTTGGGGCAGACTGGAACTATGACTTCCACCCTCGTCCTTCTGCGCCACGGTCAGAGCACCTGGAACCTCGAAAACCTCTTCACTGGCTGGTACGACGCTGATCTCACCGATCAGGGCCGGGCCGAGGCCAGTGCCGCTGGACCCGCCATGGCCGCGGCCGGTGTCGCCCCCACCGTTCTCCATACCTCGATGCAGACCCGCGCCATTCGCACCGCCAACCTCGCCCTCGATGCCATGGACCGCCTATGGGTCCCGGTTCGGCGGTCATGGCGCCTCAACGAACGCCACTACGGCGCGCTACAAGGCATGGACAAGAAGGAGACCACCGAGAAATACGGCAAGGACCAGGTCTTCGAATGGCGTCGTTCCTATGACATTCCGCCGCCCAAGCTCGAACTCGATGATCCCCGTCACCCTCGGTTCGACGAGCGTTATGCCTCACTTCCCGCCGATGTCCTTCCCGCCTCGGAGTGTTTGGCCGATGTCGTCGAGCGCATGCTGCCCTACTGGTACGACGACATCGTTCCCGATCTTGACGCTGGTCATACCGTGCTCGTCGTTGCTCACGGCAACAGTCTTCGAGCCCTCATCAAGCATCTCGATGCCATTAGCGATGCCGATATTGCCGATATGAACCTGCCCACCGGCGTCCCCATTCGGTTTGAACTCGACGACGCAATGGTGCCAACGAAGCGACTGGCATTGACCCATCGCTATCTCGGCGATGCCGAAGCAGCCAAAGCCGCTGCTGAAGCCGTCGCTCGTCAGGCCGGCTGAACCATCTGCAGTTCGCCGGCTTCAAGCAAGTAGCCGCGTGATCGAACCGTACGAATAGCAAGCCCTAGTGGCGCTATCCGGCGACGCAATCGAAGCATGTGCACATCAAGCGCATTGCGTCCCGGCGCGCCCGTGGGCCAACCCGTTCGAGACAAATTGTCGCGACTGACAACCGCGCCAAACCGATCAAGCAATGCCGACATCAGCCGAGCTTCAAGTGGAGGTAACGACACCCAGCCCGCCCCGACCCGGAGCACTCCATCGGGATCGAGCTCCGGGGCTTCAGAGTTATGGACCATCGATCGAGTGGCCAGAGCCCGGCACCGGACATCGATGTCGTCCTGACTGGCAGGCAAGCGAATCCAGTCCTCGAGACAATCTGCTGCTTCCGGGGCAGGCATGTCTGCATCAACCAGCAACAGTCGCAACGCTCCCCTGGCCACAAGGGCAAGGCGACGGTCTTCCTCTAACGGCCAACGAAGCAGAGCGACATCCACGGAAGTCACCGTAGGGAGCTCCTGTTTCTCAAGTGTTTCGTCGTGATGAAGGATCGGTGGCCGATTCGCCAAGCACGAGGGCCGGGTTCTCCCTATGCTTCGCCCATGGCACGCGACGCATGGCTCGATCATCTGGCTCAGGTCCCTCTCTTCGCAGAGTGCGACAAGCGCCAGCTTCAACAAGTGGCAGCAGCGGCAGTCGAGATTTCGATTGAATCAGGAAAGGTCTTGGTGCGCGAAGGCGAGCCGGGCCATGAATGCTTCGTGATCGTTACCGGTACCGCAACCGTCAGCCGAGATGGCGCAACGGTGGCCACCCTCGGCTCTGGCGCTGTGGTGGGCGAATTGGCCCCCCTCACTGGCGGAGTTCGCACCGCAACAGTGACCGCCGACTCCGCAATGGAGGTCCTCGTGATCGCCCAGCGTGAGTTCAATGGCCTCATTGAAGAAGTTCCCGGCTTTGCCGTGCAGTTGCTGCGCAACCTCGCAGCCCGCATGACCGACGAGTCCTGAACCCTTCTCACCACGCTTTCCCCACCGGCTGGTGAGGTTTCGCGCCCATAGGCGCGAGTAGGTTGACGTTCGTTATGGAACGTAAACGGATCAAAGGCCCACATCTGGTTCTCGTCATCGGTCTCGCCTTCGCGATCGTGACCGCCCTTTCGGGGATCGCATCAGCGGTGTTCCAGCAACACGACGATTCACCAGTCACACGCGAGGTCTTCGGAGGCATCCCGCCTTCGCTCAAGATCGCGTTCTACGTCATGGTGTCGATCCTGCTCGTCTACGGAGCAGTGCTCTTCGGTCAGCGCGTCAAGAACTGGACCCGCGGTAAGCCTGACGACCGTCGCACAACGAAAAAGAACGTCAAGCGTCGCCTCGGCGATTTCCGCGCCGGCGTCTACATGCAGACCCTGTTGCGCGATCCCGCCGCTGGCATCATGCATTCGCTCATCTACTTCTCGTTCCTCGTTCTGCTTGCCGTCACCACAATCCTCGAGATCAATCACCAAATTCCTGAGTCGTGGAAATTCCTCAACGGCAACGTCTACATGGCGTACTCGTTCATCGGTGATCTTGCGGGACTTTGTCTCTTCGTTGGCGTGATGTGGGCGATCATTCGCCGCTACATCCAGCGCCCGTATCGCATCCGCATTAAGACCAAGCCGGAGCACGCCATCATCCTCGGCGTCTTCCTCGCCATCACGATTACCGGCTTCGGAACCGAAGCATGGCGCATTGCCGAAGCCGGAATGCCCTCATTCGAGAAGTGGTCGTTTGTTAGTTGGCCCATCGCCAATCTCATCAAAAACAACTCAAACCTTGCTGGCGGACATCAGGTTTGGTGGATCCTCCATGTCCTTTCGTTCTTCGCTTTCCTTGTCATCCTTCCGATCACGATGCTTCGCCACATGTTCACTTCACCGCTGAACATGTACTTGAAAGATCGTGAGCGTCCCAAGGGTGCAATGAAGCCGATGCCGAATCTCATGGAAACCGAACTCGAATCGTTCGGTGCCTCCACGATCGAAGACTTCACCTGGAAGCAATTGCTTGATCTCGATGCGTGCACCATGTGTGGTCGTTGCACATCAGTGTGTCCTGCGCATGCAACGGGCAAGTCACTTGACCCTCGCGAAATCGTTCTCAAGGCCGGCGAAATCATGGCCGCTACGGGAACGCCGCAGGTTTCGCCGCCACTCGGTGTCGTTGCCGAAATCACCGTCTCTGCCAATTCCCTTTTCGAACGGGTCACGCCCGAAGAGGTATGGGCGTGTACGTCGTGCAAGGCCTGCGACGAAATCTGCCCGGTCAATATTGAGATTCTCGACAAGATCCTCGACATGCGTCGTTATCTGTCGCTCATGGAATCAAACTTCCCCACCGAACTCGGCAACGCGTACCGCTCGATGGAGAACACCGGTAACCCGTGGGGCATGAGCCAGGCCGACCGCGGCGATTGGGCCGAAAAGTTCGAAGGCATTGAAATTCTTGATGGTTCCAGCCCGCTTGAAGCCGAGTACCTCTACTGGGTCGGCTGTGCTGGTTCGTTCGATGACAAGAACAAGAAGGTCACCCAAGCCATGGCGCAGCTTCTGCAGCGCTCGGGTATTTCCTTCTCGATTCTTGGCCCCTCGGAAATGTGTACGGGCGATCCCGCTCGGCGCTCGGGCAACGAATACATCTTCCAAATGCTCGCAACGCAAAACATCGAGACGCTGAACGGCATGGGCGTGAAGAAGATCATCACGCAGTGCCCGCATTGCTTCAACACGCTTGCCAACGAGTACCCACAAATGGGTGGCAACTATGAAGTCGTGCATCACAGCCAGTTCCTTGAGTTCCTGATCGACAGCGGCAAACTCGATTTGTCGAATGCCAAACTTGAAGAGCGCGTGGTGTACCACGACTCGTGTTACCTCGGTCGTCACAACGACGTGTACATGGCACCGCGAAACGTCATCGGTTCACTCGGTGGTATTGAAATCGTTGAGGCCAGTCGCAACGGCACCCAAGGAATGTGCTGCGGTGCTGGTGGCGGGCGCATGTGGATGGAAGAAAGCACCGGCAAGCAGATCAACATCGAACGTTCGCAAGAACTGCTGCGCACCGGTGCAACAAAGATCGCAGTTGCATGCCCGTTCTGCTACATCATGATCGACGATGGCGTGAAAGCACAGGGCGTCGAAGAAGACCAAGTGAAGGTCGCTGACATTTCGATGCACATCCTCGATGCACTCGAACGCTCCGAGGCTGAAGCAGAAGCTACGAAGTAATCAGCGGAAGTTTTCCCAGTAGCGACTGGGGCGGGGACCAATTTGGCCCTGATACTTCGAGCCGACAGCAGACGATCCGTACGGGTTGTCCGCTGGCGTCGTCATGCGGATGAAGGAGATCTGCCCGATCTTCATTCCCGGATAGAGCGTGATCGGAAGACTGGCCACGTTCGAAAGTTCAAGCGTGAGCTGACCATCCCAACCGGCGTCAACGAAGCCAGCGGTGGAGTGAATCAGCAGACCGAGTCGACCAAGCGATGACTTACCTTCGAGTCGGGCAACAAGATCGGCGGGAAGCCCAACGCGCTCGCTGGTTGACCCAAGCACGAATTCGCCTGGGTGCAGCATGAAGGTGTCATCGGGGCCGATCTCGACAAGTTCGGTCAGATCCTCGAGGTTCTGCTTCACGTCAATGTGGCCCATCGTGTGATTCCGGAACACCCGGAAGAAACGATCGATATGGAGATCGACCGATGAGGGCTGGACACAGCTGGGGTCGTACGGCTCGATAACAATACGGCCGGCTTCGACCTCTTCACGGATAGTGCGGTCAGAGAGGATCACGGCTGCGCAGGTTAGTCGTGGATTACTCGGTCAGGAGATCTGCGACGTGCTCGCTGACGAATTCCTCTTCCTGCTCAGCAACGTCATCAATTCGAGGTCGGGCAGGGAGGAAGAACAGCACCATCACCACACCGATCGCAGTCGCAGCAGCAGCGGTGATCACACCCCAATGCACGGCACTGACAAAGGCGGAATTGGCCTCGGTATTCACCGTGGCTGCTTGTTCAGAAAGGCCCATTTCCTGCAATCTTGGAACGAGACCGTTCTTGATGGCTCCAACGCTGTTTTGCGCAGATTCGATGGCGGCTTGGGGAAGTGGAAGTCCGAGCCCAGAGAGGAAATCTCCTATCCGATTGCCATAGGTCGTGGCCAACACCGAGCCAATGACGGCGACACCCAAAGCACCACCGACCTGACGAGTGGTGTCGTTCACTGCCGATCCGACGCCGGCTTTGAAAATTGGCAGCGATCCCATGACCGACTCGGTTGCCGGGGCCATGGTCAGACCCATCCCGGCTGACATCAACATGAGACGCCAAAAAATATTCGAGTACGGCGTATCAACTTGAAGCCCAACCATGCTCAACAATCCGATCGTGACCAGACCAAGTCCACAAGCAACGGTGATCTTGGACCCAAGGCGTTGAACGACTTTCGAACTGAGAGGTGCGACCACCATCATCACCATTGCGAATGGAATCATTCGCACCCCAGTTTGAAGTGGCGAGTACCCAAGAACGAACTGGAAGTACTGCGTCAACAAGAACAACGATCCAAACATCGAGAAGAACACGAGTGTGATCGCGCCGGCCGCGGCAGTGAAGCGTGCCTTCTTAAAGAACGTCACATCGAGCATCGGATGATCGCTCTTTGCTTCCCAAATCCCGAACGCTACGAGCAGCGCGATCCCCACGCCGCCATAGCCAAGTGTCTTTGATGAGGTCCAGCCATTGTGAGGCGCCTCGATAATGGCAAAGAGCAGCAGAGCCAGACCAACGATCGAAAGAAGTGCACCGATTGGGTCGAGGCGATGAGCAGACGGATCTTTCGATGTGGGGATGAGAAAGACGCCCGCAATAAGGCCGATCACAACGATCGGGATGTTTACTAAGAAAACCGAACCCCAATAGAAGTGTTCAACAAGAAATCCACCAGCTAGGGGACCAAGCGCGCCCCCGAGCCCAGCGGTTCCGGCCCAGAAGCCAATTGCTTTTGACCGTTCTTCGGGTGGGAACACATTGGTGATAATCGACAACGTGGCCGGCATGATGAGCGCGCCACCAATACCCATGAACGCTCGCGTTGAAATTAATTGGCCCGAAGTAGCAGCCATCGCTGACGCGATCGAACCGATACCAAAGAGAATGAAGCCAATCTGCATTGCTCCGCGTCGACCGAACTTGTCACCAAGCGCGCCCGCAGTAAGCAACAAACCCGCAAAGACCAAGGTGTAGGAATCAACAATCCACTGAAGGTCGCTTGCCGTCGCGTTCAAGTCATTCTGAATGGTCGGAAGAGCCACATTCAGAATGGAGTTGTCCAGCACAATCACGAGCAGGCCAAAGCACAGCACCGCGAGAATCGCCCATCGCCGGTCGTAGGACTTCGCTTGAACCCTTTGAGCGAGCGTCGACATGGCACGACCTTCCGTCGGGAGACGGAGCGAAGGGTACCGGTCAAGTTGTCGAGATCAGCGAATAACTGAAGTTCAGACTTTCTTTGGTCCCTGAACGGGCATGCCTGGCATGTCCTTCATGTATGAACTTTCCTCGACGCGCTTTGAGATTCGCCAGCCATCGGCAGTGCGCACCATTTCATCGACGTACCAAAGGCCACAGGTAAAGACAACGAGTTCTTCGCCCATCGGCATCACCATCGGGTTATGACAGATGGTCTTGACCTTGGCGGCGTCACCGTTGAGTTCGATGCGACTGGTCGAGATCATGTGCTGGAACGAGGCGAACATCGGCATTGCCTCTTTGAGATATGCGATCGTTTCGGTGGGATTGCCAACACTGCCACCGAAGACCGAGTAATCGATGATCGCATCAGCCGTGAAGACATTGGCAAGGTCGTCGAAGTCACGGTGATCGACGGCATAGCAATAACGGACGAGCAGGTCCTGAATCTCCATACGGTCGGAAATCTCTTCAATGCTCATGGTCATAGTGGGGCCCCCTTGATGAACGTGTTGTGGACTTTAGGACGTTTCTTCAGGCACCCACACAAATTCGGGTGTCCGGCGTTCGGCAAAGGCGGCGACGCCCTCGGGCATGTCTGGGTTGTTGGCGAGAACCGGTGCCCAGCGCTCGATCATTGCCGCCGATATCGCACCATCCGCTGCGACCTCGTTGACCATTTCCTTCGAAATCATTTGCGTGAGCAGCGAACGCTCATTCGCTAGCAATGAGGTGAACGCTCCAAGGCGTTCGATCGCAACCTCTGGTTCAGCGACTTCGTCAACCAGTCCGATGCGAAGCGCGCGGTCAGCATCAATCAATTCCGCAGAGAACAACAAGTGCTTTGCGGCCGATGGACCAACCAATCGAACGGCGCGTTCGAGGGCATAAGTCGGATATGCGATGCCAAGACGCGCCGGCGTAATCCCAAATTTCGCGGAGGTGTCAGCAAAGCGAAGATCGCACGCGCCCGCGATCTGCACGCCGCCGCCCACACACGAACCGGTGATGAACGCGATGGTTGGCCGCGGGAACGCAGCGAGGGTTTCTTCCGCTTCTCGGTTTTGTGATTGGTAGTCCGAACTCATTCCACCGCTGAATCCGCCGATGTCGGCACCAGCGCAGAAATGTCCGCCGACTCCGCGCACTACCAACACTCGAACCGAATGATCACGAGCAAGTTCATGGCAGGACTCGGCCAACGCTGTCCACATTTCGTGTGACATCGCATTGCGCTTCTCGGCACGATTCAGCCAGATCGTGGCAACCGATTCGGCCTTCGTCACAACAATCGGGTCTGTTCCTAATGAGTCAGTCATTGAAGTCCTGCTTCTTTGAGAATTTGATCGCGGTGTTCGTCGAGTCGCGGCGGTCGAAATCGCACACCAGTGTGATCGCGACTCATCTTGATTGGTTGACCAGCGAGGTGCACTGGACGTGAGCCATCAGGTTGTTCGACTTCCACGACCATGTCGCGACCGGCAAAGTGGGGATCGGCGAAAACGTCAGCCATCGTGTTCACCGGACCAACGGGAACATCGCCTCCAAGCAATGCAACGATTTCTGCTGTGGTCTTGGTGCGCGACCATGCAGTGACTTCATCGTTGAGCGCAACACGATTCGCAACTCGCGTATGAAACTCAGCGAAGCGTTCATCAGTTGCGAGATCGGGTCGACCCATGCGATCGCACAGTGTGCGAAAGAGCGCTTCTTGGCCGGCGGCAATTCCGCAGTGACCATCGAGCGTTGGGTAGACATCAAATGGCGCAATGATCGGATGACCGTTTCCCGACGGCCGGGGAACCTCGCCGGTGTAGTCGTACTGGTACACCGCGCCTTCGCAAAGGCTGAGCACCGCATCGACCATCGCTACGTCAACGAACTGCCCTCTGCCGGAACGAAGCGCGGACACGAGCGCAGCGAGCACCCCCACCGTGGCCAACGCGCCGGAATAAATATCTCCGATACTCGGACCAGCCTTCATGACGGTTCCGTCAGCCGCTCCTGTCACCGAAATCAGCCCGCCCATTGCCTGGGCAACGATGTCGAAGGCGGGCCAGTCGACATACGGGCTCTTTCCGGTTCGTGGATCACCGAAGCCTCGAATGGCGGTGTACACAAGTCGATCGTTCACCGCCGCCAACGTCTCGTACCCGAGACCAAGACGATCCATGACTCCCGCACGCGAGTTCTCAACCAGCGCATCGGCCGTGCGCACTAACGCGAGGAAGATCTCACAGTCGTCAAGATCTTTGAGATCAAGGGCAATCGATCGCTTCCCACGATTGATTGATGCGAAATAACCGCCGTAGGCGCGCTCGCTATCTTCCGCGGTGAACGGCCCGGCGTTTCTTGTCATGTCCCCGGTCGGCGGTTCGATCTTGATGACGTCAGCGCCAAGATCGGCCAGCATCATCGTGCAATAGGGACCAGAGAGCGCCTGGGTCACATCAAGAATGCGAAGACCGGCAAGCGGGCCAGGGCTATTGAGTTCGGTCATTTCCACATCCCCTCATGGGTGGGATGAATCTAGGACACTCATCGCCCGCTAGGTCGTGGTGAAACCCGCTGGCTAGAGTCACCACGCTCCTGTTCACAGGACACGCGGGTGTAGTTCAGAGGCAGAACATCAGCTTCCCAAGCTGAGAACGCGGGTTCGATTCCCGTCACCCGCTCTCACCCTCTCCCAGCACAACTAGCAGGGAGAATGAAATGGAACAGACGTTCCGCCAAGGAGCAGATTCCCCTGGCAACTGGGATCTTGTTCGTGACTATTTGGATTGGTGCGCCGACGTGCGCCACCGTTCGCTCACAACGGTCAAGACTTACGCCGACTGTCTCGGTGCCTGGCTAAAGCACATCGGAACTTCAGACATCCGCACGATTAGCCGATCTGAAATGGAATCATTTGTGACTCGTGTCCGAGTTCGCCGAGGTCATGGGCTCATCGGCAAACCCGCCACACAACGCAAAGACGTGGCTGCATTAAGGGCCTTCTACAAATGGCTCGAAGAAGAAGCTGAGGTTCACGTATCGCCAGCACGCGCGCTCCACGGGCCTGTCGTGCACAACGTGAATCCAAAACCAATTCCAGACAATGACTGGGCCGAACTGTGGGACTCAGAAATGAGTCCGCAGTTACGCTCAGCACTCGGACTTGGCTTCTTCTGTGGACTTAGACGACAAGAAATCTTCTCTCTCACATCAGCACAAATAACTGTTTCCAAGGTCAGTGACATGACTAGAAAAGGCGGCGGCAAACACACGCTCCCGTGGCGCGAGATGTACGAGATTCTCGTCGAATGGAATCCTGCACTCGATCACCAAGGACGATTCCCTGAGGCCCTCAGGGTCGCCTCTAGGGCGTCTCAAGGGCTACTGCTTGCACCATGGCCCACTGATCCTCAAACACTTAATAAGCGAATGCTGAAGTTGTGTCAGTCAATCAATTCAAAGTCATACACACCGCATCAGTTACGCCACAGCGCTGCCACGAACTTGCTACGAGCAGGTGTTCCCTTGCACATGGTGTCGGCGCTGCTGAACCACAGCAGCCCAACGATCACTATGCGCTACGTAAAAGCGACGGGCGACGAACTCGCAGAATGGAGACGACAGCGGGGACTGTGAACCAACTAAGTTTCATAAAAGGCGTGTAAGTAACTCATGGTTGAAATTCCAAGGCGGGAGCCCAATTGAGCAATCACTATCGATCCACCGATGACTGGCGTGGGATCCATTACACGACCTATCTGCTTCTTCGAGTTTTGGAACTGATCTTCTGGACTCTGGGAGCAATCGGCATTGTGGCTGCAATCGTCGCTGCGATGCAGACCGAGAAATTATCTGGCTCTTTGTACAAGACGTCACACCCACACCTCGAGTGGGGTATTTCAGCAGCGATTACAACATTGATTGTCACGCTCATTCTTGTCATCGGCACGCGATTGCTCGCAGCGTTTACTCTTCGCCGATCAATCGAAGGATTCGAAGAGCTGTTTGAAGCCGAGGACGACAGTGTCGACTAGCGATCAAACATTCGTCTACTGCACCTCCTGCGGAACTCAGATCTCAGAGAGTTGGAAGTTCTGCCGCAAATGCGGAAACAGCGCTGCAACGCTCCCTCCAACCCCGATTTATAAATCGACGACTGTTCCGACACCAAAGACCACCCCCACAAGCACATCAAAGTCCACCAGTACTTCGGGAAAAATTGACCGCCGCATCGCTTTCCAATGTTCACTTCGATGGGCAATCGTCAGCGGACTAGCTGTCTGGCTTGTCTGGGGTCTCTTCACACCGATCAAAGCGACAGTTCAATCCCGCATAGGGACAAGCTTTTCGACTTCAAAGATCGTCACAAAAGAAGTCAATTGCTCCAATGTTTTTGGAATGGCTACAAATTCCTCCGAGTGGCGCGCAGTGACGGTCACCGAATCTGAAGAATGCGCAAGATTGGCGAAGTTGACCTTTTTCCTGGATGGTGGACTTATTGGGCTCATTTGGGGAGCCGTAGAACTCGGGATCCTCTATCTAATTAATCGGAATCGAATCGTGAAAACGAAATCACTTTGGCGTCCCTACATCAATGAATCGTTCTTCTAGTTACTTGCCGAATGCCCGCGTAACGGGCAGGTGCGTCAGAAAACCTCACGCATTGTCCCTCGTTCATTTAAAAATAAGTGGAACCGCCCACCCCCGCCTATCCCCCCATGAGGGGGAGTGATTAGGCGGACAATGACCAACGGAAACGACACAACGCTAATTTGTAGACGACGTGGAAGGGAACAGAACCAACGTTCTGTTCCAATCATGCGCGCTAATCACGCTGTGTTTGGACGGTGGTATTCAAAACCGTTTGGTACTTGCACAATCAAGGTGATCCCGATTGCGTCAAGAAGCGAAATCAAGTCGTCGGAAGGAGGAAATGGCACCAAGACTGCGGGTGAGTATTCGTGTCCGTGCTGTGAAAGTAGATGTTGGTAGTCCAACACCTGTCCGATAGCTGTTCGCACATAGCCGCGTGCCCCAGAGACTTTTGCTTCGATAACAAGGCGCTCGGTTTCATCAATTAAGTCAGGTTCGAGAATTACTGAGGACCCTGGAATAGGGATCTGAATCCTGCGAACAAGATTGCCCTTACCGCGCAGCCAAACACCGAAATCAGCTTGAAGTCGGTGTTCCTCTCGAACCGATCGACCACCCGCAGAGGCAGATCGCTCAAACCCATCGCTTGAAGGAGGAGTCCATTCGTCAACCGAAACTGCTCGATGCGAGTGTGTTGAATCTGCATTGTCATCGACACTTTCGAGCGGGATAAAGGTAAAGACCACAACATCTCGGTCATCGCCGTTCACATCAGGCGCGCGGTCCCAGCGGTATGGCGTATCGGCGAGGATCACACAACCCAGGTATCGATGCAGCGCAGAATCAGGCGCTGTTTCACTGAAAAGGTGGATTGGTTTTCCACTCTTGTTCGCTTCGAGTAGGGACTTGTTATTGCCTTTCTCGATCGATTGGTTTCCTGTCGTTCCCTGACCCGTATAGGAGAAAGTCCCATCAGGGTTCCAACCCTCCCACTTATCGAGCCCGTACCGCTCTCCACCGCTACTGGTGAAAACAAGGAATTCGCTTCCGTTCCGACACGAAGTGATCCCACCTTGGCGACTGCCCTTTACCGTGTCACAAACGTCCTTTCTCGAAACTTCATCACCGAGCATTGGGGGCCATGGGATTGTGGACATGAGATCAAAATTCCTTTATTTCCGCATTAGCGGCCAGCGAGTCAAAATCGGGATTTGGAAGGACCGTGACAAAAAGAACCGAGGTTTTGGCCCTATTGACGCTTGCTTCCCGATGTGGCGGTCTCGGTGAGCATCTCCATGAACTCACGTTCATCGATGATTTCTATTGCATGACCACTAGCCATCAGTTCGGCGGCCTTAGCGGCTTTCCCAGTGTGGAAGGACGACGGGTCGTCGCCTGAGAATCCATCTCCGATCACGAGCATCGATACTTTCTTACTGATTCCTGATTTCACAACCGCGCCGAGCGACGCTGCTGCGTCGTAGGCATCCTGTCGGGGCATCATCAATGCTCCAGTGAAAACGATGCTTTGGCCAAATAGTGGATGATCTGGATCCGCTTCAGCTGAAGCAGCGGAGATGACTGGCTTTCCCCAGTTCCCTTCCCCGTTCGATTCTCTCTTGCAGCCAAACCAGTAATCGTTGCTAAGTCGTCCGAGACTCACACCACAAGCAGCTGCTAATCCATCAAGCGTTGCGACCTGACTTCGTTTGCCTAATTCCAAAACGATCTGCGCTGACGCCAGGGCGTCACTGGCAGCGTCGTGATGATTGGCGAAATCAATCCCTAATTCATCGCATACGTATGGCAATCGATAACTCAACATCGAAAGCATGCGTCGGGAAAACACCAGCGAGCAGCCGTAGGTCAGAGTCGGCCAAGCTAAATCCGCAGCGTCACAGGCTTCTCGTATAGCCCTGATATCGAACGAAGCATTGTGGGCAACAACTGGTCGGTCACCAATGGCTTCAATCACCGCACCCATGAGTTCTGAAAATGGGGGTGCGTCAACTACGTCATCTGGTTTGATCCCGTGCAGGTGAACGTTGAAGCTTTCGAAGTAGTCGAAAGGTGAGGGAGGTCGTGTCAGTAGTCCTGTCGTTCCGACTACCTGACCTCCTTCGACGAATGCGAGTCCAACAGAGCAAATTGACCCTGCATGACTATTCGCAGTTTCAACGTCAATCGCTACAAAGTCCATCTGTCCCGCGTGAAGCAATTCGGAAGCCGAATTCATCGCCATATTCACTTCCATGGAGTAGGTCCGCATTCGAAGTGTAAGTGGAACGTGGAAGTAAGAACATTGGATTCTGGCCAGATCCGTTGAAAACCTTCAACGGTGATCGTGGGACGCGGCCGTCTATTCGGACTCACAGAGTCATATCGATCAGGTGCACCCCGATACAACCGCCTGTGCAGCCATCGCCGCCCACTGTTCTCATCTCACAGAACCGCTTTTCCCAGGGTGGGCTTGTGGCCTACTCAACAACGGGTGATCAGATAGAAGTTCGTGTTTGCCCTTGGCGGGACACTTTCAACCTCTATGTAGAGATTCATCTACAGGAGGTCCCATTGACAGAACAGTCCGTAACAAGCGCAGTCGAGACAGCCATCTATCCGATGCCTGCTCTTCCACCTCACGACCAACGCCGACTCATTCGTGAGTCGGCTGGACTCAGCATCAACGCCCTAGCTCGTGTTGTCGGAACCACTCGATTCAGCGTTCGTAATTGGGAATCAGGTGTCTCTGAGCCATCAGCGCGCTTTGACTTGATGTACCGACGCGCGTTGGCGGCCATGCAGGCCGCCTGAACATTCCATCTATTCGATTCTGCGGCCCGACAGTTTGAGCTGTCGGACCGCAACAAGCACACAAGGACCGTTCCCTTGAGCACTAGCGGCCATCGGTCTGCCGTCAGAGCAGACCTCTCTATTAAAGAAATCATTTCAGGCCCACATCCGAGCAACCAGCGAGGATGTGGGCTTCCAGTACAGCAAGAAAACATCACAGACCGCAAGGACTCCCACAGTCCGAGCGGTACCAGTCACGGCCCGTCGGTTGTTCCGCCGAGCCGTGTGATGCACAACCATCACACGCTCACTTCGGCAACTTCTGTGGTTGCCTCCGTTCACTGTCAAAGGCACCATGTCGGCCCCGTACTGGGGCCTCCGAAGCCCCCCCTCAGCTCGAGTCTGTGGCAGGAGCACAGCCTCTCGCTGATCCCCCCCAACTCCCTAACTACATGTTCAAACTGTCCCGCATGAGCGCCAAAAAAGCCTCTGAACAGGGAGTTTCTGAGGAGACACGGACTCCACTTCGGCCACTTCCAGCCCTCAACGAAGAGACCTGGAGTCAGGCAGTCTCCTATGCACGCAACCAAACCAGGCCCCAAAACAGTTACCGAAAGGACCTGCTGCCCCCGAAAACACTTGAGTTAGTGAGAAACCATTTACGGTCCAAAGCCAGTTTCCGACGCAAAGAGCAGCAACTCAGGTGGGAGGTGCTCATCGAAAGAGCAACGACCAGACATCGCATGGGCTTCCTTGAATTCAGAAATGGCGGAGTCGAAGCGCTTGCACAACTACTCGGCTTTAGTACTCGAAGCGTGCGGCGAGATATTTCGATCTGGTCACAAAGCCAACTTGTGACGCTTGCGTTTGGACGTCCTCATCGGAGCCCTACAGAAGCCCTTGTCGGCATCCAGCTGCATGAGTTCACAGAAGCAACTATGTGGATTGCCACAGCTCTGGGAGCCAGTTCAGTAGGCGAAAGTTGGGGGGCAAAGGCGTGGCAGGTCGAGAAGATCCTAAGAGGTTCGATTTCAAGAGGCTTCCTTTATCTTCCTGAAATCAAAACCTATGACGACGCGCAGGTATTGATTACCCAGTTGAATCGAGAATGTGATCTAGACGATCACACGCGCCCATCATTGGTTTCGAAAAGTCCTACTCAAGCAGCTTGGCTTTCTGAGCCAAGAACTCCTCTTCAGACAGAACTCCCAAATCACGTAACTCACCAAGTTGTCGAAGATGGTCTATGAGCCCCTGACGATCTTGGGATTCTGAATTGGCCATAGGAACTTGCGCCACAGGCATACTCGCTTGCATTGGCACGCCTACATTCACGGAGCCCGAAGAAGCGGTGAGTTTTTCGACTTCTAACTGGTGCTCTCTGTGAGCAAACTGCTGACGCAGATCGTTAGCGTGCCTCGTAATCAAGTCCCTGACTTCACGGGGGTCACGGACACTCTCGAGAGTGATCATGATCTGTCCGAATTTCATTGCATCTTTCTCAAGTCGAACTCGCACGTCACCTACGCCTCGGGCCTTTTGAGTCATCGACTGGTGCAAATCGACGTCAAGCACCGTCCACAACGGAATTACTTCTGCACGTGTAGAAAGAATTCCAGCCTCGAACTGGATCGCATCTTCAGTAACTCGATAGCGAGCTTTCGTTAGACGTCCTCCAGAAGCCTTAGCGCTGATCGATTCGCTCTGACCCTCCCAAAGAACTTTGGTACTTGAAGGTTGCTGCGTTCGCGAGGTCGCTGGGCCAACTTCAATAACTGGACTAGGCGGAGGTGGCTGATCTCCATTTTTCGACACCGCTTCCCCCTCGACCGCTGGTGCTGGCGGTGTGGGTGGAGCAGGCGGTGTGGGTGGAGCAGGCGGTGTGGGTGGAGCAGG
>CAMCTW010000002.1 GCA_945878645.1 Bifidobacterium breve
GATCACGTATGTTGATCAGGTGAAGCGGTCACCTTCGGGTAAGGCCGACTACCGCTGGGCCAAAGAAGCTGCGACCGCTGGAGCTGCAGAAGCATGAGTGTTGATCTGGGTCTAAGTCCCGACCAGGAATCCATCGCCGAACTGTTCAACGGCTTCTTCAGCAATGAAGCCCCGCCTGCGGTCGCTCGCGCTGCAGAACCACTCGGGTTCGATCGCGAACTCTGGAACAAGGTCATCGAACTTGGCGCTCCCGGAATGGGATGCGCAGTCGAGAATGGTGGTGGCGGTGCATCACTCGGTGATCTCGTGGTTGTCGCCGAAACCGTTGGCCGCTCGATCGCTCCGATCCCTCTGATCGATCACCTTGCCGCCCTTAGCGTTCTCACCGAATCTGACCTTGTCGCCGGCGAAGCAATTGCGGCAGTCGCAGTTCGCCCTGCTGACGCGAATGGCATCTGGTCGTTGGTGCCTGCTGGCGCAGTTGCAGATGTTGTGATTGGTGTCGACGGTGACGAAACCGTTGTTGTGCGCTCGACGCCGCCAATGTCCGGGCCCCTCAACCATGGCTCAATGCCACTTGCCGATCGTTCAGCTCGTGAAGGCACCCGCACGGTGCTCGGTCCGGCCTCACTCTTTGAAGTCGTGCTCGATCGGTGGAAGTTGCTGACTGCCGCAGCGCTCGTTGGTATTGCCGAGGCGGCAAAGGAACTTGGCGTCGCCTATGTAAAGGATCGCGAGCAGTTCGGCGTGCCCGTCGGTTCGTTCCAGGCCGTGCAGCATGGTCTTGCCGATCTCCCAGTCGCAATCGATGGCGGACGACTTCTCACTCACAAAGCCGCGTGGGCCCTCGACAATGTCACCGATGGCCTCATCGACTGGGCCAACAACGAGATCACCGACGGTCCGACTCTCGCCACGATGGCGTTTCTCTTTGCCGCTGACGGTGCGGTAATGGCTACCGATCGAAGCTTGCACTATCACGGCGGTTACGGATTCGCCGAGGAATACGACATTCAGATGTATTACCGACGGGCTCGCGGTTGGTCGCTGATTCTTGGTGACTCGACAAGCGTCGGTCTGTCCCTGGCCGATCGTCTTTTCGGAACCGTGGAGGGCTGACATGGACTTCGCACTTTCTTCAGATGTCGTGGAATTCCGCGATGAGATTCGCAGCATCATTCGCGAGTTCGTAACTCCGGAAATTGCCGATCGCATGCATACGACGGGTGTGTTTGATGCACCCGAACTCAATCTCGAACTTGGCCGACGCGGCATCCTTGAACGGGCCTGCCCTGGTCTCGGTAAGGGTGATCCCATCGAGATGTATGTGATGTTTAACGAACTCGAAAAAGCCGGCGCGCCTTACGACGGTCTTGCCGTTGCGCTCATGATCGCTGCCGTTGTGAACAAGCTCGGCACCGACGAACAGAAGGAACGCATTATTCCTTCGATTATTTCCGGCGAAGCACTTGTGTGTATGGGCTATTCCGAAGCCGACTTCGGTTCTGACCTTGCATCGATCAAAACTCGCGCCGTCAAAGACGGCGATGAATGGGTCATCAACGGTTCAAAAATGTGGACCACCTTGGCGCAGGTTGCCGAGTGGCTCATCTTGCTTACTCGCACCGATCTCGACCTTCCGAAGCACAAGGGCCTCACGATGTTCATGCTGCCGATGAACACTCCTGGAATCACTGTTGAGCCAGTGCACACACTCGGCACCGAAATCACCAACGCAACCTGGTACGACGATGTGCGCGTTGGTGACGAAGCAGTTCTTGGCGACGAAAACGGCGGTTGGCGAACCATGACCACCGTGCTCGCGTTTGAGCGCGGCGTTATGGGCGGAACGAATGCCGGCGTTCCACTTCTTCGTCATTTCCATGAATGGGCTGTTGCCAACGGGGTATTCAACGAACCCACCACCCGTGAACGTATGGCGCGCTCGATCATCGATATGCAGGTCGCCACGTTGCTGACCATGCGGTCAGCATGGATCGCCGCTTCGGGGGGTATGCCTGGTCTTGAAGGTTCGATGACCAAAGTGTTTGCGGTCGAGGCCTACCAGCGCGCGTCTCGCTGGACCCAAGCCACCGCTGGTCCTGCCGGGCTCCTCCAGTTCCATGAAGAAGGGGCTGCGGGCGAAGGATTCGTTGAATACGACGCTCGCCACTCGCCGGTGATGTCGATCTACGGCGGTACGACCGAGATCAATCGGAACAACATCGCCGAGCGTCATCTGGGGCTTCCAAAATCCCGCTGACCTGTGGCAGAAAATCTGCTCCCCGACATTGCCTCATCTCTGTAACAGCGATACGGTGACTGCAGTCACTCACGCCGATGACCGGTGTGGAATTCCAGGGGGCAACGTTGAGCAACGACGAGCGGTACATCGTTATTTCGGCCGATGGGCATGCTGGGGGAAATATTCCTGACTATCGCCCGTATCTCGAGTCTAAGTGGCACGAAGAGTTCGACGTGTGGGCGGCCGAGTACGAAAATCCTTACGAAGATCTTGAAGGCGATCTTGGTGCTCGCAATTGGGACTCAGCGCGCCGTATGGCCGATCTCGAAGCCGATGGCCAAGCCGCAGAAATCATTTACCCAAACACCATTCCGCCGTTCTATCCGAAGACATCGTTGACCGCGCAACCACCAGCGCTGACGCAAGCCGATGCCGATCGTCGTTGGGCGGGACTTCAAGCGCATAACCGCTGGCTTGCGGACTTCTGTGACGACTATCCCGGCCGCCGCGCCGGAGTGGTGCAGATCAACCTGTTCGACGTTGAAAATTCTGTGAAGGAAATTCGCTGGGCTCATGAACATGGCCTTACCGGTGGCGTACTGCTTCCCGGAACGCCGCCAGGTAGTGGCCTCGAGCAACTCCATCACGCGAGTTACGAACCGATCTGGCAAGCATGCGAGGAACTCGGGATGGCAGTGAACCATCACACCGGTTCGGCCGCACCGCCTATGGGTCCCGACCCCGAAGACACCATCACGTTCTTGCTTGAGGTGTCTTGGTACGCACACCGCGCGTTTTACCAACTGATTCTTGGTGGAGCCCTTGAGCGTCACCCGAATTTGCAGCTTGTATTTACTGAGCAGGGCACAGCATGGGTTCCGGATGAACTCGCACGCCTCGATTACTTCTTCAATCGCATGCGCTCTTCGAGTGGTTCGCAGGAGCAGGTGTGGGGCGCTGAAGTGATGGCCAAGTTGTCCCTCCAGCCGAGCGAATACTGGGCTCGCCAGTGTCACGTTGGAGCAAGTTTCATTCGTCCGATGGAAATGGGTTTGCGTCATCAGGTCGGTGTCGATCGCATCATGTGGGGATCGGACTACCCCCACAAGGAAGCAAGTTCACCGTATTCACGTGAAGCCATCGCTTTGGCATTTGAAGGTGTGCCGAAGAATGAAGCCGAAAAGATGCTGTCTCTGAATGCTGCGAAGTTGTATGGCTTCGACCTGAACTTCTTGCGACCGATTGCCGATCGCATCGGACCGAAGGTCGATGACGTATTCGCTGGCCTTCCGCCACGTTCTGTACCTATTGACGCAAATATGTGTCCTGCATTCGCAGGCTACGAGTTCGCAACTGACTGAGTTAGGGGAGACCAATGAAGCCTGAAGATTTTGCTGACAACGATCCATACCTGATCATCGCCGCAGACAGCCATGCTGGTTTGCCGACGAATGACTATCGCCCATATCTCGAGAAGAAGTACCACGATCAACTCGATGGGTTCCTTCTTGAGCAGAAAGAACTCATCGAAGCATCAACACGACTCGGCGTGCGCGACGACAAGTACGCCAAGAAGTGGTTTGAAGAACACGACGAGGAACTCGCTGGTGGCTGGGACGCCATCAAGCGCGATCAAACACTCGATGGTGACGGTGTTGCCGCCGAGGTCGTGTATCCCGATGCCGACGCGGTCGAAAGCCGCACCGCTGTTCCGTTCGGTGCGGGTCTCGGCCTTTCCGGCGATCTCGATCCCGAACTTGGTCTCGCCGGAGCCAAGGCGCATAACCGTTGGCTCGTCGACCTGTGCTCGACAAATCCTGATCGTCGTTGTGGCGTTGCGCTTGTTCCGATCACCGGTCCGGTTGAAGACGCGCTTGCCGAAATTAAGTGGGCGAAGGAACACGGCCTTGGAGCCATCATGATCCCGGCGCGTTGGTGTAACCAAACGCCGTATCACGATCGTCGCTATGACCCGATCTGGGCCTTGTGCGAGGAATACAACATGCCGATCGTCACCCACTCGGGTTCGGCTCCGCGCGAAGAGTACGGCGACCTTCTTGGCATTTATGTCACTGAGGTCACCTGGTGGCCGGCGCGTCCGATGTGGTTCATGTTGTGGTCCGGCGTTTTCGAGCGCTTCCCAAATCTCAAGTTCTGCGCAACCGAAGGTGGTTGCTGGTGGTTACCGCAACTGTTGTGGTTCTGGGATCGCCTGTGGGCAGGGCAGAAGGGTTCCGAGAAGCTCGGCGCCGGCGCATTTGCGGGCAAGGTCGAGATGCTTCCAAGCGAGTACATCGATCGCAACTGCTTCACGGGCCTTGCCAATGTGAAGCGTCGTGAAATGGGTCAGCGCTACGAAATCGGAATCCAGAACATGCTCTGGGGCACGGACTTCCCACATCCCGAAGGCACTTGGCCGAACACGCATGAATGGTTGAAGAAGACCTTCTACGACATCCCGATCGATGAGTCCCGCGTCATGCTCGGGCTCAGCGCCGGCGATGCGTTCAGTTTCGATATGGATGCACTGCGCAAGATTTCCGAAAAGGTTGGCCCCACGCCAACCGACCTCGGTCAGCTTGGCGAAGGTCGCACCGCACAGGACCTGACCGACCGCTGGGCGCCGGTCAAGGAAGTTGGCCGTCACTGGCTGACCGGTCATGACTTCCCGCTCATCGCTCAGTAGTCAAAGGTGAGTGCAGCATCTCGAGTTCGTAGTGAACCGGTCGACCGCGATGGTCGGCCGGTTACTGCTGATGAGATTCTTGAGGTAGCCGGCAACATCGTGGAACGTCACGGAGTCGACGCGTTAACGATGCGTCGACTCTCCGACGATCTCGGAGTCGCGGTTACCTCGGTGTATTGGCACGTCGGCAATCGAGACGCAGTCCTTGATGGTCTCGTTGATCGTCTTCTTGATCGGATGGAAACCATTCGCGCTGTTGGCGATACTCCGATCGAGCGGATGGCCTCTTTGGCTCGTGAGTTGCGATCAACCCTTCTGGAACGTCAGCACCTTGTCGGTCTCGCCCACGAGCGTGACCGATCGCCGGCGATGTTCCTACCCGTGCAGCAGGCTCTCGCTGCCGAACTCGCATCCGTTGGTAAACATGGCGCCGAAGCGGCTCTGATGCTTCGGGCGTTGCAGGTGCACGTCATTTCATCAGTGCTTATGGATCGTGCCGCTGCTCGAAATGCCAGCCATGGAACGGTCGATCCCGATCTTTGGCCAGCAAATTTTGTTGATCGCGAACTCGTCGCGGCATTGGCGGACCCAGCGGCATACGACACGGTCTTTGAATTCGGCTTGATCGCACTTCTTGGCGGCCTCGGAGTGAACGACTAGCGCCTAACAACGAATGGTTTGACGCGACTATCGTCCGGCCATGGCTGACAACGCAGAAGAATTCCAAGCCACTGAAACTCCGTGGCGTCGTGACCCATCGGAACTGACGGGGCGACTTACCGATTGGGTTGTAACCGCATTCGGTGAAGGTTCAATCGTGACCAACGTGGTTGCGCCAGATAACGGCATGTCGAGTGAAAGTTGTTTGTTCGACGTAACGCTCGATGGCGTCACTACTCAGTACGTCGCGCGTATGGCGCCGCTTCCTCATGTGATTCCGGTTTTCGAGAGTTATGACATTGAGCTTCAAGCCAAGGCCATGAATGTCGTCCGCGCCAACACCAATGTTCCGGTTCCCGAAGTAACCCACGTTGAACTGGATCCGGCAGTCCTCGACACGCCGTTTCTCGTTATGAAGCGAATGCCTGGTGGCGCTCCAACCGACATGCCGCCCTATGTCTTTGGTGGGTGGGTGATCGATCTTTCTGACGATGAGCGCGAACTCATGCAACGCAATGCTGTTCAAACGCTTGTCGATCTTCACAAACTTCGACCCGATAACACCGATCTAGCGTTCCTTGCTCGTCCCGACAAAGGCGAGTCGGCGCTTGATCAACACCTTGGTCACGAGCGTGGATATTACGAATGGGCTCGCAGTGACGTCCACTATCCGCTGATCGAACGAACCTTTGAATGGCTTGAGACGAATCGGCCAACGCTTGTGAATCCAACGGTTCTCAACTGGGGCGATGCGCGTATTGGCAACATGCTGTGGCAAGGACCAACACCCACGGCCGTCCTTGACTGGGAGATGGCCTGTCTTGGCCCTGCGGAAGTCGATCTTGCATGGATGATTTTCCTGCACGCGTTCTTCCAGAACATGGCTGTGACCTACGCAATGCCCGGCCTTCCCGATTTCATGCGGCGGTCGGAGATGGCGGCGCTCTATACCGAATTGAGTGGTCGTTCGGTGGAAGCCCTCGAGTGGTTCGAGGTTTTTGCTGCGCTTCGTTTCGCAACCGTGTCGGTGCGCACCACGACACGCGGGGTTTCCTACGGCCAGATGTCGGCGCCGGCCGAGCCTGATGACGTCATCATGTTCCGCGGTCTGCTCGAACAGATGCTTGATGGCACTTACTGGGACGGGCGATAGTCGGCCGGAGCTAGAGGGGCTCCAGACGACCCAAACGTGTCATCCGTCACATCAAGGGCGGGATCGCGCTACGGTTCGCGCCGTGAGTCGTGTGGATGACCTTCGCAAACTTGATCAGGCTCTTTTGCGTATCAACCGAATCTCGACCGGGCGGGTGGCGTCACGGACCCGATCGGAGCGTTCGGGCGTGATGTTGTCCCGTCCTGCGATTTCGATGCTGGGAACTCTCCAGTCCTCGGGGCCAGTCCGGCTTTCTTCGTTGGCTCGCCTCACCGGCCTTGAAGCCCCGTTGATCAGTCGCGAGATCAAGGAACTGAGCGATGAGGGGTACGTCGTTCGGGCATCGGATCCCACCGACGGGCGAGCAGGAATCGTCGAACTCTCGTCGAAGGGTCACGATGCTTGGAAGCGCTATCGTCACGCGGCCGATGACATCAACGCAGAAACCTTTGCGGACTGGTCCGCTGAGGATCTACGCACGCTTCGGGTGTTGCTCGAACGGGCTGCTCGGGATGTCGTGAACGGGTCGGCCCACGTTGAGCGCGCCGATCGCGCCAGCTGATTTCGTTTCGGCCGACATCAGCAAGAGTCGTCGCCTACATTCCCCGTCATGACTGATGCTTCTTGGGACACTGCCGACCTCAACCGACCGGTATATGCCGCTGATCTGATTATCAACGCGCTGAACCGAACCCCGGACAATCCGGCGGTGAACATCATCGGTCAGCGCGAAATGACCGCGCGTGAAATGAGCGCGATGGTTAGCCGCTATTCGCAGGCACTGGCATCTAAAGGTTTGACGCAGGGCAAGCAGTTGTCGGTTCTCGCTTTAAACCGACCGGAAGTGCTGTTCAACATGGCGGCGAACCAGGTCAATGCCACGCGTTCGACGCCCTTGCACCCGATGGGTTCGGTCGATGATCAGGCCTATGTGTTGTCTGACTGTGGGGCCGAAGCACTTGTTTTTGATCCAGACAATTTCACTGATCGGGCGCGTGAACTTGCTGAGCGTGTTCCCACGATCAAGCACTTCCTTTCACTCGGTCCATGTGAATTCGGTGAGGATCTCGACGCGCTCGCGATGACATTTGAGCCGAAACCACTTGTCGCTCCGCATGTTCAGGCAGAGGACCTCGCGGGCATCTCCTACTCAGGGGGAACGACAGGAAAACCCAAAGGAATCATGAGTAGCTATCGCGGCGGCGCCGCGATGGTTCAGATTCAAATGTCCGAATGGCAGTGGCCGGAAGAAGTGCGGTTCCTGATCTGCACGCCACTTTCGCATGCAGGTGCAGCGTTTTTCACGCCCACGCTGCTCAAGGGAGGTTCGCTTACCGTTCTTCCAGGTTTTGATCCCGAGAAGTTCATGCAGACAGTGCAGGACCATCGCATCACCGCCACGATGTTGGTGCCGACGATGATTTATGTACTTCTTGATCATCCCAAGTTCGATCAGTACGACCTGTCGAGTCTAGAAACCATCTTCTACGGAGCATCGGCCATTTCGCCGACGCGCTTGGCCGAAGGTATTCGCCGTATGGGACCGATCTTCTTCCAGTTCTACGGCCAAGCGGAATGCCCGATGACGATCACCGTTTTGCGCAAAGAAGACCACGACCCCAACAACCTTGAACGGTTGGCCAGTTGTGGGCGTCCCGTGCCGTGGCTGCACGTTGCGCTTCTCGATGACGATGGCAACGTGGTGCCACACGGCGAACCTGGTGAAATCTGTGTGCGCGGTCCGCTCAACATGAAGGGCTATCTCGGAAAGCCTGAGCAAACCGCCGAGGCCTTCCAACACGGATGGCTCCATACCGGCGATGTGGCCCGAGCCGACGACGAGGGGTTCCTCTATATCGTCGATCGCAAGAAGGACATGATCATCACTGGTGGCTTCAACGTTTACCCACGTGAAGTTGAAGATGTCATCTCTACCCACCCTGCTGTTTCAGCGGTAGCGGTGATTGGTGTCCCCGATGAGCGGTGGGGCGAGTCGGTCAAGGCGGTTGTTGTGGTTCGTCCTGGTGCGTCGGTCGACGCTGAAGAACTCATCGCATTGGTGAAGGAAGCAAAGGGTTCCGTGCAGGCACCAAAGACGGTGGACTTCATTGACGCCATCCCGTTGAGCGCACTCGGCAAACCCGACAAGAAGACACTCCGTGCTCAGTACTGGGGTGACGGTGGCCGGCAGGTGAACTGACCTTCGGGGCCTTCCATGTCTCTCGCAGTTCCGGCGAAATAGTTCACTGAGGAAACTTTCTCTGAGGGTTGTCTGCCGGTAATGTCGTTGGTTCATCGCCCAGCCACTAGGTCCGATTCGGAACACTAAGGTGGCGTGGGTCACAGTTCGATAACGATTCGCAGCAACGTTCCTCATCTGGGACGAGGGGGCACAGAGTGCAGACATTCCTGCAATACACAATCTTGGGTCTTGCTCTTGGTGGCGCCTATTTCATCGCCGCATCCGGTCTTGTTGTGACTTACACGACCTCGGGCATCTTCAACTTCGCCCAGGGCGCAATCGCGATGCTCGCGGTCTTCACCTACTGGCAGTTCCGGTGGGGATGGGGATGGCCAGCCCCTCTGGCCCTACTCATGGTGCTCGGCATTTTGGCCCCACTTCTGGGAGCGGTTCTCTATCAGGTCGTGATGAAAAATCTTCGTGGCACCTCTGAAGTCACCAAGATCATTGTGTCGATCGGCGTCATGCTCGGTTTGCAGGCGCTGGCAACCTGGGTTTGGAGCCCAACCTCAAGTACGCCGCGTCAGTTCCAAAAGTTCTTTGGACCAAACGCATTCGCTCATTTTGGAAGCCTCAGGGTTCCGTGGCACATCATCATTTCGTTCATTATCGCCATCGCCATTGCGGTTGGTATTCGGTTTCTTTTTGTCCGCACCCGTTCTGGTGTTGCTATGCGAGCAGTTGTCGACGATCCGGAGCTCCTGCAGCTCAATGGCGGTCGCCCTGAACGTCTCGCGATGATCTCCTGGGCCGGTGGCTCATTCCTTGCAGCGCTGGCTGGCATCCTCATCCAGCCGATGATCGGTTCGGCCATGAGCGCAGGGGCACTCACCCTTCTTGTCATCGATGCGTTCGCTGCCGCGATGTTTGGTCGCCTGCGCAGCCTTCCTCGCACCTTTATGGGTGCCCTCATCATTGCTCTCACTACGACCTATGTCGTGGCCTACTTCCCGAGCAAGTGGACCTGGTCGAGTTCATTCCGCAACTCACTGCCGATGATCTTCCTTTTCATCATTCTTCTTGTGCTTCCGCAGGATCGTCTTCGAGGGGCAACGGTTCTCCGGCTTCGTGAACGATTCCGTATGCCTTCAATACGTACGGCATGGATTGCTGGGCTCACGATGATGATCGTGGTGTTCTGCCTCAAGGTCATCATGGCCAAGACCGGCGTCAATACGCTCACGCTTGCCCTCACCTTTGCGATTATTGCGTTGTCGTTGGTGCTCCTCACGGGCTTTGCTGGCGAGATCAACCTCGCTGCGCTGTCGTTTGGCGCTATCGCTGTCATGGTCGTGTATCACTTCGGAATTTCCGGTACCGGCACCGAGGCGCGCACAACGCTTTGGGGGATCCTTCTCGCTGCGGTGGTGACTGCTCTGGTCGGCGCACTCATTGCATTGCCTGCACTGCGATTGCGAGGCCTTTATTTGGCTCTCGCCACAATGGCATTTGGTGTGTTCATTTCCCGCATGGTGCTTACAGAGCGCACCGAGAGGGAAATCTTTGGTTTGAAGTTCACGCTGTTCACATCGGGTCAGCTTGCAATTCCACGGCCAAAAATCGGCCCGATTGACTTCAATGGTCAGGACGCGTTCCTTTTCCTTTGCGCAGGGTTATTCGTCGCCATCGGAATCGGCATGGTGTACCTGCGCCACAGTGGGTACGGGCGCCGCTTGACGGCAATGAAAGACAGCCCGGCAGCATCGGCCACACTTGGCATGAGCGTTGTCCGCCTCAAGCTTTCGATTTTTATGATGTCGGCAGCAATCGCCGGAATTGGTGGCGTCATGATGGCAGCGCAGGTCGGCACCGTGAATTCCGATCGCTTCGACATCTTCTTGAGTCTTGCCCTCGCGATGATCACGGTTGTTGGTGGCATCGGCTACGTGTCGGGAGCGTTGTTCGCTGGGATCTTCTTGATCGCATTTATCGAAGCGTTGAATCTCATGCTTAAGAAGTTTGCTGTCGATTACTCGAGCCTCGAGGCGATCTTTATGTTCTTCATCTCAGCGGTCACGGTGCTGCCGGCAACGATCGGCATCACCATGGGCAAGAACCCCTCGGGTGCGGTGAGCGACATCGTCGAAGGAATGAATAAGGTCAAGCAGTCCAAGCCTCTCATGATCACAGTCATCGGTCTTGAAGCAGCGATCTGGGCGCTTACTGCCACGGAAGTCATCACCAACTGGCACTTCGTGATCTTGACGTTCGCGAATCTCATCCTCGTGCCGATAGTCGGCGGGAAGTTCCTCATGGCCCGAGCGATGCGGGGTGTTCCAAAACCAGTACCGCCCGAACTGATCGGAATCGATCGCCCATTTACCGATGAAGATCTGGCCGCTATGGATCAGGCGCTGAATCTCGATGGCGTTGTGATCCCGAGTTCGACCACCGTGCGAGAGGAGCCGGCAAATGCCTCTGCTTGAAACTATTGGCGTCAAAGTTCGTTTCGGCGGAAACATTGCGCTTGACGATGTTTCGATTTCGGTCGAAGCCGGAAGTGTCACCGGGCTCATTGGCCCAAACGGTGCGGGTAAGACCACGTTATTCAACACGATCACTGGGCTTCAGCCACTCACTGGTGGGAAGATCATCTTTAATGACAAAGACGTCACCAAGGAACCACCGCATAAGCGCACTCGTATGGGTCTTGCCCGCACGTTTCAGCGCCTCGAATTGTTTACGACGCTCTCGGTGCGCGACAACGTTCGCGTTGCCGGCGAAATCCGTAACCACTGGAGCCTTCGGACCACGAAGATGGACGTCAATGCCGAAACCGATCGCATCATCAGCCTGGTCGGGTTGAGCGATGTCGCCGATCGCGAAGTTGGCGAGATTCCGACCGGAAAGGCACGAGTCGTCGAATTGGCCCGTGCCCTCATGATCCAACCGACACTTGTTCTTCTCGATGAACCTGCTTCTGGCCAGACCGAAGAAGAAACTGGGCAGTTCGGACAACTGTTGCGTGACCTTGCTGGCGAAGGCCTCGGAATCTGCCTTGTTGAGCACGACATGTCGTTAGTCATGCAGGTCTGCGAAACCATTCACGTGCTTGATTTCGGTCGCATGATTGCAAGTGGCTCTGCAGAGTCAGTTCGCAATAATCCGACCGTGGTCGATGCCTACCTTGGTGCTCCGGAGAGTGTCGGATGAGCGAAGCCCACTACCACGAAGATCACGGCGCAGTTGCTGGCGCACCGTTGGTTGAACTTGTCGACGTGCGCGCCGCATACGGAACCATTGAAGTGCTCCACGGGGTCAACCTTTCAGTTCCGCAAGGTTCCGTCGTTGCCCTCCTTGGCCCGAACGGCGCCGGCAAGTCCACGATCCTTAAGGTCATCTCTGGATTGCTGCCGCCCACTTCCGGCGAAGTTCGGCTCGCTGGTCGCATGGTGAATGGCGCTTCAGCTGATGAACTTGCACGCATTGGTTTGTGCACCATTCCCGAAGGTCGCGGAGTGTTTCCGAACCTCACCGTCCGAGAGAACCTTTGGATGGCGACCATGGCAGGCGTTCCGCTCGCCCAGGTTGAAGAAATCGCTTATGCCCGTTTCCCTCGTCTGGGTGAACGTCGCAAGCAGCTTGCCGGCACATTGTCCGGCGGCGAACAGCAAATGTTGTCGATGGCACGGGCTCTGTCTGTGAATCCATCGGTACTGCTCCTCGACGAATTGTCGATGGGTCTGGCCCCGCTCGTCGTGGCCAACCTCTACGAGATCGTGGCTCAGGTCTCGCAAGAGGGCGTGTCGATCCTGGTGTCCGAGCAGTTTGCTCGGACGGTGTTGGGCATTGCTCAATACGCCGCGATCGTCCTCCACGGGAATATCACCAGAGTGGGTACTCCTGCTGAGCTCGAAGATGAATTGTCCGCTGCCTACCTTGGATCTTGAGACCGGAGAAAAATGGAAACCACTGGTGATCGCATTGAGCAGTTCAAGTCCGAAGTGACGGACCTGAACTTGAAGACTGGTAACCCCAGTCGAGAAAAAACACTTCAGACAATCGGCTTTATCATGATGCTCGTTGGCATCATCGGTGGAATCATTTGCTACGTCGGCGCAAAGAACGCGAGCGGCGACGTTGGTATCGCAGCGGCCAAGATTCAAGAGCAGATTGTCTTCGCAATCTGGTTCCTGATCCTTACCGTGGTTGGCGCAGCGATGTTCCTCCGCTACGCGTTGGCGAGTTTCCTGCGAATGTGGCTTCTTCGTCAGCTCTACGAAGGTCAGGCCAACACTGACCGAATCGTCGACGCAGTCTCTAAGCGCTGATGGGCACCATCGTCGTGACCGGTTCCGGCTCTGGAATCGGTGCCGCGACCACTGCACGTCTTCGCGCCGATGGCCACACGGTCATTGGTGTCGATCTGCGCGGTGCCGAAATCGAGGCAGACCTTGGCACTCCCGAAGGCCGACAGTCGGCAATCAAGGCAGTTGGCGAAGCATGTGGGGGAGTCCTTGACGGACTCGTGACATGTGCGGGTATCGCTGGGCTTCCGGGTCGTCCAGCATCGCTTCTCGCGTCGGTGAACTACTTCGGAACGGTCGAGATCATGGCCGGGCTCCGGCCGATGCTGGCCAAGGGCACCAATTCTTCGGCCGTCGCCATCAGTTCAAACTCGACAACGACAGCTCCCGGGTACAGCCTTGCGCTTACCGAGGCATGTCTCGCCGGAGACGAAGATGCCGCCCGCATCGAAGCAGACAAGGGCAACTCGATCATTGAGTATGCGGCCACCAAGTTGGCTGTCGCTCGTTGGATTCGTCGTAATGCCATTACCGATGAGTGGGCGGGAGCAGGTATCCGACTCAACGCGATTGCCCCAGGCATGATCGCCACTCCGATGATTGAGGAAGGCGCAACCGACGCGAACCTCAAAGTTCAACTCGACATGTTCAAAGACACGATCGCGCTTGGTCGTGCAGGCAAGCCCGAAGAAGTAGCCGCATTCTTGGCATTTCTTCTTTCACCCGAAGCTGGATTCTTTTGTGGTTCGGTGCTGTTTATCGATGGCGGTACCGACGCCCGGTTCCGTGCGGATGATTTCCCGGCGCGCTGGGAGATTCCTGGAATGTGAACTCTCGGTCGTCGAACTCGTGTGTAACGGGTTTTTCGACCGGGAAGTTCTTACATTCCAGTAAAGACTTGGCGCATGTTCGCCAACCAGGCGTTCACATCGGCGTTGCGCTTCGTTGATGTTTGCGCTTCTCGTTCGCCGGCGTAGGTGACGAACGATTCGGTATCGAGGCAGGCGAGAAGTGCGATGGCGACTTCTTCTGATGTTGATGTTGTTGAAGGATCACTCGGAAATGGTGCGTTGTTGCCCGGTTTATCGGCGGAGAACTCGCTTGCCGTTGTGCCGGGGACGAACAAGTGCGCCCTCACGTTGGTCTTGCCCAGTTCGACGTAGAGGCCCTCGGTGAAGAATTCAAGGGCGGCCTTGCTGGCGGAATAGGCACTCACCCCGAAGGCGGCCATATGCACGCCCATCGACGAGACGTTCACAATGTCACCGCTATCGCACTCGAGCATGTGGGGGAGCATCGCCAGTGTGAGACGAACCGGCGAGAAGTAATTGATGGCCATGACGCCTTCGACGTCATCTGCGGTCATCTGATCGGTGCGCTTTCGTTTTGGCACGCCCGCGTTATTGACCAGCACATCAACCCGACCATCGAGAGACTCGATGAGAGCGGAAGCGAGCGCATCGATCGAATCGAGTTCCGAAAGATCAGCGACAACCATTATTGAGTTGGGTGAGTAAGCTTGGCAACGTTCAAGCACCGTGGCTAGACGATCGGCGCGACGAGCGACGATCGCAACTCGCGCGCCACGCTGGGCCGCTTCGATTGCGAGTGCTTCACCGATACCGGAGGAAGCTCCGGTGACGACGATGTTGCGGCCAGTGAGGTCGCTCATCTACTTGTTTCCGTGGCGCTTTTCGAAAGCATCGCGGATGCCATCGCGCCAGCTGACCTTGCATGGTCCGGTAAGTGCCGCGCGCTTGGTGTTGTCGGTGACCGAACCTCGAAGCGTTCCTTCGGCGGGAACCGAGTTCACGACGGGATCGATACCGGCGAGTTCACCGATGTACGCACACCATTCCTGAACGCTGACCGGTTCGTCGCCGGCCCAGTTCACGATGGTTGCTTCGGTTGACGACGCGCCATCGAGCAGCGCTTCGGCCTGCGAGGTGATGTCATCGGTGTGGATGGGCATGTACATGCACGGGTCCCAGCGTGTGGTGACGGGGTTGCTGGCCATGAGGGCATCCATCTGCATGATGGGAAGGCCACCAGTGCCATCGGGACCGTACGAAGCGTTCATGCGAGCGATGGTGACGGGCAGGTCGAAGAGTCGAGCACAGGTGCGCGCAACGGCTTCCTGAGAGATTTTCGACATCGAGTAACTCGGCGCATGAGCGGCATTGACGTCGCCCAGTGCGTCGGTCTCTTTGAACACGTGCCAGGGATCGCCGTCGGTCGGTGGCTTGTACACCGAGTGCGTCGACATCACGAGTGCCGCCTTTGCGTTGCGACAATGGTGAAGCAGTAGTCCCGTTCCTTCGGCGTTGGCGCGAATGGCGAAGTCGTAATCAAGGCCGGCGACCTGCACAACGGCAAGGTGCAGTACATAGGTGAAGTCAGTCGGGAGTTCGCTGAAGTCGGGATCGGCAAGATCAACGGCCAGCGTCTTCACGCCGACGTCTTCAACCTGCTTGCGAGTTGCCGGATCGCCGAACCGAGCAATGCCCCAGACCTCGTTGTCTTTGGCGAGATCGCGAGCCATAGGAAACGCGATTTGTCCGGCGGGGCCGGTAATGAGGATCTTTTCGTCGCTCAGCATGATCAGCCTTTAAACAAATCGGGGAAGCAGCTCTGGGCCATCTCGCGAAAACCCTCACGCCATTCAACGGTTGGGGTCCACCCGAGACCGAGAAGCTTCGATGGGTCGACAGGGTTCGGAGGAATGCACTGTTCGCTGACGAGCAGGGGAATCTCAATGCCGGTGAGCTTCGTGAGTTCAGCGGTCCAGTCCTCAATGCTGACGAGTTCCGGCGCACACCAGTTGTAGATCGGCGGGGGAACGTCGGCCTGTTCAAGCAGATACGGCAACGAACCGAGGATGTCGCGATCGTGCAAGAAACAATGCGTGTTTGGTGCATCGACACTGATCGTGGTGGGGATGCCCATCTGAGCAAGTGTCACCATCATCTGCGGCCAACCGTGACCGGGGCCGTAAGGAACATCGAGTCGCGCAATGACGGCAGGAACACCGAAACGCTTCGAGGCGTACTTCACGGCTGACTCCGCTGCGATCTTCGAGATCGAATAGGTCGTCATGAATCCCATAGCGCGATGGTTATCGCCCAGGTCATCGGTTTCAACATGACTCACGTGACCGTTGGGTTCGTACACGGCACAGGACGAGCAGTGGAAGAACGCTTTGACGCCCTTGACTCGTTCAATGAGCAGTGCGACACCTTCAGCATTGGCAGCGAGATCGCGGTCGAAGTTGTTGGACTTCGCAACCGCCATATTGATGACGTAATCAAGTCCATCGGGAATCTCGTCGAACGATGCGGTCTCGAGGTCGATGGCGACGGGGATAATGCCGTCGGCTTCAACCTTTGCGCGCGCATCGGCATCGGCAAAGCGCGAGGTTCCATACACGGTGTTGCCAGCGGCAACAAGATTGCGGGCGAGGGGCCCAGCAACCTGTCCGGTAACGCCAGTGAGCAGGATCTTCGATCCTGTGAGTGGTGCAGTCGCCATTAGATCTTGTCCGTGTAGTCGTCGGTGCCGAAGTTGGTCTGTTGGAACGGGCTCGTCCACACATGCGTGGCGAGTCCGCTCTCATTGATTGCTTTACCGATCTTGGCGTAGCCCTTTTCCCAACCCTTTTCGGCGTCATGATCGAGGAAATGGAGTTGCAAGAATCGACGGGGACCCGCTACCGGTCGAACGACATCGGCAGGAGCGTCATCAGAAAGTGGGATAACGGTGCCGCTGCCCACGAGGTCGGGGCCCCACTTCTTTGTGAACGCGCTTTGCAGCCAGTTCGTGCGGAACCAGGCATCCCATTCATCGTGGGTCACGCCTTCGTTGAGATCGCCGGCGACCACGACAAAGCCGGGATAACCGTGATCGAGGCCGAGTTCTATTGTGCAGCCCTTGGGGTCGCGCTGTTCGCTCCAGCGCATGTCGTAGAGCAACGTGTGGATGTGATCGCGTTCGGCGAACATGCGACCTTCTTTGTGCAACACGTTGACGTTATCGACGTTCCATCGGTTGCATTCCTCGGTCGTGCCCTTTTGCCACCAGTAGACCGCGAGGTACGACCCGGTCTTCGGGTCTGGGGTCATGTCGTTGGTGGCCATCGAGCGAAGCTTCTTCAGCCGACGAGTAGCTACGAAGCGGTCGCCCGCAAACACATTCGGGCCCATGAGGCAGCCCGAATAGAAATGATCGTGTTCGTACCAACGGTTGTAGGCAACTTCGAAGCCCTCGTGAGGCTCGACCATTGTGAACAGGAATGTCCCGACCTTGACCGGGTAGTCCTTCTCTGAAAGTGCCACGTTTCCCCCTCGGAATTTGTGAGGAGGCCACGTTAGTTCCGGTTTAGCGGGCCAGGAGTGGGCCTACCTGGGTTCCGAAGGCCTCAACCTGCTCGGCGTACTCTGCCGCACTATCGGCGTCGAACTTCACCTGTATTTGGTTCACTTCGGCGGGGGTCTCGGCCATGATCGCCTCGGCGATCTGTTCCGGCGAACCTGTGTGGCAAGGCTGACGGCGTTCGCTCGATGGTGTGCCCACGTAGACATACGGGGTCACGACGTGACCGAAGGCGAACGGTTCGTCGGTCTTGCCCAACTTCTCTCGGGTGGAAAGCAAAAGGTCAAGGCCTTCACGGGTGGCGGGGCCCTGGGGTAACCAACCTTCGTAGGCGGCGGCACGACGGATGGCGGGATTTGATGACCCACCGATCCAAATCGGTGGCCGGGGAGTCTGCACTGGTCGGGGGAGTGCGCCCATATTTCCGAGGTAGGTGTTGGAAAGTGCCTCGGCAAAGTCGACGAGCGTGGAATCGGTAAGTGATCCTCGATCAGCAAACGACACGCCGAGTGCGTCGAATTCCTCATCGACGTAACCGGCTCCGATGCCGGCGATTGCCCGTCCACCGGAAAGATGGTCAAGCGTCTCGAACCCCTTCGCCGAAGTGAGCGCGTGGCGATAGGCGATCACGTACACGTGGCTGAGTAGAGCGACGTTTTCGGTTGCTGATGCCAGAAAGCCAAGGGTGGTGAGGCAGTCCTGCCACCACAGCCCCATCGTCGGAACTCTTTCCTTGGGGACCGTGATGTGATCGCACACTGCGACATAGAAATAGCCGCTGCGGTCAGCTGCTTGAGCAATATGCAGAAGGTCTTTTGGTGTCGCGTTGGCTTCCCACTTCGCGACGAAGCGCGGGCCCTGCGATTGGATTGGCAACTGCGTGCCAAAGACGATCGTTCCTTGAGGGATTTCAAGCATGACTGTGACGATACTTGTGGTTTAGAGGCCCAAGAACGAGCCGCCGTCGCACACGATTGTCTGGCCACTGACGTAGCCCGAGTCAGGTCCGGCGAGAAAGGCCACAACCCCGCCGATGTCATCGGTGGGATCGCCGATTCGACCAAGCGGGGTTCGAGCTTCAATTGCACCGCGCAAGGTGGGAACTTGGCTAAACGCGCTCGCAAGCGCAGGAGTTTCTGCAACCGGTGCGATGCAGTTGACGCAAATGCCATCGGCGCCCCATTCGCGTGCTAGTGATTTTGCGATGGCGCGTTGCGCAGCTTTTGACGGGGAATAAAGAGGAATATTTGCGCTTCCTTCGATGCCGCTGGGTGATGTGACGAGGATGAGGCGGGCTTGATTGCTCGCTTTTAAATGCGGGTAGGAAAGTTGCGCGCACCAGAAACTTGCCCAAGCTGATGTGCGCGACATTTGGTACCACGCGTCGGCTGGTGTTTCTTCAAGGCGACTTGCCTGGCCACCGGCAAAGGCGTTGTGAACCATGACATCAAGTCGTCCGTGGGTAGCAACAGTTCCATCAATGCATGCGGCGATGGATTCGCGAGTGGTGACATCGGTGACGACGCATTCGGCAGAGCCGCCATCGGCGCGGATTGCGGCGGCAACTGGTTCGCCGGTTTCTGCGCGTCGCGCGGCAATGACGATGTGAGCGCCGCATGATGCGAGCTTGCGAGCGATTCCCTCGCCGACACCTTGACCAGCACCGGTCACGATCGCGACGCGACCTTCGAGAGAGCGAGTTACATCCACAGTCCACCGTCCACGGTCAGAAGTTGGCCAGCAAGGTTGCGGGCATCGGGAGAACAAAGAAACTCAACAACCGCCCCCGGTTCGGCATCGGGCACCGCCGGAGTCGCAATCGACACCGGACCGGCGACAACGGCATCGGCCAAGACCAGTGTGGGTGACACGGCGATCGCATTGACGGCGATGCCCTCGGGGCCCCACTGGCGCGCCATTGACTTGGTGAGGATGTGGACTCCTTCGGCGGCTGCGGCCCAATGTGCATAGTGGTCGCCGCCGGCGAGAGCAGTTGTAGGAAGGGTCAGCACAATCGAACCGCCCCGCCCAGCGAAGGTGGTGCGAGCTTCAATGCATGCGGTCACGGCTGTGTCCATGGTTTGCTGCCAGGCGAGATCGAATTCAGCGTCGGTCAACTCGGCGAGTGGACGCGGAACCATGACCGCTGGATCCCAAGGGGCAAAGACCATTGCGTCATACCCCTCATTGGTCAGCGTGTGGCCGCGATTCTCAAGGGCGGCCCCGAGTTGTCGGGCCAGAGGGCCGGAGCCCACGACATTGATTTTCATCTGACTCTCCAAATCTGCCAAGGCCCGGATGGGGCTCAGGTGTGACACAAGTGAATCATGCGCTTCGCTTGTGTGACACCCATCACCCGAGGCTATGTTTCGGCAATGGACATTGGATACACACCAGAACAGGAAGCCCTACGCACAGAGCTTCGAACCTATTACGAGAATCTCCTCGACGAAGAGACTGTTGAAGCCCTCTCGCACAGTCACGGAATCGGCCAAGCCACCAAGGACGTCTGGAAGCAGATGTGCACCGACGGGTGGGCCGGAATTGGTTGGCCCAAGGAATACGGCGGTCAGGCTCGCGGCCCGATCGATCAGTTCGTGTTCTTCGACGAGTCGATGCGTGCCGGCGCTCCAGTGCCGATGCTCACGCTCAACACCGTTGGCCCGACCATCATGAACTACGGCACCGATTGGCAGAAAGAGTTCTTTCTTCCAAAGATCCTCGCCGGTGACCTTCACTTCTGTATCGGATACTCAGAGCCGGGTGCAGGTACCGACCTTGCTGCGCTTCAGACCCGCGCCGTGCGCGATGGCGATGAATACGTCATCAATGGTCAGAAGATGTGGACCTCACTCGCCGGTGGTGCCGACTATTGCTGGCTCGCGGTTCGTACTGATCCCGAAGCCAAGAAGCACAAGGGCATTTCGGTCATTGTCGTCCCGATGGATACCCCTGGTATCACGATTCAGCCGCTTCGTCTCATGGGTGAGCATGACATCAACGCCACCTACTTCGACGATGTTCGTGTTCCCGCCAAGTTCCTTATTGGTGAAGAGAACGGTGGTTGGGGTCTCATCACTAACCAGCTCAACCACGAGCGCGTCACGCTGTGCTCCAGCGGTATGCCCGAGCGCATCCTCACCAATGTTCGGAAGTGGGCGCAGGACACCAAGCTTCCCGACGGCCGTCGAGTGATCGATCAGGAATGGGTGCAACTCAATCTCGCCAAGGTGCACGCCAAACTTGAATACCTGCGCCTTGCGAACTGGAAGGTTGCGTGGTCAGCGAGCACTCAGATGCTTCACCCAGCCGATGCCTCAAGCGTCAAGGTGTTCGGCACCGAGTTCTATCTCGATGCCTACATGATGCTTATGGAGGTCCTCGGACCGCGCGCCTATCTCGAGGCGGATGCCCCCGAGTCCATCCTTCGTAGCCAACTCGAGGCCGGCATTCGCGGCACGATCATCCTCACCTTCGGTGGTGGAACCAACGAACTGCAGCGCGATCTCATCGCCATGTTCGGTCTCGGCTTCCCTCGCTCGGCACGCTGAGCAGAAAGAACACACACATGGATTTCTCATTCTCATCAGATCAAGAAGAGCTTCGCGCTCTTACCAATCGGGTTCTCACCGACCGTTGCACAATGGAGCACCTCAAAGAGATCGAAGATGCCGGTGGCATTGACCTTGTGCTCTGGCGTGAACTTGCCGATCTCGGCATTGTCGGAATCGGTATGCCCGAAGCCGACGGTGGCGCTGGTCTCGGTTTCGCCGAGGTAGCAATCGTGCTTGAAGAGGTTGGCCGAACCGTTGCACAGGTGCCGGCGCTGCCGGTCATGGGCATGGCCGCGCCGTTCCTTGCCGAGCATTCACCAAAGCATCTCGCTGGTCTCGCCTCGGGCGAGCGCATCGTTACAGTCGCCATTCACGACCTTGTCGGCGATATTCACACCCCATTTCTTGCAGCCAAAGGCGGCGTGCTCGATGGCGTGAAGACCAACGTTCCATTCGGAACTGTTGCCGATGGCTTCATTGTTTCCGCCGCTGATGGCATCTATTACATCGATGCCAAAGCCAACGGAGTGACTGTTGAACGCCAAGGCGCCACCGATGGCATCCCTGATGCCAAAGTCACCTTTAGCGGTGCTGCCGCCGAAAAGATCGCTGGGCTCGACGCTCTCGATCGTCTTATCGAATACGGACAGACCTCGCAGGCGCTCCTTATGGCTGGCGTCACCGCTCAGGCTGTCGAAATCATGTCGGCCTACGTGAAAGAGCGCGTGCAGTTCGATCGTCAGATCGCAACGTTCCAGGCCGTGGCTCAGCGTGCAGCGGAATGCCGCATCGACGCTGATGCCATCAAGCTCACTGCGTGGGGCGCAACGATGCGGTTGAACGACGGCCTTCCTGCCGGCGAGAACGCCGCATCTGCGAAGTACTGGGCAGCGGAAGGCGGCGCTCGCGTCGTTCGTGCCTGTGTGCATTTGCACGGTGGTGTTGGTGTCGACCGCGACTACCCGTTGCATCGCTACTACCTGTGGGCCAAGAAGCAGGAACTGTTCCTTGGTGGCACCACTCAGAGTCTGTTGCACCTCGGCAAGTTGCTTGCTGACACGCCAGTCTGAGTTAGTACAAGAACGAAATGAAGAAGGCCCGGGCAACTGCCCGGGCCTTCTTCGCGAAGCGATGCGCTTTAGTTTCGAGGAGGGCCCTGTTGCCCAGGCGGGCCTTGCTGTCCCTGGGGTTGTTGACTCTGCTGGCCCTGCATTGGCGGCATCTGTGCGGCAGCACCTCCCGTTTGGGTTGTTGCTGTTCCGGTAAGACATCCGATGATGTACGGGAACTGCGTGGGAGTCAGGTGGTAGGCGTAGGTGCCGTCGGCTTCGACGCGCCCGTTGCACGCGTCGAGTGTTCCCGGATCGGTGCCGCCACTGAAGGAGTAGGCCTTCCAGACATAGGACTTCGAATCTCCAGTCTTGGTGTAGCCGCTCTTGGCGAGCGTTGTCTGTGAGCAGTTTGCGTCGAGGCAGATCACCGAGTTGTAAATCGGGAATCCATCAATAGCGAAGCCCACGAGTTGTGAAGTCTCGAAATTGCAGACGGCGTCGGTGTAAATGATCGTGTGGTAGTGGTAGTCAGAACTTGGGCCAGTGTGCCCACCGCAGTAATCCATGAGTCCATTTCCCACAGGATCTCCATACGCTTCGGCCGCCGGCATAGGCCCCTCGGTCGGCCCGTAAATCGCGATTCCAGTCACTGTGAAACCAAGAGTTCCCAACCGATTTTCGATGTTCGTCGGTGCAGCTGATTTGGTTGGTTTCAGCGGAATCTTCCAAGTGAAGTTCTGTGGCGCCAAAGCATTTGGGGTCTTCGAAACGAACCCGTAGGAGATCATGTTGTTCGACGTGACGGTCACCTCGGTATCGGTGCACGCAACCGTCACTTTTGGTGCGGCGTAATTGGCGCCAGCGCTTGTTCCGCTGAGGTCAGGGAACGCGCTGGTTGGGCAGGTGCCAAAAGCGGGGTGACTTGTGAGGAGGCTGGCGTTGCTGGCCGCAGTTGTTGTGGAGGTCGGCATGTCGCTCGTCGAATCGGTCGACGCGCTGGCGCACGCGAGTGCTCCAGCAAGCAGAACAAAAAGAAGTGGGAGGAGAATGGTACGACGTCGATTTCTCATCCCAATACGATTCCATATGTTGGTAAGGAATTGCTAAGTCAGCAGGCAACTTGCAGCGGGAATTGGCGTCGATTTCGGAGCGATGTCCTTACGGCAGAACGGTGTAGGTGTCTTTGCCGCTCTTCAAGACCGTGCCCGGGGTGGCGCCGGTGGCTTGACCGTTAATGATCACGGCGGTTCCATTCACGAGAACCCGTTCGATGCCGTAGGAATCAGCCGTGAGTCGAGAACAGCCGCCAGGAAGATCGGCAACCATATGAGCGTTCTCTGAGCCAATGGTTTCCGGATCAAACACCACGATGTCGGCGTTGCTGCCTTCGACGAGGGTGCCTCGATCGACAAGTCCAAACAATTGAGCGGGTGTTTGGGTGATGAGTTGTACCGCGCGCTCGATGGGGATGAGCTTGCGTCCGTTGAGCATGTCTCCCAAAAAGCGTGTGGGGAAGGTCGCGCCACACATGCGGTCGAGATGCGCACCAGCGTCGGAGCCGCCGATCATGACGCGTTCGTCGTTCCATGCTTCAACTCGCATACGCCATGACTCGGGGTCTTTGTCCTTCGGCGCTGGCCACAGGATCGTCTGCAGTCCGTCGGCAATAACGATGTCGAGAAGCGTGTCGAATGGTTCGGTTCCCCGCTCGGCAGCAATCTCACCAACCGTGCGATTCGAAAGTCCAGCGTTTTCTGGCGCAAACGTGTCACCGACGACGTAGTCCTCCCAGTCAGCCAGGCGACGGTAGATGCCGGCTTCCTCAGACTTCGATGCGGTGAGCAAGGTTGCACGGGTTGCTGGGTCTTGCAGCCGGGCGATGCGCTCGGGGATATCGCAACGCAGTGTGTCTTCCCATCCTGGGAGCAACCAGATGCCGCAGAACGTCGCGAAGTTCATGTTCATTGGAACAAGAACTGGCATGGTGAGAGCGACGACGCGACCACCGATTTCTTTGGCGCGGTCAAAGGCCTCGACCTGACGGCCCACGCGGTCGGGTTCACGACTATCGATCGTGAGGACGTTCCAGTTCATGACGCGCTTTGCTGCCGCGCTCAAGGTTGCGAGCAATTCGATTTCGTCGTCTGCGAATCGATCGAGACAACCGGGAACGATGCCCTCAAGGCTTGTACCTTCGTGCCTGCCGACCTCGGTGGCCATTGCGAGCATTTCTTCGGTGGACGCCCAGCGGCTTGGCACGGGTTGTCCGTCGCCGTCGCTATGACTACCCGATGTTGTGAATGACCATCCGAGTGCACCGACTTCAATGGCCTTGCGCAGTTCGGCGACCATGGCCTCGATCTGCTCGGGGGTTGCTTCGCCTCCGACGGACTCTGGGCCCATCACGTAGCGGCGGATGGCGCAATGGCCGGCCATCCAACCGGCGTTCACCGAAATCCGGTTCTCGAACTGGTTGAGGTACTGCTCGAAAGTTTCCCAGTTCCAATTGATCGTCCTGAGAGCGGGAAGGGGCATGCCTTCAACACGGCTCATCATTTCCTGGAGGTACTCCGCTTCAGCGGCAGTGGGACGCAGGGGAGCGAGGGTGAATCCACAGTTGCCGGCGATGATCGTGGTGACGCCATGGTTCGCCGATGGCGACGCGCCTGGATCCCAAAGAAGCTGCGCGTCGTAATGAGTGTGGACATCGACCACGCCAGGCATGACCATGCGTCCGGTTGCATCGGTAACGATCGTTGCGTCGCCGTCGACCTTGCCGATGGTGACGATCTTTCCGTCGCGAATGGCGATATCGGCAAGGCGGCCGGGGGTGCCGGTGCCATCAATGACCGTTCCGCCCTTGATGATCTCGTCGTAGCTTGTGTCGGACACAGTGAGCACCCTCTCGTTGGGCCGCCGATTGGGCGGTGTTTCTGACGAACCGTCAGATTACACGGCGGCAGGTTGTCGTCCACCGCCGTGCGGGAATTGCTCAGTATGACGAACGGCGGTGGCTGTCCTAACGTGCCCAACTATGGCAATCACGAACGAATACCGTCAGCTCATCGGTGGCGAATGGGTCCCCGGCGGCGATGGCACCTACGACATCATCAACCCCGCCACTGAGCAGGTTGTGGCAGCAGCGCCCGAGGCATCTGCCGAAGACGTGGCTCGCGCCGCTGCTGCGGCAAAGGAAGCATTCCCGGCGTGGAGCCGCACCTCCCCGGAAGAACGATCGGCACTTCTTGCCGCCGCCGGCAAGGAACTGGCCAGGCGCACTCCCGAACTCATTCCGTTGGTCATTAGCGAAACCGGCGCAACGTCATCGGTGGGTTCGCTGATGCAGATTCCTGTTGCGATTTCACGATTCGATCGTTACGCCAAAGGCGCGCTCCACGACCTGAGTGTTGCCCTTCCACCTCAGGCCATTGGCACGACTCCGCTTGCTGCTGGCGCGCTTATGTCTGGTTATGCCCGCAAGGTTCCGCTCGGAGTTGTTGCCTGTATCGCTCCTTACAACTTCCCGACCACGTCGATGGTGGGCAAGATCGCTCCGGCACTGGCGACTGGCAACACCGTTGTGATGAAGCCCGCCCCGCAGGATCCGCTGTGCGTCATCGAACTAGCAAAGATCCTTGAAGATGTTGGTTTTCCGAAGGGTGTCATCAACATCGTCACAGGTAGCGGCCCGTCCGCTGGTGTGAATCTGGTTTCCGATCCCAATGTCGACATGGTGTCGTTCACCGGTTCGTCTGCAGTCGGCGCATCGATTGTTGCCGCCGGCGCTCCCACCATGAAACGTCAGCTTCACGAACTTGGTGGCAAGGGTGCATGCATCGTCCTCGAGAACGCTGACATGGAAAAGGTCGTTGCCGGTATCGCCAGTGTGTGGGCATTCCATTCCGGTCAGATCTGCACCGCACCGACGCGCGTGATCGTCCACCGCAGCCGCTACGACGAACTCGTTACTCGCCTCGAAGGTGCCGCTCGTGCGCTCAAGGTTGGCGATCCTCTCGACGCCGCAACCCAAGTTGGTCCGGTTATTTCTGCAGTGCAGCTTGGCCGCATCCACGGAATGGTTGAAGCCGGTCTTTCCGAAGGTGCCGAAATGGTTGTCGACGGCCGCAATGCCGGACCAGATAAGGGGTATTTCATTGGCCCAACACTTCTTGCGGGCTGCAATAACACCATGACTCCTGTGCGTGAAGAAATCTTCGGACCAGTTGTGGTGGTCGTTCCGTTCGACACAGTCGACGATGCAATCGCCGTCGCGAACGACAGCGACTACGGCTTGTTCTCCTACGTGTTTGGTTCCGATACGCCAGCCGCGTTTGAGGTTGCAAAGGAAATTCGGTCCGGTCGTGTTGGAATCAATAGTGTGCAGACACACCACGAAACACCATTCGGCGGTTTCAAGATGTCGGGTATCGGTCGCGATGGCGGCAACTGGGGTCTCGACGCTTACACCGAATGGCAGTCAATTATTTGGGGCAGCTGAGTCCCACCGCACTCGTAGTTCGACCTATTCAACGTTTACTGACTCAACTCTGGGGGAATTCATGAAGGGCATCGTTTTCACTGGCGACAAAGCTGAAGTACTCGACGGACTTGAAGTCCGCGATCCCGGCGCTGGCGAGGTCATCGTCAAAGTGATGGCTGCCGGCGTTTGTCATAGCGACGTGACCGCTGCTGCGGGTGCGTTCGGATGGCCCTCGCCGGCCGTGCTTGGCCACGAAGGCGCCGGAATTGTCGAGAAGGTCGGCACGGGCGTCACACATGTCGTCGAAGGTGATCACGTCATCATCTCAACGCTTGCTGCGTGTGGCGTCTGCAAGGCCTGCGCGCAGGGCAAGCCCACGCGTTGTCGTCAGACACTCGGAAACATGGCTCAGCCGTTCACGCTGAATGGTGAAGCGTGCTGGAACTTTGCTGCTGCTTCGGTGTTTACCGAGCGCACAGTGGTCCGTGGTTTCCAGGCGGTGAAAATTCCGAAGGACGTTCCGTTCACATCGGCCTGCCTCGTTGGCTGTGGCGTGATGACGGGTGCTGGTGCGGTGCTGTATCGCTCCGACGTCAAGATCGGCCAAACCGCGGTCGTGTACGGCTGCGGCGGCGTTGGGCTCAACGCTATTCAGGCTCTGCGTGTCAAGCGGGCTTCGCGCATCATCGCCATCGACACCGAACCGGAAAAGGAAGCTCTGGCTCGCCAGTTCGGCGCCACCGACTTCCTCAACGGCCGCGATGAAGACATCGTCGAGCAGGTTCGTCGCCTCGTTCCCTACAGCGACACCGAGCTTTCCGGTCCGTTCAACGCCGGTGGCGTCGACTGGGTGTACGACGTCGTCGGCCACCCAACAGTGACCTCGAACGCGCTTGAAATGCTTGATTGGGGCGGCACCGTTGTCATTATCGGCACGCCTGGTGGCGACGCAACGTTCACGCTCCCATATCAGCGCTTCACGCAGAACGAACGCTCAGTGATCGGTTGTCGTGCCGGTTCCTACAGCCCGCACAGTGACATGTTGCAGATCATCGATCTCTATCGTCGTGGCGAATTCATGCTCGACGAACTTGTTACTGCCACATATCCGCTCGAGGGATTCCACGACGCGGTGCACGACATGCATTCAGGCGCAGTCGCCCGCGGCGTGCTCACAATCGGCTGATTTCATCGTCGAAACTATTCGTTGCCTGAATCCGCACGCACTGTCGTGAAGGTTTCTCGCGCAAAGAACACAACAATGAGGAAACAGTGGAACAACGGTATGTAGGCAAGGGCGTCATCGTTACTGGTGCCGGTTCAGGAATTGGTCGCGGTGTCGCCGAACGTCTCGGGGCCGAAGGTGGAAAGGTCGCATGCCTCGATGTGAACATCGAGAACGCGCAAGAAACCGCCAACGCAATCGGTAACGGTGCCCTCGCATTCGCGTGTGATGTCAGCAGTTGGGCCAATGTCGAATCGGTCGTCGCCGACGCGACAAAGGCATTCGGTCAGGTCGACATGCTGTGCAACGTTGCGGGCATCGGCGGCTTTGACAACAGCCACGATGGCGACCCGGCGAAGTTCGAACGGATGATCGCGGTCAATCTCACCGGCACCTACTTCATGTGTCGCGCCGTGCTTCCTCAGATGGTTGAACGTGGTCACGGTGTCATCGTGAATACCTCCTCAACCGCGGCAGTCATGGGCCAGCCATGGAGCTCCGCCTACTGCGCCTCAAAGGGTGGCGTTTCGGCGCTCACCCGTGCGCTGGCCACCGAATACGACGTGCCGATTCGTATCTGTGCCGTCGCTCCTGGTGGGGTCGAGACGAACATGTATTCGGCGTTTATCCCGCCCAAGGGCGCTGATTGGGGGCGCATGCGCAAGATGTCTCGCGACAATGTCGAGGTCGGAAAACCCGCTGAACTTGCCAGTTTCTATGCCTATTTGGGCTCGGACGAAGCCCGTTATGTCAGCGGTGCAACCCTGCTGATGGACGGTGGCATTTCTTGTTAGTCACGAACTAATCGGAACTTTGGTTACCGATTGGTCACTTTGAGGTGATGGGCTGGCGACGGGGTCGTCGTCAACCCATCGGCGCTTTTGTGCCGACCGTCACACAGGAGTTTGTGAATTCGGTTATGGTTCGGAAAGTTGTTCAATAAACCCAGGGGGAATCCAGTGAAGCGAATTAGAGCAGGTGTGCTCATAGCGGCTCTCAGCGTCAGCATCCTTGCTGTCGGTTGTGGCCGTAGTGGGTCAGACAGCGAAAATGGTTCGGGCGAAAGTCCCGCAGCCAAGGCAAATGCCAATTGCACAAAAGAAGCACTGCAAGCTACTGAAATTGGCGTGAGCGCGGACACCATCACCGTTGAGGTCATGGCCGATACCGGTTCACCTTTGGCACCTGGTTTGTTCCAGGGCAATGTCGATGCGATGAACGCCTACGCCAAGTGGGTGAACGCCAATGGCGGTGTTGGATGTCGTCAGCTCAAGGTTGAAGCCTGGGATTCCAAGCTTGATCCGACCGAGAGCAAAAATGGCATTATCAATGCATGCAAGACCGCTGTTGCGATGGTGGGTGGCAATGCATTGTTCAACCCCGACGTGACCGACCTTGGGAAGTGTGTTGATAAGGCAGGACAGCCGATTGGTATTCCCGACTTTGCTGCTCTCGCCAACGATGTGAACGAGCAGTGCGCTGCAAATGCTTGGATCGTTCAAGCGGTATCCGAGCCCTGCACCGGAGTAAACACCGGAGTTCGTGACCTCAAAGCTTTTGTTGGAGCAACGAACTTCTACAAGACGATCCAACCGAATCTCAAGGGTGTCTTTCTGGTCCCTGGTGATCTGCCCACCACGGTGCAGTCATCTACCTATCAGATCGAAGCTCAGAGGTCGGCGGGCGTGACGTGGATTGACACGATGAAGGTGTCGGGTCGTTCCGAGCAGTCAGCGTTCAACACGTACGTGCAGGCCCTGAAGACTGGCGGCGGCAACTACGCCTACATGGGCTCAAATGACGTCGCTATGACGAAACTCCGTAAGGAAGCGAAGGCACAGGGGCTCACTGGCGTCGATGTATGGGCATGTTCACTGGCCTGCTACACCGAAAACTTCAAGACTGCTGGTGCTGATGTCGATGGCACCTATGTCTGGATGCAATTCGTTCCATTCGAGGAAGCCTCGAGCAATAAGACAGTGGAAACGTACGTGAATGCAATGGGTGGCAAGCCTGATTCCTTTGGTGCTCAGGCATGGCAGGCCGGCATGGCCTTCACTCAGGCGGTCAATGAGATCGTCGCCGAAAAGGGTGCCAACGCAATCACTCGTGCAAATATCCTCGCGAAGATGAAGACGCTTTCATTCGACGCTGGTGGTTGGATTGGCAAGGCTCGCACTTCGCCGAAGGTGTTCTCTGACTGCATGGTGATCATGCAAATCAATGGCGGCAAGTTCCAACGAGTCTTCCCCAAGGAAGTTGGCACGCTTGATTGCAAGAGTTCAAACATCGTGACTGTCAAGATTGATCCCGCGGCTGCTGCTGCAAATATCAAGTAGCACCAACACCTAGTAGTGAGAGGGGTCAGCCCGTCTAAGGGCTGGCCCCTCTGTTTCACATCAAAACATTCCAGTAGGGGGGAACATGCGGCTCAAAGTCAGTCCACGGCTGATTTCCGCGATTGTCGTTGGTCTCGTCATCCTTTTCTTGGTCAACAAGAACTGGGGAGGAGCGTCAATTAGCGCGAAGACAATTTCGTCGTTCCTCGTTGTAGGTATTGCCCTCGGTGGCATTTATGCCATTACTGCCGGTGGCCTCGTTGTTACCTACGCCACAACTGGCATTTTCAATTTTGCCCATGCGGCTATCGGATGTTTTTTGGCCTTTTGTTATTGGCAACTCACGGTGAAGCAAGGATTACCGACGGTGGTTGCACTGATCATCACGTTATTTGTGATCGCTCCCGCGATTGGGTTCCTACTCGACAAAGTGATTATGCGGCGCCTCCGCGATGCCGCACTTGTTGTGCAACTCATGGTCACTGTTGGCCTGATGCTCACATTTATGGGCATCACGCTCACCATTTGGTCTCCAAAAACAGGCCGCTCCTTGCCCCAGTTCTTTCAAAACACTCAAGGCGTGCAGTTTGGCGATGTCACCGCAACCTGGCATCGGATTATCACCGTTGTCGTTGCGCTGCTTGTTGCTCTCGGATTGCGATTTCTCCTGTACAAAACGCGCTTAGGCATTTCGATGCGCGCCGTTGTTGACAGTCGCAGTCTGGCTGGCCTCACGGGGGCAAAGCCTTCGATCATTTCTGGTTCCTCGTGGGCTTTGGGTTGTATGACTGCCGGCCTTGCCGGCATTCTGATCGCACCCGAGACCGGTCTTGTGGTCGAGAACCTCGCACTCATCATTGTTGTGGCTTCAGCCGCTGCTGCGATCGCGCAGCTCAAATCAATTCCCATGGCGTTTATTGGTGGTTTGGTGATTGGTCTGGCGAAGTCGTTTTCGGCGGTGTATCTCGAATGGGGCAAGGACTGGGCCTATGCCGACGAGGCCATTCCGGCTGCGATTTTGTTTATTGCTCTTCTGTTCCTGCCCATGGCCCGGCTCGAAACCGGAAAGATCCGAATTACCAAACGCACTGAGCGCCTTACCAAACCTTGGGAGGCCGCACTCGGGGCTGGTGTGATGATCGCAATTGTTGGCGCGTGGGCGAATGGCTGGATTCCCTGGATCAGTGGCACGACCTTCGGCGAGCGCTCGACGGTCTGGCTAGGCCGAGGCGCTGGCTTCCTCGTCCTCGGTCTGGTCATGCTCTCGCTCATCCCATTGATTGGTTGGGCGGGGCAGGTGAGTTTCGCCAACTACGCGATCGCCGGCATCGGTGCGGTGCTGTTCTCTCACTTCGGCGGTCAGAACGGCGATGCCCTCGGCATCGTGTGGGTCATGCTGATTTGTGCACCGCTTGGTCTGGCCATCGCGCTTCCCGCTCTCCGACTAAAGGGTCTGTATCTCGCTCTCGCAACGATGGCATTCGCCGAAGTGGCCGACAAAGTACTTATTCGTCACCCAAGCATGCTCGACCCGTCGGCGACCGGCGTTTTGTTCAAGCCGGTGAACTTCTTCGGCATCACGATTAGTTCAAGTGCGAGTGATCGCAAAGCTTTCCTGATGTTTTTGGTCATCGCGTTTGCATTGCTGTTCTTTATGCTTGAGATGCTTCGCCGAACGCGTTGGGCACGGCGCTGGATCGCTATGTCTGATTCCCCGGCAGCTTCGGCCACTATCGGCGTCAATCTGACCACCACGAAGATGATGGTGTTCATGTTGTCCGGAGCAATGGCCGGATTCGCCGGTTGCATGATTGGCCTGCAGCGTGGTGCTTTGTCCGTCGATTCGTTCCCCCTCTTTGCCGGGCTACCCCTCGTGCTGCTCATAGCGGTTCAGGGGGTTCGCTATCCCGTTGCTGCCTTCATGGGCTTCATCGGTTTGGCATCTTTTCCCGCGCTTTTCGAGGTGCTCGGTAAGCCGTCATGGCTCACGGCGATCGAACTCATCGGTCCAGGTATCGCAGCAATAGCCATGGCGTATCGACCCGAAGGGGCGGTCTTCTATTCCGGTCGAGACCTCGCCGGCCTCTTACCCTGGCGAAAAGATGCACGTGAGGAAAAGGCGCTTGCCGTCGCCAAAGAACGAGAACAAAACATAGGCAAAGACGAGATCGGCGACATGGGTCTGACCCGCCCGTTCAGTGCCGACAAAGTTGCTCAACTCGACCGGGTCCTCGATATCACAGACCTTGTCGACGAACACAAGATGGCCCCAACCGGAGGCGCGTCATGAGTTCCATTCTCAGCACTCAAGATGTTGTTGTGCGCTTCGGCGTGCTTCAGGCGGTGTCACAGGCATCGATCGAAGTGATCGAAGGGCGAGTCACCGGACTGATCGGCCCCAATGGGGCCGGCAAGACAACGCTGTTCAACGTCATCACCGGATTGCAGGAGCCAACTGCGGGCAAGGTATTTTTCGACGGTAAGGACATCACGAACAAGACTCCGTTTAAGCGGGCTCGTTTAGGAATCGCACGAACGTTTCAGAAACTTGAAGTATTCGGCAGCCTTTCTGCTCGCGAAAACATTTTGGTGGCTGCCGAACAGCGCAAAACCTGGGATCGTTCGGGTTTTGATCCGGCAAAGGTATGCGATGAGATTTTGGCCAAAGTAGGCCTTTCTCATGTTTCAGAGTTCATGGTCGGAACCCTTCCAACCGGAACCGCTCGACTCGTGGAATTAGCGCGTGCCCTTGCGTCTAACCCGCGAGTGCTCCTGCTCGATGAGCCCTCCTCTGGTTTAAACGAAGAAGAGACTGAAGAGATGGCGGCCTTGCTCAAGACATTTGTCGAAGAAGGGCTTGCCGTGCTCCTTGTTGAGCACGACATGTCATTTGTTATGGGTACGTGTGAGTACATCCATGTTCTTGATTTCGGAGTCATCATTGCCGAGGGAACGCCGGCCGAAGTGCAGGCCGATTCGCATGTGCAAGCCGCCTATCTGGGCACCAAGACCGAGGAGCAAGCGTCATGACCCCGATCCTCGAACTGAACAACATCCGGGGCGGCTACGGCACAATCGACGTGCTGCACGGCGTCAACCTCACACTCGAGGTCGGTCAGGTACACGCCCTTCTCGGGCCCAATGGTGCAGGTAAGACCACCACGCTTGGGATCTGCAGCGGTCAGATCCTTCCCTCTGGCGGCCAATTACTGATGAGTGGTCGCGAGGTCAACGGAGTGAGCAGCGATGTTCTCGCTCGGGCAGGCGTTTGTTTGGTTCCCGAAGGACGGGGAATTTTCCCGAACCTCACCGTGACTGAAAATCTGCGCATGTTTACCCACGCTGGCGTGTCACTGACTGATGTCCAAGACAAAGCATTTACGCAGTTCCCGCGCTTGAAGGAACGGCGCAAGCAGATCGCCGGAACGCTGTCTGGTGGCGAGCAGCAGATGCTGGCCATGGCTCGCGCACTTGCAGTGAACCCATCGCTCCTGCTCCTCGATGAACTTTCCATGGGTCTCGCCCCATTGATTGTTGAGGAACTGTATGAACGTGTGGCAGAACTCGCAGCACAAGGTATTTCCATCCTCGTGGTGGAGCAGTTCGCCCAAGCCGTGCTGGGCGTGTCGACCGTTGCGTCGATCATGTTGCACGGACGCATCACTCGAACCGGACCTCCCGCCGAGATCGCCGAGGAACTTACCGAAGCGTATCTCGGAGGTACAACCCACTAAGAAGCCCAGCACAACGGAGGAAATATGAGTAACACTGAAACCACCCCGTCGGACCGCCTCCAGGAGTTCCAGGGCGAAGTCGACGCAATGAAGGTTGACGGAGGCAAGGCCAATCCGGAGCGAACATGGGTCATCCTTGGTGCCCTGTTGATGATCGCCGGCATTGTGCTGTCACTCATCGCTTGGCTGACCCTTCAAGGCAGCGGCAAAGGCGCAAAGACCGAGGACCTTCTCGCTATGGGAACATTCGGACTCGTCCTCGCCGTCGTGGGCGCGGCGCTCTTTATCGTGATGTCGCTGCGTCGTTACTTCCGCTACTGGCTTGTTCGTCTCATCTTCGAACAGCGCGAAGCGGCCGATCGCATTTCAGGTAAGAACTAGCAGTCACAGTTCACGTAGGCGGATCCTTGATTGAAGGGACGGGGAGACCCGTTCCTTCAATCGTTTCGGCGTAACTCGCCGCAGTACGAGTGGTGTCCTAGATTGACAACGTCAACAAATTTCACGTTGCCAATTCCAGGGGGAAGACAGAATGGCCATGCCGACCGACGTCCCGGTCATCGACACGATGATTGGCTTTCCGGCTCGCGACCTGAAGGCGCAGTACGAGTTCATTACCAAGCAAACCAAGGACACACAGTCCAAGGAAGAGTTTGAATTTCCGGCCGAGTACATGTTTAAGTCTCCGCCGGATAAGGAAAAAGAAGTTCGCGAAACCGAGGATCCGGTTGGTTACACGCTTGATCAAATGGACAAGTGCGGCGTGTCAATTGGCATGGTCGGTGTAGGGCATCGCGAAGGTCAAGGTGAAGCAACTGGCGAAGACGCGATCAAGCGGTACCCCGGTCGCTTCATTGGTTCTGTTGGCGCTGATCCCAACGACGGCATGGCCGGTATCGAAAACATCGTGCGTGCCTATGAGACATGGGGTGTGCGTTCCATCAGCATGTTCCCGGCTGGTTGTTTCCCGCAGGTTCCGATCAACGACAAGAAGATGTATCCGATCTACGCGAAGGCCTGTGAGCTCGATATTCCCGTCTTCGTTTGCACCGGCATTCCCGGCCCGCGTCTGAAGTTCCAGTGTCAGCACGTTGAACATGTCGACGAGGTCATGTACGACTTCCCCGAACTCACCTACGTGTCACGTCACGGGTGTCAGCCATGGACCGAGCTCATGGTGAAGCTCATGCTCAAGTGGCCAGGTCTGCACTACTCAACCTCGGCCTTCGCTCCGAAGCATTACGACCCGCGCATCATCGACTACGCCAACACCCGGGGCTCCGACAAGATCATCTATGCCGGCTATTTCCCGATGGGTCTGTCGCTGAAGCGAATCATGACCGAAATGCGTGATGTGCCGTTCAACGACAACGTTTGGCCCAAGTTCCTGCACGACAACGCCGCCCGGGTTCTGAAGCTGGATTGATCGGGTCCTAAAGTGAGCCCATGGCCCTTCCGATAGATGTCTCGACCGTCTCCGACGAGGAGTTTCGTGCCGCCGCTAAAGAGTGGCTGGCAGAGAACCTCGTCGGAGAATTCGCGTCCCTTAAGGGGCGCGGTGGACCTGGCGATGAAGAAGTCGGGTTTGATATCCGAGAGCGCTGGGAAAAGGTTCTTGGTGCCGCCGGATGGATCGGGCTGGGTTGGCCCACTGAATTTGGTGGGCGCAATGCCACGGTCGGCGAGCAGATCATCTGGGCCGAGGAATACGCCCGAGGGCAGGCCCCTGGCCGCGTCAATCACATGGGTGAGAACCTGCTCGGGCCAACGCTTATTGAACACGGCACGAAAGAACAGTGCGAGCGTTTTCTTCCGCCCATCCTGAATGGCGACGAGCGATGGTGTCAGGGCTATTCCGAGCCAAATGCCGGCTCCGATCTTGCCAACGTGCAAACCCGTGCGGTCCTCGACGGCGATCAGTGGATCATCAACGGCCAGAAAGTCTGGACCTCGCTGGCCCACGTTTCGCACTGGTGCTTCGTTGTCGCTCGCACCGAAGCGGGTTCGCTACGTCATAAAGGATTGTCGTTTCTTCTTGTGCCCATGGACCAGCCCGGCGTCGAAACTCGAATCATCGAGCAAATCACTGGTGGAGGAGAGTTCAACGAAGTCTTCTTTAGTGATGCAGTTGCTGACGCCAGCATGATTGTTGGTGAGCCCGGCAAGGGCTGGGGGGTCGCTATGGATCTGCTCGCACTCGAGCGTGGCATCTCCACCCTCGCGCAACAGGTTGGATTCGAGCGCGAACTCGACAATCTCATCGCTGAAGCAAAAAAGAAGGGGTCGACCTCCGACCCGATCATGCGCCAACGTCTTGCCGATGCGTACACCGGTCTGAAACTGATGCAGTGGAACGCGTTGCGGTCGATGGGTTCTGGCGTACCCGGTCCCGAAGCATCGATCTCCAAATTGTTCTGGGGAACCTGGCATCGCGATCTCGGTGAACTGGCCATGGATATCGGCGGCATCGAATCGCAAATTGCGGAAGGCTTCCCTTATGAACTGACGCTTGATCAGAAGATGTTCTTGTTCACCCGATCCGAAACTATTTACGGCGGAAGCAACGAAATCCAGCGCAATGTGTTGGGTGAACGTGTTCTCGGCCTTCCGAAGGAGCCCAACCCCTCATGAGCACGCCACCTACCTACGTCGAAGGACACGGACTACTCGCTGGCAAGAGGGTGCTTGTCACCGCGGCAGCCGGAACGGGTATTGGTTTTCAAGCGGCGAAGCGTGCGATTGAAGAAGGTGCTCAAGTTGTCATTTCCGATAAGCACGAGCGCCGTTGTGGCGAATCGGCGGCGGAACTTGGTGTTGTCGGTATTCCTTGTGACGTGACCGTCGAAGACGATGTGCAAGCACTTGTCAAAGGTGCAGACGAAGCGCTCGGTGGCATCGATATTTTCATCAATAACGCCGGTCTTGGCGGAGAGGTTCCGATCGTCGAGATGACTGACGATCAATGGAGTCTCGTTCTCGATGTCACGCTGAATGGCACCTTCCGTTGTATGCGTGCCGAGATGAAGTACCTCTACGCCAATGGCGGCGGGGTCATCGTGAATAATGCGTCGGTGCTTGGTTGGCGGGCCCAAGAAGGTCAGGCTCATTACGCTGCAGCGAAGGCCGGCGTGATGGCGCTTACTCGTTGTGCAGCGATCGAAGCTGCACCGCACGATGTGCGCATCAATGCGGTGGCCCCCAGCCTTGCGATGCACCCGTTTCTGGCCAAGGCGACCACAGAAGAAACGCTTGCCGAACTCACCAAGCGCGAAGCATTCGGTCGCGCGGCAGAGCCGTGGGAAGTCGCCAATGTGATGATGTTTTTGGCTTCCGACTACAGCTCCTACATGACCGGCGAAATCGTTTCGGTCAGTAGCCAGAGAGCCTGATCGACAAAATGAAACCGCTCGTCATCGTTTCTGCCGACTGTCACATTGGGCCGCGACTCATTGAGGACCTTCGACCGCTTTGTCCATCGGAGTTTCTCTCGCAGTTCGATGCCTATGTCGAAGAGGGAGGACGCTCTCGCGGGCGCTATGTGGAGCACGATGATTCCACTGATGAGCCGGATTCGCCGTGGCGCAATCAATGGTTGAAGGGTCACTTCGACCCCATTGCTCGCCGTGAAGATCTTGATTTCGAGGGTATTGCTGCTGAAGTGGTGTTTCACGGGAGCCAGAACAATCAGCCAATTCCGTTTCAGAGTTCGATGCTCGGCCAGCCTGACGATCTGGAACTCGCTGCCGTAGGCATGCATCTTTATAACGAGTGGCTTGCTCAATTGAATGCGGATGCTCCGAACCGGCATATCGGACTCGCACATCTGCCGATGTGGGATGTCGAAGCCGCTGTCGATGAGTTGCGTTGGGCAGCAGATGCCGGATTGAAAGGAGTGAACTTTCCCGCGCTGCGTCCTTGGCTCACGCCCTACAACGATCCATCTTGGGAGCCGTTGTGGGCGGCAGCGGAAGAATTGTCAATGCCGCTTACGACCCATTCAGGCGCTGGCGATCCTGCTGTCTTTCAGGGTCCGGAGTTGATTGCACTGATGTCGATTGAGAGTGGCGGGTGGTCGAGTCGTCGCGCCGCACACCTTCTCATTTTCGCTGGAGTTTTCGAACGCCATCCTGATCTCAAACTTGTGCTCACTGAACAACCAGGCGAGTGGTGGCCTTATCTCGTGAACGAACTCGATTCGGTCTACCAGTCGGCCACATCGAGGGGCGGGCCGCTTCGACGACAAGTCCCCAAACCCCCAAGTGAATATTTGCACCGCAATGTATTCATCGGCGGGAGTTTCCTTTCGCGAGCTGAAGCCCAAGGAGCTATCCGCGATGGGTACGGCGATCGTGTGATGTGGGGTTCGGATTACCCGCACATGGAATCAACATTTCAGGCCGGTGATATCCCGATGAGCCACCTGTCGATGCGCTTTACGTTTGAAGGTCTTGATCAAGAGGCTGTCCGTGCGATGTTGGGTGGCACGGCGATCGACGTTTATGGCCTCGACGGCATCGCGTTGCAGCGAATCGCACTTGAGATTGATGCACCAACATTTACGGAAATTAAGCGACCGCTTGATGTCATTCCGAGCGGAGCCAGCCCGTTTGCCTTTCGAACCGTTGGGCCTTGGGCTTAGGCCGGTTCGGCGAGCGCCTTTTCTTCGAGGTACTCCTCGAAGCCCGAGACGCCTGATTCACGACCAAGGCCAGACTGTTTGTAGCCGCCGAAGGGAACATCGACGGCGTACCACGACCCACCATTGATTGACATGGTGCCGGTGCGGATGCGGCGACCAACCGCAAGCGCGCGCTCACGGCTGTCACTCATCACTGCGCCAGATAGTCCGTACGGCGAATCGTTGGCGATGCGGACTGCATCGTTGTCGTCATCAAATGCAATGGCGACAAGAACCGGTCCAAAGATTTCGACCTGTGCGATTTCCATGTCGTTGGTGACATCAGCCAACAATGTGGGCTTGTAGTAGTAGCCCTTTTCGAATTGTTCGGGGCGACCGCCACCAACAACGACACGAGCGCCCGCAGCGACAGCTCGATCGACGAGCCCTTCGATGCGTTCGAGTTGAGCCTTGTTGACGATGGCACCGGTCATCACTCCCGGATCTTGAGGATCGCCATAGGGGAGTGCGCCGAGCATCGCCGCTGTGGCTTCGACTCCCTCTTCGTACCGGCTGCGGGGAAGCAGCAGCCGAGTCGAGGTGGCGCAACCCTGCCCGCCATGCGTGCACACCATGAAACATGGACTTGCGGTTGCCGAGGCCATGTCGGAGACGTCGTCGAGCACGATGTGTGCACTCTTGCCGCCGAGTTCAAGAAAGACCTTCTTCACTGTGGCCGATGCCGCTTCCATAATGCGGCGCCCAGTTGCGGTTGAACCGGTGAACGAAATCATGTCGACATCCGGCGAAGTGGTGAGCACTTCACCAACGGTTTTGTTGGCTGATGTGATGACGTTGAAGACGCCGGGGGGAAAATCGGTGTGATCGTGGATCAAGCGCCCAAGAGCAAGCGCGCTCCAGGGTGTGTCGGGGGCCGCCTTAAGAATGACGGTGCAACCGGCGGCGAGAGCGGGCGCGCACTTCGCGAAGGTGATCTGGTGCGGATAGTTCCACGGAGTGATTGCCGCAACGACTCCAACTGCTTCCTTTTCAACCCAACGATGGGCAGTTCCGGCAATGCCCGAGTAGACGCCGAGGTCGTAGGACCATTCAAACGTGTCGAGCATGTCGGCGTAATAGGTGAGGTACTCCAGAGGAGTCATGAGTTGCGGGCCACCCATAAGCATTCGGGGTGCACCAACCTCGGCGATCGTAAGTTCAGTGACGGCATCGAAGTTGTCGATGAAGGCCTGGTGTAGTTGACGGAGGCAACGCTGGCGAAGTTCGATATTTGTCGACCAGTCGGTGGTGTCGAAGGCGCGACGTGCGGCGGCGATGGCCTTCTCGACATCTTCGGCCGAAGCATCGGCGGCGACACCAATGATTTCTTCCGTGGCGGGGTTGATATTGGGATAGGTAGCTCCGCCTGCAGCCTCTACGAGCTGACCATCGATGTAGAGACGTTCTTCATGCCAAAGCTCGGTCACTGGATTTCCCCCATTGCGTTTCCCCAATCGCGTTTTCCGCGAGCGCCGAGCTTTGCCCGGTTTCAATTCCTGCCGAACACATCTGTGTGAATCTCGGTTCAATGTAGTTTACGCTCGTCACAAAGCGTCGGCCTCAACGGTTCTCGGCGTGATCTTTTGAGGGGGAGCCATGGGGAACGAGTCATTTCGCTACGACGGCAAGCGTGTGCTGGTCGTCGGCGGAGCCACAGGAATGGGTGCCGCAGCTGCTCGCCAAGTCGCTTCGCTGGGAGCTGCGGTTGTGGTGATGGACCACGTCCCAGTCGAGGGCTTTGAGTCGATCGTGGTCGATCTTCGCGACAAAGGCCAGATCGATACCGCCATTACCCAGTGTGGCGGCAAGGTCGATGCACTTTTCTCATGCGCGGGTGTCGCCGATGGAACCCCTGGCATCGAAAAGATCAACTTCATTGGTCATCGACACATGATTGATCAATTGATCGCCAAGGGAATGCTTGGTGCGGGTTCGTCGGTCACGATGATCTCGTCGGCCGCTGGTCTTGGCTGGGAAGCCAATATCGAGACCGTGCGTTCTTTCTGTGACACTCCCGATTTCGATGCGGCTGTTGCATGGATGGAAGCGAACTCACGCAACGCTCATTACATGTTCACCAAGCAGGCTCTTTGCTACTACGTCGCGGCGCAGGCATATTCCATGGGCAAGATCGGTATTCGCATCAACGCGATCTGTCCGGGTCCAACTGACACGCCGCTAGCCCGCGCAAACGAAGAACTGTGGCTGTCGTTCGGATCTGATTACCGTGAAGAAATTGGTGTGACTGCGTCCTCGCCGGAAGAACAAGGCGACGTCATGGCATTTCTCGGGAGCCACGCCGCGCGCTACATCAGCGGCCAAACGATCATTACTGATGCCGGACTAGTTGGCGCGGGACTGACTGAGACGTACCCATCGGCTTCGCCCATCGTGAAGATGCTCTATGGACGCCCCTGAAACGGAGTTGGCAATGACTGACATCTACTGGGATCCGTATGACACCGAGATCGACGACAATCCGCATCCGATCTGGAAGCGCATGCGCACCGAAACTCCGGTGTATCGCAATGATCGTTTTGATTTCTGGGCGCTGAGCCGCTTCGAAGATATCGAAAAGGCCTCGAAAGACACCGCGACATTCTCTTCGACGCACGGAACTGTTCTGGAAATGATGGGGCCAGGCATGATCGGCTCCAATCAGATGATCTTCATGGACCCTCCTGAGCACACCATGTATCGCTCCCTTGTCTCCCGAGCCTTCACTCCGCGTCGGATGGCACTTCTTGATGATTACGTTCGTGATGTCTGCGCCGAACTGCTCGATGGCCTCGCCGGACGGTCGGAATTCGATTATGTACAAGAATTTGCGACGCAGGTTCCGTCAATGGTGATCTCGCGACTCGTGGGTGTTCCCGAAAGTGAGCGTGAAGAGCAGCGCGAAAACATCGACACGATGTTCCACATCGATCCCGAACAGGGAATGATCAACGACATCGCCTTTATGGCTCGAATTCGCGTGCATGAATACCTGATGGATCTCGTTCATCGTCATCGAGAAACTCCTGACGAGTTCGGCGACGACATGATCAAGGTTCTTCTTGGTGCCGAAGTCACCGGCGAAGATGGAGAACTTCGTTCGCTGAACGACGATGAATTGGTGCAGTTCACACTGCTTCTCTACGTGGCTGGTACCGAAACTGTCATGCGCCTTCTCGGCAATGCAGCAGTGGTTCTGGCGCAACACCCTGAGCAGCGAGCAGAGCTCGTTGCTGATCCGTCTTTAATTCCGAACGCTGTTGAGGAACTGCTTCGCTACGAAGCGCCGTCTCCGGTCAACGGTCGTTGGGTGTTGAAAGACGTTGAACTCCACGGAACCAAGATTCCAGCCGGATCAAAAGTTCTCCTCCTTACCGGCAGCGCTGGTCGTGACGCCGACGCGTTCTCTGACGCCGATGCATTCGATATTCATCGCAACATCAAAAAGCACGTCACCTTTGGCTATGGCATTCACTTCTGCCTCGGAGCTTCGTTGGCCCGAACCGAAGGGCGCATTGCCATAGAAGAAACGCTGAAGCGTCTTCCGAACTGGGAGATCGTTGACGGAAAGACCGTTCGTCAGCACACCAGCACGGTGCGCGGGTATTCCGAAGTCGGGATCAGAGTTTCCTGATTCTCAGCGGAATGACTGGATCGGCAGATGGGTAGCCATCGCTGATCCGGGTGGTCCGAGAAGTTGATGGGCGCGCAGGTTGCGCTTGTGGAACAGGACGAGAAGTTCTTCGTCGTAGGTTCCGGTGTCGGCATCGTCAAGCACAAACGCTTCAAGATCAGCTTCACCCGTAAACCAATCAGTAGATCGATAACCAAGCAGTTGATGGAGATCGTCGAGATCAGCGTTGCTTACTTGATCGCCGATTTCGACGGCTCGAGCCGCATGACGTGCTTCTCGAAACAGCGCGCGCAGTCGGTACTTGAGGAATTCGTCATCGACGGCGCCGTCGCCAACCGATAAGGACTTGAGGACCGTGGCCATGTGTTCAACGGGTGTTGACGCGCGACCCTCGCGAACCTCGGGTTCTGCGACGGTCGGTAGTTCTACCTGGAGGATCTCACCCAATGCTTCGGTGGCAAAAAGATTGGTTTCGTAACACCACTGCATGTTGGTCATGAGGTCGGTATCGACGTTTGGTCGCCGAACGGCTTGGCCAAGTGCGAGTTGGTTCGTAAGCGTGAAGGCAAAGTGGTGGCGCATTAGTGCATCGATGTCGACTTCGGTTCCTGAAAGGTCCTCGTAGCGCGCGTAGAGCGTGGGGAAGTCTCCGTAACCAACGATGGTGTCGCGCATACGCCACGCGGCGAGGTCCATCATCGGGTCGCCGATATGTCCGATTTCGAGATCGAGAACGGCGACGATCTTTCCGTCGGCATTGTGGAATTGACCTGAATCCCAGCAGATGACCGATTCGCGGCCCTTTGACTGTGGGGGATTACGCCGTAACCAGCCCAAACAGAACTCCATAAATGGATCAGGGCCGTTCTTGGTGGAGCGATACACCGCTTCGTATTGGTGGAGTCCAAGTAGGCCGGAATGTTCGGGTGTTTCGGCCCGCATGATGCCGGCGGCGGCGAACGGTTCAACATCGAGCGCATGCATACGAGCAAGGATCTGCACATAATCATCGACTGCCGACGCTCGATCGGCATCGCTGGTGTTCTCGAAATGTTGCTGACCGCCGACGCGGTCCATGACATAGGCCATGGGCTCGTCGATCCAGCCGTGTACGGCAGGTGTCGGGATGTCGCGCTCATGCAACATCGCCTGCAATGTCATTTCGTGTCGCAACGGGAAGATCAGCGGCATGTCGGTGCGATCGCCGCGAACGACGAGCGACTGCGTAACTCCGTCGTGGGCGAGTTCGGCAAACCACACGGGACGCCAACGCGGCTGGCGCCAGATCGAAGTGACGGTGCCGCCAAGATTTACTTCAAGCCACGCTTGAACCTGCGCAGTGTCCTGACGCGGTTGTTCGGTCATTGGCTCAGTCGGCACCGAGGAAGGGCGGACGTTCGCCACCACCATGTGCAGCAATTTCTGCACCCGTGATGTAACCGGCCAGATCGCTTGCGAGCCACACCGCAATATCGCCAACGTCGGAGGGCATCGCGAACCGTCCCATTGGGATTTCGGATTCGATGCGTTCGCGTTCTGCACCTTCTCCGTAGAACAACGCTGCTTGTTCGGTGAGAATCAAACCGACAGTGATGGTGTTGACACGAATGTTCGGTGCCCACTCCATCGCCAGCGTGGTCGAGAGCTGCAGCAGGCCGGCCTTTGCCGCGCCATACGCTGCAGTAGTGGGCGAGGGGCGATTCGCTACGACGCTTCCGATGTTGATGATTGAACCACCGTCGGCCTGGTTCACCATGTGGTGATGGGCGCGTTGCGCGACGTAATAGGGGGCGAGCAGATTGAGTTCGACGATTCGCTGGGTGAACTTCGGGGGAGCTTCTGCCGTATCGGCCGGAGGCGAGCCCCCAGCGTTGTTCACAACACAATCGAGGCGACCGGCCACCGCAAAGGCGGCATCGACGGCGGCGTAAGCGGCTTCACCGTCTCGAAGGTCGGCAGGGATGAAATGCCAGTCGGCCGGCAGGGGAGTTTCCGCTTCTCGGCGGGCGCAAACGATCACTGTCGCACCAGCGTCAGAGAACCGCTGGGCGATGCCTCGGCCCACGCCTTTGGTTCCGCCAGTAATAAGGACAGAGCGTCCCGTGAGGTCGATCTCAAGCGCCATGGGCGAACCCTACAACCGGGCCCGCAAGGCTTCTCCGATGGCGTCTCCCATCTGACTGATTGTGAGGTCACCGGCTAGCGTCGAAGCCCTATGGGTATCGAAGTGAGCATCGGAACAGACGGCATTGCCGAGGTTGTGCAGAACTGTCCGCCAGTCAACGCCCTCACTGTGGCGGAATGGTTCCAACTTGGCGATGAGATACGCCGACTCGGGGCCGATCGCTCCGTTCGAGCCGTCATTCTCAGGTCTGAGGGTCGAGGATTCAACGCCGGAGTCGACATCAAGGAAATGCAGAACACCGAGGGATTCGATGCCCTCATTGGCGCCAATAAGGGCTGCTATCACGCCTTCGCTGCGGTGTACGAGTGTGAAGTCCCTGTGATTGCTGCGGTGGCCGGATTCTGTGTCGGTGGCGGCATTGGTCTCGTCGGAAATGCCGACGTCATCGTCGCTTCCGACGATGCATTCTTCGGCCTTCCCGAGGTAGATCGTGGCGCGCTCGGCGCGGCTACACATCTCTCACGACTTGTCCCGCAGCACAAGATGCGCGAAATGGTCTACACCTCGGCCAACGCAACCGCGCAGCAACTTCATGCTTGGGGTTCGGTCGCTCAAGTTGTTCCGCGAGATGAACTGCTTGCAGTAGCTCGAGAAATTGCGGGCAACATTGCTGCAAAATCACCAACGGTGATTCGTGCTGCCAAGGAAAGTCTGAATGGCATCGATCTTTGGGATGTCAAGAAGTCCTATCGATTCGAACAGGGCTTCACGTTTGAATTAAATCTCTCGGGCGTGGCCGACGAACTGCGCGACGACTTTGTCGCTGAAGGAAAGTCGGCGGGCTCGAGTGGAGCAACGAAGTCCGAGAAGGGAAAGAAGTAAATGGCCAACAAGCGCATGACCGAAGATGAAGCGGTCGCAACGCTTTCCGATGGAATGACAATTGGTATTGGTGGATGGGGTTCCCGTCGCAAGCCAATGTCTTTGGTGCGGGCACTGCTTCGTTCCAATCTCAAAGACCTCACCATCGTTTCTTATGGCGGCGCCGATGTTGGTTTGTTGTGTGCAGCCGGCAAGGTCAAACGTCTCGTGTACGGCTTCGTATCGCTCGATTCAATTGCTCTAGAACCACACTTTCGCGCTGCCCGCCAGAACGGCAAAATTCCCGAGGTCGTGGAATACGACGAAGGCATGCTGCAGTGGGGGCTCTACGCCGCCGCGCTCCGCCTTCCGTTCCTACCTACTCGCGCTGGCCTTGGTTCCGATGTCGTGAAGAACGATCCGAGCCTTCGCACTGTGAAGTCTCCGTATGCCGACGGTGAGGAACTGCTCGCTGTTCCTGCGCTCAATCTCGATGCCGCATTCGTGCATCTGAATCGCGCCGACGAACGCGGCAA
>CAMCTW010000003.1 GCA_945878645.1 Bifidobacterium breve
CATGGCGTTCGGTGCATCTCAATGGGTTTCTTTGTCGAGGAAGATCAGCCCGTCATTTGGCGTGGACCGATGTTGCATAAAGCGCTTGAGCAGTTCCTCACCGATGTCTTTTGGGACGAACCAGATTTTCTTCTTGTTGATCTTCCGCCTGGAACCGGCGACATCGCGTTGTCGATTGCCCAGTTCCTCCCGCGTGCCGAGCTCTACGTCGTCACCACGCCGCAGCCGGCCGCGCAGAAGGTTGCACAACGTGCAGCGTTCATGGCCGAAAAGGTGAACATCGAAGTCAAGGGTGTTATCGAGAACATGTCGTGGTTCACCGGAGACGATGGCAAGCGCTACGAGTTGTTCGGAGCGGGCGGCGGAGCCGAATTGGCTGAGCGCCTTGGTGTTCGCTTCGTCGGTCAGGTTCCGTTGGTGACTGCCCTTCGTCAGGGATCTGACGACGGCAACCCGATTGTGGCCGTGGATCCCGAGAGCGAGGCTGCGCTGGCCATTCGAGCGCTCGCCAAGGTTATTGACCTTGAACTCGCTCCCACCCGGCGCTACAACGCCGGTCTGAAGTTGCTGGGATAACAGCTCGGTCTCGCGACCTAGCATGAGGCGCCGGCCATCAGGTCGGTTTCGTACAGGAGGAACTTCGTGGACGTCCGCATCGGTGTGCAACAGACACCCAAAGAAATCGAAATCGAGATGGCGTCCAGTGTTGACCGCACTGAAGTCCGTGCATCGATCGACGCTGCACTGGCCGATGCCACAAGCGTCCTCTGGTTGACCGATCGCCATGGCCGTGACATTGCTGTTCCATCAGCCAAGATCGCCTATGTCGAATTGGGATCCTCTGACGGCGAACGCCGGATCGGTTTCGGCGCGGGCTGATCCCGACGCCCCACGTCAATGGCAAATTTGGCGGAGCTCGCCCAGCAACGGTCGCGGCTCACGTCGGCAGAAACGGATCATCTTCAGCGTTTGCTTGGAACTTGGGGCCTACTCGCTGACCTGAGTTTCTCTGATCTCATGTTGTTCGGTCGCGATCGAAGTGCCGATGACGAGCATTCAATGGTTGTTCTCGGACAGATTCGGCCGACCACAAGCCAGACGCTTTTTACAAACGACTGGGTTGGTCGCGTCGTCACAGCGGCCGAACGTCCACTTGTGGGCGAAACCTTCGCAACCGGCAAGGTCTCCGAAGGCGAAATTTCTCCGGGTGCTACCGAAGATCTCGTTCGTGAAACCTGCATTCCTGTTCAGTTTGGCGGACGCACGATTGCAGTACTCACCAAAGACGCGAACCAGTATGTTGCCCGTCAAGACGGAGTTCTTGAACGCACCTATCTCGATGTGTTTAATCGATTTGCAGAGATGGTTGCAGCGGGGGAATTTCCATTCTCTGGCGAAGATGAACGTGGCGTCGTCATGCCGCGGGTTGGCGATGGCGTGATGGTGCTTGACGCCGATGAACGAGTGCAGTTCGCTTCGCCCAATGCGATTTCTGCGCTGCATCGAATTGGCGTTCATGCGAATTCTGAAGGCGAACGATTTGGCGAACTCGGACTACCAGACACTCCCGTGCGCGCGGCGTTCACGCTCGCGCGGCCGACTGCAGAAGAGATTGGACGCGGTCCAGATGTCACGATTTTGTTGCGCATTATTCCGCTTGTGTCTGAAGAACGAGTGACCGGGGCACTGGTGCTCATGCGAGATATTTCGGAACTCCGTCGCCGTGATCTCATGTTGCTGTCGAAAGATGCGACCATTCGTGAAATTCACCACCGGGTGAAAAACAATCTGCAAACGATCTCTGCGCTTCTTCGATTGCAGGGCCGGCGCTTGTCCTCACCCGAAGCAAAGGCTGCGGTGGAAGAGTCGGTTCGTCGGATCCGTTCAATTGCGCTCGTGCACGAAACGCTCTCGCTCACGATTGGAGACGATGTTCCTTTCATCGAGATCGTTCGCCCGCTGGTCCGCATGGTGGAAGAAGGGCTCATCTCGCCAGAGCGTCCTATCCAGTTCTCGGTTGTCGGAGACGGCGGCATTCTTCCTGCCGATGTCGCAACACCGCTTGCTGTGGTGCTCACTGAACTTCTGCAGAACGTTGTCGACCATGCTTTTCCGTCTGGTCCGACCGATGATGCGACGGTGTTCGTGGAGCTCGAGAACACTGGAACGAGGTTGCGGGTGACGGTGACAGACAACGGTGTCGGCACATCGTCAGGTTTCACCATCGATGACAGCACCGGATTGGGTCTCTCAATCGTTCGTACGCTTGTCACGACCGAATTAGGTGGAACCATCGGTTTCTCGGCTGGCGAAGGAACGCCGGGCCGCCCAGGCACCGTTGTGCGGATCTCGGTGCCTGTGCGTCGTTGAGCCGAGCGCTAGGCGGAAAACGACAATGACCTCCCCGCAGGGAGGTCATTGGAGTGAGTCAGTGAGTCAGTGACTCAGTGACTCAGTGCGTAGGGATCAGGATGCCTTACGACGAGCGGCGAGCCACTGGCGACGCAGCTTGCGACGTTCTTCTTCTGAGGTGCCACCCCAGATGCCAGAGTCTTGGTTCGTGGCGAGAGCGAAGTCGAGGCAGGGCTGGCGAACTTCACAGTCAGTGCATACCGACTTGGCGTTGTCGATCTGCTCGATCGCCGGGCCGGTAGTGCCGACGGGGAAGAAGAGGTCGGGATCAGTGTCGCGACAAGCGGATTCATCTCGCCAATCGTCGGCGATTGTGTTTAGGGTCATTGAATAGGGCGCGGTCAGGGCCACGGTTCCTCCAGGATCAGGGGACACGAAGCGGTTTTCCAGCCGATCCGTGCGATGTGTGCTCATGCCACCTCTCCGCACCGTGTAAATCAAGAAGTGATTCGAACGGACCCGGACGTGTGTGGCTGAGGGGCGAGAACGTAGCGGCGGCCCCGCGCACGCGCAAGGGGTTCTTTGCAAATGCTGAGGTCAGAGCCCGCGATGCCGTGGTGGGTGCGATGTCTGCGAATCATTTGTGACAAATGACACCGAAAGAACACTGGTGAAGTTTGATCAAAACCTTGGCTGCGATCGGCCTACGGTGGGCAAATGGCATTGGTAGTGGCGCATCGGGGTGCTTCGGCGGCAGTTCCGCCGGGCAATACGGTCGAGGCGTTCGTCGAAGCGGTCGCACAAGGCGCTGATTGGGTGGAACTCGACGTCCACCTCACTGCTGACGGTGAGGCCATCGTGCATCACGACTCTGTTTTGGCCGATGGTCGCGTCATAGGTGAGTTGATGCTCGATGAACTGCCCGAATCCATCCCCACGCTTCGCAATGTGTTCCGTTCGTGTTCGCCGCTCGGGGTGAATGTTGAAATCAAACCCGACGGCTTGGCCTCACTTCGCCCACTTCTTATCGAACGCGTTGTGGAGATTCTTGTTTCCTTCGATGAAGAACGCGAATTTCTGGTCACGTCGTTTGATCACGACATCGTTGATGAAGTGCGGGCATTGGCCCCGACACTTCCTACTGGGCTCCTCAATGCTGACGGGGAGTCACTTGAGTCTGATCTGGAGCGCGCAGCGCGCGACGGGCACGTCGCGATCAATCCCTGGCATGGTCTCGTCGATCGGAAATTTGTCGACCGAGCGCACGCGCTTGGGATTGCGGTGAATGTTTGGACCGTCGATGGAGAGCAAGAGATCCGCACTCTTTCAGAAGCCGGAGTCGACGCGATAATTACGAATGTCCCAAGATTTTGTCGCCAAGTCCTCAGTCAGTAGTAGTTCGAGGAATAACTAACGACAAAGCGTCAGGTACATAGCGAAGTTCGAGGTGCTCGACGTCGCCGAGGTAGTCGCCATCGACCTGGTGTGGAACCGGTCCGTAGCCATCGATTTCTATGTGAGTGACATCAGAGTGAAAAGACACGTTGCGATCATTTCGCAGACGTTTTCCTGAGCCAAGCGTTGAAGAAAGCATGCGCGCAAAAGGAATGGTATCGAGAGTTCGCAATGTCAGGATGCTGAGCGGTCGATCCAGAGTGGCTTCGGGAGCAATGGTAAACGGCCGAGTTCCAATGAAAGTGTACGGATCCGTATTGAGGCAGATCGTAAGCATCGCGTCATCGACTTTCGGTTTACCTTCGACGCGCACTGCAAAATGAGATCGCTTGCGGTCGTACTTTCGAATCCATGTGTCGAATGCTGCCCAGCCGAACAGCGCGTGGTTTGCCCACCGCTTTAGCGAGCCGCGACGTTCAACTTCCGCGACTACGGCTGCATCAAAACCGATGCCGACATGGAAAAGGAAATAGCGACCATTTACAGATCCGAGACCGATGCGCTTGATCGATCCCTGAGCAAGTGCATCGAGCAGCGCTCCGGTCGCTTCGATCGGATCATCGGGAAGACCCAGTGTGCGAGCGAACACGTTGGTCGATCCTCCGGGTACCACGGCAAGAGCGGTTGAGGTTCCGGCCAGGCCGTTTGCTGCTTCGTTCAACGTGCCATCTCCGCCGAGTACGACAACGACGTCGGTTCCGTCTGTGGCGGCCGATGCTGCCAACCGCGTGGCATGGCCGCGCCGTGTCGTCTCGACAACCGTAACGACATGGTCGGCGGCGAGGGCTTTGGCAATTACTACCCGTCCCCGGGCAGTGACCGAAGAGGCCGAAGGATTGACTACGAGGAGCAGCTTCACAAGGTCTTGGACCGTAGCGGAGGCCCGAAGGTGACGTCGTGGCCCGTCTCCTCAAAGAACGTTGTCGTGTGATTTGGCCCCGGCCCCATTCTGCGGGCAGGATTCGAACCATGAACGTTGTCGTTTGTGTCAAACAGATCCCGGACCCGGCTGATCCCGGAGCGTTGGATCCCACTACTAAAACCCTGAAGCGAGACGGCAAGCTCATCCTCGACGAATCTGATTCGTACGGTGTTGAGATGGCGCTGCAACTTGTGACCACTGCCGGTGGCGGTGAAGTCACGCTCGTCTCTATGGCTCCTAATGGTGAAGTGTCCGGTCTTCGTACCGCGCTGGCTATGGGTGCGGCCAAGGCCATTCTCGTCAGTGACGATGCACTCGCTGGTAGCGATGCACTCGCCACCGCCAAGGTGCTCGCCAAAGCCATTCAGCGTGTGGAAGGTGCAGACCTTGTTCTCACTGCGACTGAATCAAGTGACGGTTACACCGGCACGGTTCCCGAGCAGATCGCTGGTCTGCTCGACCTTCCGTCGGTCACCTTCGCCAAGTCGATCAGTGTTGAAGGCAGCACGGTCAAGATCCAGCGTCAGACCGAAGCCGGTTACGACGATGTTGAATGCCCGCTTCCCGCCGTTGTGTCGGTGACTGCTGGTGTTGTGGAGCCTCGCTACCCGTCCTTCAAAGGCATCATGGCGGCGAAGTCCAAGCCGGTCGACACGCTCACCGTTGCCGACCTTGGTCTCGACGCCAGTCAGGTCGGTTGGGCCGGTGCTGGTCAACAGATCGTGTCCATTGCGCAAGCTCCCGCCCGCGAGGCTGGTGAAGTCTTCGAAGATGACGGCACCGCCGTTGAGAAGATCATCGCCTTCCTCGACGATCTCAAGGTTCTCTAGGAGGAATTGATCATGGCTCTTTCGAAGATTTGGGTGCTCGCCGAAGCAACTGACGGCAAAGTGACCACCACCACACTTGAACTACTCACCAAGGCTCGTTCACTCGCCGACACAGTCGAAGCGATTTACTCCGGTGGCGACGCCGACGCGGTTGCTGGCCAACTCGGTGAGTACGGAGCGTCAAAGGTCTACACAACTGGCGATCTTGCTGGTGCACTCCCGGGCGTTCCGGTCTCAGATGCAATCGCTGCATTGGTCGATGGCGGCAACGCCCCCGACGCGATCATCGCGGCCACGTCCTATTACGGCCGTGATATCGCCGGTCGACTTTCGGTCAAGCTCGACCGCACGGTCATCACGAACAACACCGACCTTGAGGTCGACGGGTCAAGTCTCGTAACGACTGAGCCCGTATTTGGTGGAACTACCGACGTGAAGACAACCTTCACCGCCGCTGGCCCTCACCTTGTGCTGGTGCGTCCGAAGTCGTTTGTTGCCGAGTCCGCTGGTGGCGGTGCTGCCGCAGTCGAGACCATTGCCGTTCCCGACGGTGGCAAGAGCGCTGGTGCCAAAGTCACCAATCGCCACGTTGAAGAGCGTGAAGGCCCGTCGCTCGACGAAGCCGCCGTCGTCGTTTCTGGCGGACGTGGTTTGGGCGAGCAGGAAAAGTACGCCCTTATCGAAGAGTTGGCCAAGCTTCTCAACGCCGCCCCTGGGGCATCACGCGCCATTGTCGATGCCGGTTGGGTTCCCTACAGTTACCAGGTTGGACAGACCGGCAAAGTCGTCAAGCCAACGGTGTACATCGCTGCCGGCATTTCCGGTGCGACTCAGCACATGGTCGGCATGAAGGGTTCTAAGAACATCATTGCCATCAATAAAGATGCCGAAGCGCCGATCTTCGCGGTCAGCGATCTCGGAATCGTCGGCGATGTTCACAAGGTTCTGCCACAACTCATCGAGGCCCTTAAGGCTCGCTGATCTTCAACTCTGCAGTGTTCAAACGCCCCGGTCAATGGCCGGGGCGTTTATCGTTACCAACGGTGTCATAGAACGGCAACTGACGTGGTTTAGATCAACGGCCACGGATAGCGGTGGCCACTTTCATCGATGGGAAGCACCGCTTCTCGAACCAGAGCGCGTGCTCGAGCGAGGATGGCATCTTGTTCGAATGTTCCGAGAAGTTCGGCAACAGAGCGGGGAAGTCCTACGTCGATCATTTCCTGAAGGTCGCGGAGTAGGTCTTCATCGATTTCTTCTCCGCCGAAATCCCAGATGACGGTTCGCAGCTTGAATTCAGCGTGGAATGACAGGCCATTATCGATTCCCCAAATGTGGCCATCGGAATCGATCAAACAATGGCCGCCTTTGCGGTCGGTGTTGTTGCACACGAAATCGAACGCAGCCATGCGCTGCAATTGGGCATGGGTTGATTCGTCTTCAAGCATTGTGAAGTAGTGCTGCTCAAAGTCGGCATCGATGAAGCGCTGTACTGAACCAATACCATGTGGTGCGTCGTCTCGGAAGATGGTGAACGGAACGACATCCCAGCCGAGAGCGTCGCTGAGTTCGTAGGCAGCAACTTCGCGCTTCCAAAGTCCGTCAGGGAAATCCCATAGCGGGCGTTCGCCGATGTGGGGTTTGTAGATCACGCGAGCAGAGTGCTCTCCCAAGGTTGCCTCTGCGAGGAACGTTGCGTTCGAACTCCACGGCATTTTCCCGATGAGTTCGATCTCGCCTCCCGCAACGATTTTGTTGAGATCGTCGCTCTTTAGTTCAGACGCGGACATGGGTGGCCACCCGGATCCATCGGTCGACCGCACAGCCGGCAGGCGGGGCGACCGGCTCGAACGATGTCATTACCAACGGCGATAAACGCCGCGACCTGCGCGCGAGTAATGCGGATGCGAGCAGTGGCGGGATCGAAATCGAAATCCTCGATGAAGTCGTCGTCTTCATCGTCGATGTCGGGCATTTCTTCGGCGACGATCATGAGCCTGTCGTCGTCTTCTTCGTACGCGACGGCGAGCCCCCCGACGATCCACTGCATATCTTCCGGATTCACCGCAGAGATGGGGGCGATGAATTGACCGGGATGGATTGCAGGAAGGTCAGTGAGAATTCCTTCGAGATATTCGCAAAGAGCAGCAACTTGTTGCTTTTCCATCTTGAACGAAACAACTCGACCACCATCTCGAACCTGGATGAAGAACGTGCGCCGTCCCGGTTCACCAAAGACACCCGGAACGATGCTGTCTGGTTCGGTGAATTCCCAAGACTCACTCATGACAGTCCGAGTTTCGAAAGGTCGTCACCGGTTGAGTTCACGCTAAGGACCGCAGGACCAGAGGCTGAATAGAGAATGGCCGAGATCGAGCATGGTGAAACAACGATTCGCTGAAAGAGATCCAGGTGAGTTCCGAGCGCTTGTGCGACAGCCGCTTTGATCGGATCAGCATGCGAAACAGCCACGATGGTCTGGCCCGGATGCTTCGCTACGAGTGCGTCGAGCGCGCCGACCATTCGCGTTTGCATCTCGGCAAATGATTCGCCATTCGGGAATCGGAAGCCGCTTGGATAGCGCTGCACGGAGTTCCACTCGGGCAACTTGCGAAGGGCGTCGAGTTTCTTGCCGGTCCAGTCGCCGAAATCGCATTCGAGCAGACCGCGATCGATCTGCACTTTGAGTTTTCGTTCACGGGCGATCGGCTTGGCAGTTTCGCGAGTGCGTTCGAGGGGCGATGCGTAGATCGCGGCAACCTTTGCGAGTTTGCTGATCCGGCTCGCTGCCGCCTCAGCCTGGGCGACTCCGCTCTCGGCGAGGTGAAGGCCTCGGGCGCGTCCTGGAAGGGTGGATCCGGTCGTAGGCGTTTGGCCGTGTCGGACCAGAAGGACGAGTGTCGGGGCGGGGGCAGATTTCGTGCGGGCCATGGGACTCAGATCCTACCGAGCGACTCTCGTTAACGGACCGGTCGGGCGGGTCTGGACTGTTGATGTCGGGAACGATGAGGTCACCGACTACGGTTGCGACCGCCTGCCGCCGCCCCCCGGTCGATGCGGCATCGAATTCATGAGGATGGTCAGCACAATGATGGGACGACGAGTAGGCGCAGGTGTTCTGGCTCTTGCCCTGGTGTGCATGATCGGCCTTAGTGGCTGTGACCAAAACAACACGCCGGAGGAATACAACACTCTCACGCAGCAAAACTTCGTGGAACTGTGCACCAACAATTACTACAAGTCGACCGGCGAGATCACGGTTATCGATGCGTCGAATGCGTCGAATGCGTCGAAACTCGATCCGGCATTGTCTTCGACCGACTCGACGATCAAGTCCGACGTCACCGCAACGAGTCAATCGAACTGTCTCTGCATGTACTCGGTGTATGTCAACAACATGTCTATTGCTGATTTCACTTCGCTCAATCGTGATTTGAAGTCAGATCCCGAGAAGGCGTGGGCTGCGGTGTCTGCTGACATCAAGAATGAAGTCAGTAAGTGTGCGTCAGGAGCCGGTGCCTCAACAACGGCTGCTCCGTCAACGTCGACGACGACTGCAGGCTGATCGTTCGCAGCGTTACTTAGCTGCCGACTTCTTCTTTTCGGGAAGTCCGAGGCGAACAACTGGTTCGGCCCATTGTGGCCAGCGAGCGCGACTTTTCTCAGCGAGTTTGCGCATCAGAGCGATTGCGCCGGGATCATCGTCGCCAGGCCTCGCTTCGATCGAACCGTCAGCGATCATCCGTTGCATGATTTCGCGGCCTAGTTCGGTGCGGACGATGGTGAGTGTCCAGTCGTTGTCTTTGCCAATACCACCGGTTGAAATGTCGGCATGTTCGGCAGCGAAATCGGGACAGTGAGTGCACCCTTCACGCGTCCAGTCGTGACATTCCTTGAGGTTGACCTCGTGGTAGCTGCCATCGCGGGTCCAGATTTGGAAGACGCCCTTGATGTTCATCTTCGTGATTTCGGCTTTCGGAATGCGGTACTTCGCTTCGAAAAGTTCTTCGAAGATCGCATCGTCGAATGTCTTCGAACACAGAAGTCCAATGTTGAACACGATCGGTTTTGAGATTTTTCCGATTTTCCGGTTCCACATGACAGGGGCAATGGACGACTGGCAACTCATTCCGACAAGAGCGAGACGGCTCAGGCCGCGTTCTATCGCTTCGTCAATTGCAAGAGTGTTGGCGGAATAGGTATAACGACTGCCAGCGCCGGCGAGAACTTCTTCGCGATTGGTAGCAACACCGGGTATTGCTTTCCATGTCGCGGCGTCGCCACCTTCGAGATACGACGTGAGTGCACCATCGATGTAGTCGTTGTCGAGCGCCCAGATGAGGAGGGCAGAAACTAAGCCGCCGTCCTGGCCCATGCGATGGACCATGTCGTCTGAGGCGCGAGTCAAGAGAATGTCTGAGTAGATGCCGGCAACTTCATCCTCGGTTCGATCTCGGCCGAAGAGGTGCTCATTGGCTTCCGGTTCCCACGAGCGGAATCGAGGGCATGCTCGTGTGCAACTCGTGCAACCCTTTTGACCGTGACCGCAATCGGTTGGACCGAGTTCGTCTTCGATATGGAACGGCTTGTAACCGCCGGCTTCGTGGTTGTAGCCAATGACATCATGCGGACAAGCGATGACGCAGCCGGCACAGCCGGTGCACAGGCCCGAGGTGATGACCTCGTCAAAAAGTTCCTTCCACTGGAACGTCCAACGCTCGGCCTTGGCAGGTGTTTCTGTGGTGCTCATAGAGGGCGAATCTACCCCTCAGAGCGCGGATTGATGACCTCGAGTGAAACGATTGGACGACCCGGGCTGGTGTCGGAAGACTGTTGCCTATGGACCTGAACTATCCGGCAGATGCAGAGGCCTATCGCAGTGAAGTTCGCGGCTGGCTTGAAGAAAACCTTCCAAAGGGATGGTTCGAACCCGGTTTCGAGATGAGCGCCGACGATCGAGCGCTTTTCCTTGATCAGTGGACGAGCAAGCTCTACGGCGGCGGCTGGATTTGTGCGTCATGGCCAAAGGAATATGGCGGTAAAGGTCTCACGACAATGCAGTCAGTCGTTGTTGCCGAAGAGTTTGCAAATGCTGGGGCTCCGATGCGCGCTGATTTCTTTGGCGACACGCTCGTGGGCCCGACGATTCTCCAGTGGGGGACCGAAGAGCAGAAACAAGAATTCCTTCCCAAGATTCTCTCTGGAACCATTGCGTGGTGTCAGGGCTTTAGTGAACCCGATGCAGGTTCGGATCTTGCCAACCTCGGCACGAAGGCAGTGCTCGATGGCGATGAATGGGTCATCAACGGCCAGAAAATCTGGACGACACAAGGGTTCATCGCTGACTATGTCTTCATCCTTTGCCGCACCGATCCCGATGCACCGAAGCACAAAGGCATCTCCTATTTGCTCTGCCCGATGAATCAGCCCGGCGTTGAAGTTCGCCCTATTAAACAGGTTGATGGATCCTCTGAATTTGCTGAGGTGTTTTTCACGGACGCTCGCTGCCCGAAGGAAAATGTTGTCGGTGGATTGAACAACGGATGGGCTGTCGCGATGACCACGCTCGGCTTTGAACGCGGAACATCAGCAACAACTGGATACCGCCGCTTTGAAAATGAGCTGAATCACATCATCGAGGTTGCGAAGCACAATGGAGCGATCAACGACCCGCTGATCCGTCAGCGCATTGCGCTTGCTTGGTCAAAGGTTCAGATCATGCGCATTAACGGGCTTCGTTCGCTTACAGCGGTTGTGCAGAATCGCAAAGACTTCGGCGTAGCCGCTCTCGGCGCGACGAACAAGATTTTCTGGAGTGAGTATCACCAGCAGGTGATGGCGCTCGCTATGGATGTCCTTGGCCCCGAAGCACAGTTACTTCTCGGTGATTCCGGTTCTGAAGAATCGGTGCCTGGTTATGGTCGTCGGGCAGTAAATCGGCAGTATCCGGCGAACGCACTGCAGTCGTCATTCTTCTTCAGCCGGTCCGAGACCATTTGGGGTGGGACCTCTCAAATTCAGCGCAATATTGTTGGGGAACGAGTGTTGGGTCTTCCCAAAGAACCCAAGGTCACAGCCTGATTCGAAGGCGGGTGACGGGGGGCCACAAAGCGCCCCGACTACCATCAAAGAGTCATGTCTGATGTACCCCCCACGTCGGGAGGATCGGTACCCCCGTGGGATCCCGGTAGTCCTCCAAGACGCCCTTCCACCTCTCCTGATCGCCGGGTGCTTGGCTCATCGAAGACACCAGCAGCGCCGGGGTCGGCTGGTGCTAGTTCGGCACCAAACTTTCGTCATGCCAAATCACCTAAGCGGGGCAAGGCGGCCCTGAAGGTCGGCATTGGCGTGGTTGTCCTGATCGCTGTCGGCTTTGCAGCAGTCGCGGGCTACGGCTGGTATCGGTTCAACCAGATTCATCGAGATTCGTTAGCGCTTGCCGCTTCGTCGGGAGGAGTGCAGAACTTCCTGATTGTCGGGTCGGACAGCCGCGCCGTGGTGTCGAAGTCAGATGCCGATTCTTCAGCATTCCTCAATGGGCCAGGAGCGCAAGAAACTGGCCAACGCTCTGACACGATCATGGTTGCGAGGGTTGATTCGAAGAACAAGACCGTCGATCTCGTGTCGTTCCCGCGTGACCTGTGGGTACCTATTCAGCCATCTGGCGCTGAAGAGCGCATCAACACTGCGTTTGCCCAAGGAAAAGACAGCGCCGACGGTGCTCAACGATTGATCAACACAATCAAGGCTGATTTCGGCATCGACATCAATCACTACGTCGAAATCAACTTCAAGAGTTTCAAGGGGATCACTGAAGCTGTTGGAGGAATCCCGCTTTATTTTGAGAATCAAGTTAGGGACAAAAGCTCGGGCTTCTACATGTTCGGTACTGGTTGTCAAACACTCAATGGTGATGCTGCGCTTGCCTATGCCCGTTCGCGTCACCTCGAATACCTCGATCCAAAAACCAAAAAATGGATTGAGGATCAAAGCGCTGACCTCGGCCGTATCTCGCGCCAGACCATTTTCATGCGGATGATGCTTGATCGAGCCCAGGCGAAGTTTGGATCGATGGATCTCAAGGCAATCAACAGTTTGGTGTCGTCAACTTCCGACAATCTCACCTTTGATTCCAAGTTGAGCATCAGTGATCTCGTTTCACTCGGGAAATCATTCAAGGGTTTCTCGGGCAACCAGATTGTCACTCACGCGTTGCCGGTCTATATGGACATGACCAATGGTGGTGCCAGCATTCTTCGCCTCGATTCCGCAGCTGCGGAAGATGTTCTGAATGTCTTCCGTGGCGCTCCTGCCGGGACTGTCACGCCGGGATCGGTCGTGGCGAGTGTCGCGAATGCAACAGGAACCAAGGGCCGTGCTGTTGAAGTCGCTGCTCGATTGAAGCAACTTGGATTCATGGCGACCTCGGGCGGCGACATTTCTAAACCGCAGACTTCTACATTGATTAAGTATTTGCCCAGCTTTGAAAAACAGGCTGATCTCCTTCGTCGTCAACTCGGGGGCACTGCTGCGATGCAGTCCGATAAGACTCTCAAGAGTTCCGCCCCGGTAGTGCTCATTCTTGGTTCTTCGTTCACTGGAGTTCTCGCCGAACCAGTTCCGGCTAGTACGACAACAACAACTGCGAGTGCTTCTGGTTCCTCAACCTCGACCACAACCGGGCCGGTCACGACGGTGAAACCGGGCGAAGTCACTGAATTGGTGGGGGTTCAAGCGGGTAAGGCCCCTGAAGGCGTCGTCTGCAAGTGAGCGGTATCGCCGGGACACTCGCCGGTGTCGTACGACAGGCCTCGGAGCAGCGACCAAACGCAGTTGCCTTGGTCGATGACATCGGGGAGGTCACATTTGCTGAACTCAATCAGCGCATTTCGGCGACGGTTGCCGTAGTCGATGGACTTCTCGATGCGATGGTGCCCGTTGCAGTCATCGGTCCGAACCATCGCACGTGGATCGAGCTGTATTACGCGGTGCCATCGAGCGGTCGCTTGCTTGTCTTTCTCAATCATCGCCTCCACGCACAAGAACTTGCGGCCATGCTCGATCGCTCGGGAGCAGGGATTGTTGTTGGCAATAAAGCAGATCTCGGTCGACTCCGTGGAGTGGGGGTTGAAGTTCCGATGTTCGACTGGGCAGCGTGGTCTGCGTCTGTGGATGGTGCCGAGAACGAGGAGGTTGACCGCCCGCTTGATCCCGAGTCCGCGGCTTGGCTGCTCTTCACGAGCGGAACTACCGCGGCGCCGAAGGGTGCATTGTTGTCACACAAAGGCCTGCTGGCTTCGGTTGCGGCAAGCACAGCGGCCCGACCGGTTAGTGCCGACGACGTGTATGTCTTTCCCTTCCCGTTATGTCATGTGGCTGGCTACAACGTGATCCATCGACACGCTCATGGCCGACCTGTTGTCCTCATGCCCGGTTTCGCAGCAGCAGAATTCTGCGAAACCGTTGAGCGCGAACATGTGACCTCGACGTCACTCGCGGCAACCATGCTCGCGTCACTGGTTGAACTTCTCGAAGTAGAACCCGGCCGTGTTACGCAACTTCGTTCGCTCGTATCAATCGCCTACGGCGCGGCACCGATGCCAACCTCGTTGTTGCGAAGGACAGATGCGTTGTTGGATGTCGATTTCGCCCAGGGCTACGGGATGACTGAGCTCTCGGGGAATGCGGTGTTCTTGAACGCTGCAGCCCATCGACGGGGACTTGATGGGGAAGCGGATCTGCTCGAAGCGGCCGGCGTTCCGGTTGTCGGGGTCGAGGTGCGTCTTGTGGACGATGAGGGCAGTTCCGTGGCTGACGGTGAAGCGGGGGAAATCCTGATTCGCGCCGAACAGCTGATGATGGGGTATCTCGATGATGAGGATGCAACTTCAGCAGCACTCCGCAATGGATGGCTGCACACGGGTGATATCGGTCGCATGGCGAATGGATTGCTGTATGTCGTTGACCGGAAGAAAGACATCATCATCACTGGGGGCGAAAACGTTTCCTCGCTTGAGGTCGAAGCTTCAGTACTCGACTATCGAGATGTCGCTCGAGTCGCTGTTGTCGGCGTACCCGATGCGACATGGGGTGAAAATGTCTGTGCTGTCGTTGTGACGGTGCCTGGGGTCAAACTCGATCCTGTTGCCCTCGTCGCCCACGTGCGCCAATCGCTGGCCGGATTCAAAGTTCCCCGACACGTTGTTGTGGTGGATGAATTGCCCGTAACAGCCTCCGGCAAGGTCAGAAAAGCGGACCTCCGTCGTTGGCTACTGGAAAATCCCGAACTTCTCGGCAAGCGGCTCTGACATCGTTCGCCGCTGTGTCACAACGATCGTTTTTTGAATCGAACTAGAGCGCCCTCGGGGCGATTCGAACGCCCGCACACGCCTCCGGAGGGCGATGCTCTATCCCCTGAGCTACGAGGGCTGGATAGCCGTAGGACTCTAGCCGAGCCCCCGCCAACCTCATTCAGTGACATTGTTAAACCACAGTGCAATCGCTGAATGTTTGGTTCTATCGGTGTTCGACGCCCACCGCAGTAAGTTTCGTGCGGAAATCGGCGTAGCCACGATCAAGAAGATCGACACCGTGAATCAGGCTTTCGCCATCAGCGGCCGCTGCAGCGATGACGTAAGAGAATCCAGCACGAAGATCGGGGACCACGAGTTCGGCACCGTGCAACTTGGTGGGACCAACAACAACAGCCGAATGGCGGTGGTTGGCGGCTCCAAATCGACAACGTGTTGGGCCAAGACATTCGGTGAAAACTTGGATCTGGGCACCCAAACTGCGCAATGCGTCGGTGTATCCGAGTCGATCTTCGTAGACCGTTTCATGCACGACACTCACGCCATCGGCCTGTGTGAGCGCAGTGACGAACGGCGATTGCCAGTCGGTCATGAATCCGGGATGAACATCGGTCTCAAGAGCCAACGGGCGGAGCATTCGGCGAGCACGATGGAATGTGAGCGTGTCGCCGTCGGCATCGATGGTGAAATCTCCGCCGGCCCTGCGGTACATGTTTAAGAACGTTGAAAACAACTGTTGCTGAACGCCGTGGACAGTGATCGTTCCGCCGGTTGCAAGTGCAAGCGACGCCCAGGATGCCGCTTCGAGTCGGTCACCGATGACGCGGTGTTCGAACCCGCCGAGTTCAGAAACACCAGTAACCCGAATCGTTCGATTGGGTTCCACCGAGATAATTGCACCCATCTTTTGAAGAACGGCGATGAGGTCGAGAATCTCAGGTTCGATCGCAGCATTCGACAATTCTGAATCGCCTTCAGCGAGCACTGAGGCGAACAGGAACTGTTCGGTAGCGCCGACGCTAGGGAAGGGGAGTGCAATGCGAGCGCCGCGCATGTGGTCGGCATGCAACTCGATGATGTCTTCGCGATGGACGTCACGAGCCCCGAACGCGCGCAAGACGTTGAGATGAAAGTCGACCGGGCGTGGTCCGATGGAACAACCGCCAGGAGCGGCAACGACTGCGTGCCCGGTTCGATGAAGTGAGACGGCGGTGGTGAGAACGGGGATTCGGCTTGCTGCGTGAAGGCGCATGACGTCGTCTTCGGCGAGTGCACGGAATTCATGTGCCGTAATGACGACAGTGTCATTTTCGTGGACAACAGTTCCGCCGGCGATGCGGATCAACTCATCGACGACTCCGATGTCGGTGATCGCCGCAATATTGGTGAGGCGGCAAGGCTCAACAGTGAGCAGTGCGGCGACCATTGCCTTTGGCAAAGCGTTCTTTGAACCGCGGACATGGATCTCGCCGCTAACGGGCTGGCCGCCGCGGACGAGCATCGTGTCGGGTAGATCGGAGGTCGGGGGGATGGCCATTGGCCCTTGATCGTAGGGCGAAGAGGTCAACCCGGCACTACTAGTGATCGCCGCGATGGTGACGACTGTTGGTGCGACTGACGAAACTGGGCGCGGGGTCGATGGAGCCGCGGGGGTAGGGTTCGACGGTTCCATATCACCAGACCGCCCGCCCGGGGAGACCCCCTCAGTGATTCGCGACACCCTCGCCGCCGCCCTGCGATCGGCATTGTCGACGCTTGAGATTCAACCGATCCCTGAATCGGTTCATCTCGAACGTCCCGCCCGCCGCGAACACGGCGATTGGTCCTCGAATATCGCTTTGGCCACAGCGAAGGCTGCCGGATGGAATCCGCGTGAATTGGCGGGCCGGATGGCCGAAATTCTTACTGCGGACTTGCCTGCTCATGTCACGTCGGTGGAAATCGCGGGACCGGGGTTCGTGAACTTTCGCTTGGCCGATTCCTGGCTTCATGACGTGCTGACCGATGTTGAGAACGCAGGCATTGAGAAGTACGCCACGTCCTCGGTCGGAACGGGCATCAAGGTGTTGCTTGAGTTCGTCAGCGCCAATCCCACGGGACCGCTCCATGCGGGTCACGGACGCGGCGCGGCCTATGGAGATTCGCTTGCTCGCATCCTTCAACGCTGCGGCTACGACGTCGATCGCGAGAACTATCTCAATGATCGTGGAACGCAGATGCAACTTTTCGTTGCGTCGCTTATTGCGCGTCGCGACGGAACCCCACTTCCTGAAGGTGGCTATCAAGGGGAGTACATCGTTGATTGGGCTGCGGAATTGCCCGCCGATGCCGATGTCTTTGAATGGGGCGAAGAACGGGCAGTTGCCGATCATCGCTTGACGCTCAGCCGCATGAATGTCGAGTTCGACAATTGGTTTAGCGAAAAGTCAATGGTCGCCTCCGGAGCAATCGATGTGACATTGGCTGACCTACGCGAACGCGGAGTTGTCTACGAGGAAGGCGGCGCAGTGTGGCTGCGTTCGACCGATTACGGCGACGATAAAGACCGCGTGCTAATCAAGAGCGATGGCGAGTTCACCTATCTGCTCCCCGATATCGCCTATCACCGCGACAAGTTTTCTCGCGGGTACGACCTTCTTATCGATGTCTGGGGTGCAGACCACCACGGGTATGTGCCGCGCATGAAGGCCGCGATGCAATCGCTTGGGCATGATCCGGCAGAACTCGAATGCGCAATCATCCAGTTGGTCAACTTGCTGAAAGGCGGCGAACCGGTTCGTTTCTCGAAGCGAGCGGGCGACATCGTTGAACTCTCCGAAGTCCTTGATGAAGTTGGTGCCGATTCTGCGCGTCTCACATATCTGCTTCAGTCCATCGATTCCACGCAGACGTTCGACTACGACGTGGTCAAGAGTCGTGCCATGGACAATCCCGTTTATTACGTCCAAATGGCGTACGCCCGGATCCAATCAATCTTTCGTGTTGCGGTGGAACGAAGCGTCGCCACTATGCCGATCGCACAGGTCGATCTGTCTTTACTGACTCATGAGCGCGAACTTGAAGTTCTTCGCGTGCTTTCTGAACTTCCTGACACGGTTTCCACTGCCGCCGTTGATCGCGCGCCACACCGCATAGCAACGTGGGTGCGTGAACTCGCCGGAGCCGTGCACGGCTTCTACCACGACTGTTATGTAATGGGCGATGGCGTCTCAGCCGAACTCACCCAGGCCCGCTTACATCTTGTTGAATCCGCATCGGTTGGTCTTGCAATCGGTCTCGACCTATTGGGCGTTAGCGCACCGGACCAGATGTGAGGCACTGATGAACTCGCTTCCACTTTCATTGTTGCCCGACACCGCCACGATTGGCGACAGGGGTCAACTCATCATCGGTGGCTGCGACACGTTGGAACTCGCCGAACAATTCGGCACGCCGTTGTTTGTCTACGACGAAGCGCATCTCCGCGCTCGTTGTCGTGAAGCGGTCGCGGCATTCGGGGTTGGGGTCAACTTCGCAACCAAGGCGTTTCTGTGCACGGCGATGGCACGACTTGCGGCTGAAGAAGGCTGCAACCTCGACGTCTCGACTGGCGGGGAATATCACGTGGCTCGCGCTGCTGGCGTACCGGCCGATCGCTTAGTTCTGCACGGCAATAACAAGAGCACTGCAGAACTTCGAACGGCGATGTCTGAAGGCATCGGGCGGATCATCATCGACTCGTTCGATGAGATCGACCGCATCGAAGCACTTGTGGCCGAAGGGCTTCCTGTGCCTCGAGCGTTGATCCGGGTTACTCCCGGAGTTGAAGCCCACACACATGAATTTGTTCGCACCGGCCAAGACGATTCGAAGTTCGGTTTCGGGTTGTCCAGCGGCCAAGCCGATGCTGCGGTACTCCGCTCGGCCGCTTCCCCAGCGATCGATCTCGTTGGCCTTCATGCCCACATCGGCTCGCAGGTATTCGACGCCGAGTTCTTCGAGATGGCGATCGAAGTCATGGCGCCATTTCTTCAGAAGTACCAATTGCCCGAGTTCTCTGTGGGCGGGGGATTGGGCGTCGCCTATGTCGCCGGGGAGGAAGCTGCATCCATCACTGAATGGGGCGAGGTTGTGCGGGCAGCCTGTGTGGCCGCCGGCATCACGGCACATGTCACCGCTGAACCTGGTCGGGCGCTCGTTGCTCAGGCTGCGATCACGCTGTATTCGGTGGGCACCATCAAAGAGATCCCGGATATCCGTACCTATGTATCGGTCGACGGAGGCATGAGCGATAACCCTCGCCCAGTGCTCTACGGAAGTGGCTACGAGGCGTTTCTGCCGCGTGAAGTGGCAGCCGATCGAGATCGTGTCGTGACGGTTGTCGGAAAGCACTGTGAATCGGGCGACATCCTTGTGCGCGACGCGCTCGTTCCTGCTGATCTCGCCGTCGGTGACATTCTCGCCACACCGGTTACGGGCGCCTATGGGCATTCGATGGGGTCGAACTACAACAAGGTCACGCGTCCTGCGGTTGTCTTCGTTGCTGATGGCAAAGCTCGTCTCGTCGTTCGACGCGAAACACTCGACGATCTGCTTCTCCTTGAGGTCGACTGAGGCCGCATTGTCGACTTCAGAGTTCGTCCTTATCGGTTTTGCGGTGCTCTTTTCATCGTTGATTCAGACCGTTACTGGATTTGGGTTCGCGCTTCTGGCTGTTCCGCTTATGTCGATGGCGGTTCCCACCGAAACTGCAGTAGTGATCGCCGCGACATTAGGAACGTTCACAAGTGGTGGTCAGGCTTGGACCGAGCGCCATCACGGTGACCGTTCGACGATGAAGCGGCTCACTCTTGCCGCATTTATCGGTGCACCATTTGGGCTGGTGATTCTCAACGTTGCATCATCTCAACAACTCAAGATTGGTTTGGCCGTCGTCATTGTCGTTTTCTTGATCGTGAACCTTCGTGGATTCAGACTCGAGCAGGCCAGTACGCCTATCGATCTAGCTGCTGGGTTTGTGGCCGGCGTGCTGAGTACGTCCTTGTCGACGAACGGACCTCCACTTGTGATGGCCCTGCACGCTCGGCACTTCTCACCTCAGGTTTTTCGCGCCACGATCTCGTCGGTGTTTGTTGCCATCGGCCTGCTGTCGCTTGTCCTCTTTGCTGTCACTGGCTATTTCACGATCGATGTTGCCTGGTCGCTTTTGGTCGCAGGCCCAACTCTGGTACTGGGGTTCTTCCTTGGTCACCGGATTCGGGGTCATATCGATCCGGTGCGGTTCCGCTCTCTTGTGACCTTGTTGCTCGCCGCCACCGCCGTCGTCACCATTGTGAGCGTGATCGCGGGCTGATCAGAAACTCCGTCCAAGTCCACCGGCGGGCACCGGTAGCCTCTGTGCCGTGGATGAATCGGTTGTGCGCATCGGAGTTCTTGGTTGTGGGACGGTCGGAACGTCTCTTCTCGCGCTCCTCGAGCGTCAGAGCGAAACGATTAACTCTCGTACCGGTCTATCCCTCGAGGTTTCTCGCATTGCGGTGCGGGATCTTTCACAAAAGCGATCGGCAGTTGTTGGGGTCGACGCGTTCACCGACGACGCTCTTTCTGTGGTTTCTGATCCATCAATCGACATCATCGTTGAAGTGATGGGTGGAATTGAACCCGCGCGTGGGCTGGTTCTGGCTGCGCTCGCTGCAGGGAAACCTGTCGTTACCGCCAACAAAGCACTCCTCGCCGCCCATGGTTCTGAATTGTTTGCTGCCGCTGAAGCGGCAGGAGTCGACATTCTCTTCGAGGCCTCCGTGGCTGGAGGCATTCCGTTCATTCGTCCCCTGCGTGAATCGTTGCTCGCGGAACCGGTTGTTCGTGTGATGGGCATCATGAACGGAACGACCAATTACATCCTCACGCGCATGAGTGAAGCGGGAGCCGACTACTCCGAAGCTCTCGCCGAAGCGCAATCGCTCGGTTACGCCGAAGCTGATCCAACGGCCGATGTTGAAGGACACGACGCTGCTGCGAAGATCGCGATCGTGGCGTCAATCGCTTTTGGTGCGGAAGTAACAAGTGCCGATGTTCATTGTGAAGGAATCTCCAGTGTTTCGGCTGATGACATTTCCTTCGCCCGACGTCATGGCTACGCCATCAAGTTGCTTGCTATCGCCGAACGGTTTTCACTTCCGGGCGGCGATGAACTGTCGGCGCGCGTTCATCCCTGCCTTATTCCCAACGCTCATCCGCTTGCTGCGGTCCGCGAAAGTTTCAACGCGGTCTTTGTGCAAGGCGATGCTGTTGGCGATCTCATGTTCTACGGACGCGGCGCTGGCGGCGATCCCACCGCATCTGCGGTCCTCGGCGATCTCGTTGATGCCGCGGTGAACCTACAAAGTGGTGCGCATGCGTCACTTGGCGCCTTTGTTCCGATGCCATTTCGTTCAAACGACGAACTCGACGCGGCGTGGTACCTCAGCCTGCGTGTTGATGATCGACCAGGCGTGCTTGCGTCGATCGCCGGCGTGTTCGGTGCCCATGGCGTTTCGATCGATTCGATGGAACAACATTCGGTTTCGGGCCCAGAAACGGCGGCCGATGAAGCCCGCATTGATCTCATCATTCATCCCGCCCTCGAACGAGATGTGCGAGCAACGCTTGTGTCGCTTGGTGAACTCGAGTCAGTTCGAAGTCTGGGGTCCACGATCCGCGTACTGATTGACGCAGGCATCTAATGGCCCCTCTCACCTACGTAAGCACACGTGGAGCAGCCCCGGAACTTGGATTCTCCGATGTTCTGCTCGCCGGCCTAGCGATCGATGGCGGCCTTTATGTTCCGTCGGAGTGGCCGTCGCTAACGGCTGGCTCCCTCGAGCGATTCGCATCGATGTCTTATGCCGAAATTGCTGTTGAAGTGATGTGGCCGTTCGTCGAAGGTTCCTTTGACCGCGACACCTTCGAAGCAATCGTTTCAGACGCGTACGCAACATTCGCCACCGAAGAAGTAGTGCCGCTCGTCGACCTTGGCGACAACTTTTGGCTCGCCGAGCTCTTTCACGGTCCAACGCTTGCGTTCAAAGACATCGCACTGCAGCTTGTCGGCCGGCTTTTCGACGACGAACTGACCCGCCGTGGTGAAAAAGTCACGATCGTCGGTGCCACCTCGGGCGATACCGGTTCCGCGGCCATCGAAGCATTGCGCGATCGCCCCACTGCCGAGGTGTTCATCCTTCACCCTGCTGGGCGTGTCTCTGATGTGCAGCGTCGCCAGATGACAACAGTTCTTGCGCCGAATGTGCACAACATCGCCGTCGAGGGGACGTTTGATGATTGTCAAGACATGGTCAAGGCGCTCTTCGCCGATAAGAACTTCCGAGAATCGCGCAATCTTTCCGCGGTGAACTCTATTAATTGGGCGCGAGTCATGGCTCAGATGGTTTATTACGTCACCAGCACGGTTCGCCTTGGTGGCGGCGCGGGTCGGCCAGTTGCGTTCTCAGTGCCAACAGGAAACTTCGGAAATGTTTTCGCCGGTTATGGCGCGCAGCGAATGGGAACGCCAATTTCCCAGTTCATCGTGGCGTCGAACCGCAACGACATTCTCACGCAGTTCCTCACCACGGGCACGATGACAATCGGCGAAGTGCAACCAACCCTCAGCCCGAGTATGGATATCCAAGTGTCGTCCAACCTCGAGCGTCTGCTCTTTGAGATTCATGGTCGCGATGGTGCGGCAATTGCTGAACTCATGGATCGATTCCGTTCCGAGGGCACCGTGTCAGTTGAGCCCGATCGACTCGATCTCCTGTCCGAGCATTGGGCCGCATCGCGAGTCGACGATGCGCAGACGGCGGCGACGATCTCGGGGCTTTATGAGCAGACAGGGATGCTCCTCGATCCTCATACCGCCGTAGGTCTTGCCGCCGCCAGAGCGGCCCGAACCGATCCATCGGTGCCGATGGTGGTGCTTGCGACCGCTCATCCCGCGAAGTTCCCCGATGCCGTCGAGGCTGCGACTGGAGTTCGACCACCTCTGCCTGAACACCTCTCTGATCTGTTCGATCGGCCCGAGAAATTCGATACCTACCCCAATGATTTCGAGACGGTACGCGGCGCCATCGAGGCAACGCTCGATTGCGGCTGACCCGATCTACCCACTTGCGCCAGATTCGGGCAGAATGACGGTCCGATGAAATACGTGGTGTGTGTCCCTGATGGTTGCGCCGACGAGCCGCTCGCTGAGCTCGACGGAAGAACCCCACTCCAAGCAGCGCGCATGCCCGTGCTCGATGCCATTGCGTCGCGTTCACTGGTTGGTCGCGCTGCGGTTATTCCTACTGGGCTTCCACCGGGATCAGACGTCGGAAACATGTCGATCTTCGGATACGACCCAGTGAAGTACCACACGGGTCGTGCGCCGATCGAGGCTGCAGCACTCGGTCTCAAACTTCGACCCGATCAGGTCGCTTATCGCTGCAACCTTGCAACGATTGGTGACGACGGCACAATGATCGACTTCGCCGGTGGGCATCCGTCTACCGAGCGCGCCGCCGGGGCAATCGAAGCGATGCACAATGCGTTTGCCGACGAGGGCATTGAGTTTCACCGCGGTGTGCAATATCGCCACATCATGGTTGCGCCCACCGACTGGGCAGAAGCGGATTGTGCACCGCCCCACGATCTCACCGGCAAGCCACTCATTTGGCCAACCGGACCAGCGGCATCGAAACTTCAACGAGTCATGGACGCGTCGCGCGGCATCCTCGCCGATTTCGATATTGATGCGAACACGGTGTGGCTATGGGGTCAGGGTTTCCAGCCGCAAATGCCGTCGTTCGAAAGTCAGTACGGGGTGAAGGCCGGATTAGTCACCGCAGTCGATTTAGTTCGCGGTCTCGGCGTTCTCACCGACATTGAAGTTGTCGAACTTGAATCTGCCACTGGTTGGTATGACACCGATTACGAAGGAAAACGCGATTGCGCGATCGACGGTCTTGACGACGGACTCGATCTTTTTATCGTGCATGTCGAAGCCACCGACGAGGCTGGTCACGCAGGCAATGTGGAAGAAAAGGTGCGAGCGTTAGAGAACTGGGATTCACGGATTCTTGCCGGGCTCGTGGAATCGCTCGATGCCAGCGGCCCGTGGCGAATGCTTATGCTCCCTGACCACGCCACTCCGCTGGCGCTTCGCACACATACGCCTGATGCGGTTCCGTATTTGCTCTTCGACTCAACTGTCGATGGCCCGGGCGGCGAGTACACCGAAGCCGGCGTTGCCGGTCTGCCGATTGTCCCTGGCCATGAACTCATGGGGCGCTTGGTCGCTGGTTGATCTGTTGGTGTCGGAGTTAGAGCACCGCTAACCTCACGTTGTCGATTGCGACCGCCCCGGCTGGTCCATCGTCTCACCGTCGTCCGACGGACCATCCATTCGATCGAGTGGATGACTCTCCCGCACCGCAGTTCCGTTTTCGAAGATCCACCACTCTCATCCGGACGATTGCGTCTGGGAGAAACGAGTTTCCAATGTCCGAGAAGGACCAACGCGCAACGCTTGAAGCGAAAGATCGCGACGAGCTCATGACCATCGCCTCAACGCTTGGCGGCAAACCGGGCTCGAGAGCCAAAAAGGCTGATGTCATCGAGATGATCCTCGGACTCATCGCCGATTCTGGGCCCGCTGCGCCCAAGCCGCGTCGCGGCCGTCCACCGAAGGCTGCCGTCGTCGAAGACGCACCAGTCGAGGAAGCAGTCTTCGAATTTGAAGAGGACGAAATTTCGTCAGAGGTCGATGACGCTGCCGCCGAAAGCGAGAGCGCTGCCGACGACGATGAGGTCGCGGCCGCCGACGGGACTTCGCGTCCGCAGGCCGGAAATGATTCCGAAGGCGAGTTCGATAGCGAAGGTGGCGCGCGTCGACGTCGACGTCGCGGCCGCGATCGCGGGGGCGAACGCTCTGAGACCAGAACCGATGAACCGTGGTCGGGTGACCCCGTTGAGGTTTCGGGCGTTCTCGATCTGCGCGACGAGGGTTATGGCTTCATTCGCGTAAGTGGCTATTTGCCAACTCGCGAAGATGTCTATGTCTCGGTGAAACAAACTCGACAGTTCTCACTTCGTCGTGGCGATGTCATCACGGGAACGAGCCGCCCGGCAGCCCGTAATGAAAAGAATCCGGCGCTCCTTCGCATTGACACGGTCAATGACGGAACTCCCGATGCCGCTCGTGATCGCCGTCGTTTCGATGACCTCACGCCTCTTTTCCCCGACGAACGACTCACGTTGTCGTCTCGCGATGAGCCGTACAACATGACTTCGCGGATCATTGATCTACTGTCACCGATCGGAAAGGGACAGCGTGGACTCATTGTTGCCCCTCCGAAGGCAGGCAAGACAACGGTGATGAAGCAGATCGCGAAGTCGATTTCGGAGAACAATCCCGACGTACATCTCATGGTGCTGCTTGTCGACGAGCGTCCCGAAGAAGTGACTGACATGCGTCGTTCGGTCGATGGCGAGGTCATCGCGTCAACCTTCGATCGACCAGCGGAGGAACACACATCAGTCGCAGAGCTTGTGCTTGAGCGTGCGAAGCGTCTGGTTGAAGACGGACGTGACGTTGTTGTGATTCTTGATGGAATTACGCGCCTCGCTCGCGCCTACAACCTTGCTGCTCCCACAACCGGTCGAGTGATGTCTGGTGGTATTGATACTGGTGCGCTGTATCCACCGAAGAAGTTTTTCGGTGCGGCACGCAACCTTGAAGAGGGCGGTTCGCTCACGATCATTGCGAGTGCGCTGGTCGAGACTGGCTCGAAGATGGACGACGTCATCTTTGAAGAGTTCAAGGGCACCGGAAATATGGAACTACGCCTCGATCGCCGTTTGGCCGAGCGCCGTCTTTACCCGGCGATCAACGTCGATGCATCGTCAACTCGTCACGAGGAACTGCTCTACGAACCCAAGCAACTCAAGGAAGTTCACAAGCTTCGTCGTGTGCTCGCAGGGCTCGCCGATGGGGGAAGTAGTGCCCCAGGCCTTGAGATGCTGATCGACCGATTGAGCACATTCCGCACGAATGACGAGTTCTTGGCCGAGGTGGCCAAGGGCTGAGCCCCTGCTCAGGACGGGTTCGGAGCTCATATTGCGGTTCCGCTTCCCGACCGGCAGACTTGCGAGTCCCGAAATCTCTTTGGAGCTCTGCCATGAAGGCTGACATTCATCCCGACTACGTCGATTCGACCGTGAAGTGTTCCTGTGGGAACACCTTCACCACGCGTTCCACGAAGGCCGAGCTCACCTCGGAACTCTGCAACGAGTGCCATCCCTTCTATACGGGCAAGCAAAAGCTGGTCGACACCGGCGGACGTATCGAGAAGTTCGAGAAGCGTTACGGCAAGCGCCGCAAATAGCGGTAGTTCTGAGCCACTGCGCGGTCAGGAGCCGACCGTGCCCCTCGATCCAAATCAACGAACCCGATTGCTCGCCGCGAAAGCACGAGCGCTCGTTGGCGATGCCACAGGGATCGATCAATCTGAACTTCGAACGACGCCGTTCACTGGCGGGGCAATGGTGCATGTCGGTGAAGCGCTTTGGTGTCTGCTCGACGATGGCGCGATCCGGAGCTTCGGACCAGCAATGGTCTTGGCTGATCGCGAGCGCTTCGAGACCTTTCACGTCATGGCCGAATCGGAGGCAACTTCAGGCGTGCTTGCTCGTCGGGCCGCTCAATTCACGAACGGCCCTTCGGTGTGGCGAATCGAGGGCCGAACCCTCGTGGCCGCCGTGCCCGCGCCTACGCCTGTCCCCGTGGAACCATCAGCAGCCGCCCGTGAACTCATCGGAATGTTGACCGATGCTGGTGTCGATGTCTCGGTAGAACACGGCGAGATCCGTGGCGAATTGCGAGGTTTAGAAATCGCTCGGGTTGTTGAGTCACCCGATGGCACCCGCCTTGAAGTCGGCGTGGGCCGCCACGACCGCGAAGCATTCACAATGGTGCATGGCAATCTTCCAACTGCACTGGCATTGGAATCGGTTATCTCGAGCGTCGATGCCGTTCGCCGAGCCGAAGCCGAAGCCCATCCATTGCGGCATCTTGCTCCCGAAGGCTGGTTGCGTTGGCGCCTTGTCCACGACCCTCAGCTCGTCGGAGCTCGTGAGCTCCGGCCGATCCAGCCACCATTGCCTCGTGACAGCGTGAAAGACGTCGGCGCTTCGATAGCTGTTGGTCTTGATGACAAAGGCGCGTCGATCGTCGTGGCCTGTTCTGTGGGCATCGATCTCGATGTCGTTCCAACTGCGGCCGATGCTCGTGCGCTGAACGATCCTTCGGCTCGTATCGTGATCGTTGTTCCTGAACGAGACGATCATCCTGCGACACGGAGGCTTGCTAGCCAGCTTCTGGGGCCTGCTGAAGTTGTCGGGCTGTCGGGCGAGTGGCGCGAGAGCGAGACTGCATCATGAGCATGCTCGAACGACTTCCTGGTCTTGAACGCGAATACGCAGAGATCGAGGGATCCCTCGCTGATCCAACTGTGATTTCGGAGCAGAAGCGTTATGCGGAACTCAACCGTCGATATCGCGATCTCGGTGAACTCGTGAGCCGATTGCGTGAGCTCGCCCAATCGACCGAAGACCTCGCTGCTGCTCGCGAAATGTTCACCGATGCCGATGGTGCCGATCGCGAAATGTTGCGGAACGAAATCGACACAGCCGAACTCGCCATTGATCGACTTGATGAAGAGATCAAAGTCCTTCTGTTGCCAAAGGACCCGAACGATGCTCGCAATGTCATTGTTGAGCTTCGTGGTGCCGAAGGCGGCGAAGAAGCCAACTTGTTCGCTCGAGACCTATTTGAGATGTACCGAGGCTTTGCCACAAAGCAAAACTGGAAGTTCGAGATTATGGACGCACAGACTTCCGATCTCGGGGGCTATTCAGATGTGACCTTTCGTCTCGCCGGCGATGGCGTCTGGTCGAAAATGAAACACGAAGGTGGGGTCCATCGAGTCCAGCGTGTTCCGGTTACAGAAAGTCAGGGCCGAGTTCATACGTCTTCAGCGACGGTGACCGTGCTCCCAGAAGCTGATGAGGTCGATGTTGTTCTCGACCCCAACGAACTTCGAATCGATGTGTATCGCTCTTCCGGTCCTGGTGGTCAGTCCGTGAACACCACCGATTCCGCTGTTCGCATTACGCATCTCCCCACTGGCGTTGTTGTTGCGATGCAGGACGAAAAAAGCCAAATTCAGAATCGTGAGAAAGCGATGCGCGTGCTTCGTAGCCGGCTGCTGCAGGCCGAACAAGAGAAACAAGCCGCCGAAGCATCGGGTGCGCGAAAAGCCCAAACCGGTGGCGGTGGTCGTTCCGAAAAGGTGCGTACGTACAACTTCAAAGAAAACCGCCTCACTGATCATCGGATTGGCCTCACTCTTTACAAACTGGACAAGGTTCTCGGTGGCGAACTCGATGAAGTCATCGATGCACTTGTCGCTGACGAACGGGCAACTCAGTTGGCCGAACGCGACATATGAGCGATAACACCACGACATGGCGAGAGGTCGCTGCTGAAACCGAAGAGCGGCTTTCCGGTGTCACTTCCTCGCCGGCGAATGAAACCCGTTGGATCGTCGAGCGCGCTGCGGGCTTCGATGGGGCTGAGTATGTGCTCGGTCTCGACGAGAAGGTCACCGAACGGGGAATGCATTTCCACGACCTAATGGTTGAACGACGGCTCGCGGGTGAGCCGCTGCAATACGTGCTTGGTCGTTGGGGATTTCGCTCATTGGATCTATTCGTCGATCGACGTGTTCTCATCCCGCGTCCCGAAACGGAAGTCGTTGCTGGGTTGGCCATCGCTGAATTGCAGTCAATGCGTACGAACGGAATCGATCGGCCCGTCGCCGTTGATCTCGGCACAGGCTCAGGAGCGATTGGGCTTTCTGTAGCAGCCGAAGTGGAACGCGCGGAAGTGTGGATCAGCGACGCGTCAACTGATGCGCTTGTGGTGGCGCGTTCAAACCTCGCCGGTATTGGTCGAGCTGCCACCCGGGTGCGCGCGGTTGAAGGATCATGGTTTGAAGCGCTTCCAGAAGAACTGATTGGAACGATCGACCTGATTGTCAGTAATCCTCCCTACGTCGCGATCGGTGACGAGGTCGAGGATGTTGTTCGAGAATGGGAACCGATGTCAGCGTTGTTCGCCGGCGATGACGGACTCGATGACATTCGAAAAATTGTGACTGGCGCAGTGACTTGGCTGCGGCCCGGCGGAATATTGGTTCTCGAGATGGCTCCCGATCAGGTGCCAATGGTGTCTGATCTGGCACTCGCAAACGGCTTTGTCACTGCTGAATGCCATAGCGATCTCGCCGGTCGACCTCGAGCAGTTGTCGCGCGGGTAGGTGGCTGATCATGCCCGTTGTTCTCGCCCTGATCTCGTCAGTTCTTTGGGGGACTTCTGACTTCTTTGGGGGCACTGCCTCGAAAAAGTCGCCGTCAACCACTGTGCTTCTGTGGGCAAGCCTGATAGCGCTCCCTGTAATCATCGTCGTCACGTTGATCAGCGGTGATTTTGTTTTCGATTCAACTGTGGTGAGCTGGGGAATTCTCGCTGGCGTGTCGTGTTCAATCGGCATTGTGTTGCTCTATCGGGGTCTGGCATCGGGCCCCATGGGTGTCGTGGCACCGATCGCGAGCACGTCAGTCCTGGTGCCTGTGATCGCGGGTTTCGTGCGGGGTGAAAGCCCGGGGGCTCTGCAAACCATCGGGATCGCGATTGCCATTGTCGGGGTGATTCTCGCTGGGGGACCACATCTGCGTGATTTCCGCACAGGCGGTCATCGCCCGATCTTGTTGGCGCTCGGCGCCGCGTTGGGAATCGGTATTTCGTTGCTTGCCGTTGCGAACGGAAGCGACCACAGCGCCTATTCGACACTTCTGGTCATGCGGGTTGTTTACCCGGTATTGCTCTTTGCGATCGTTCTCGCGACACGCGCACCACGCAAGCCGGCAACTTCTGTGCTTCCGATGGTTGCTGTTGCGGGAATCGGTGATGTTATTGCTGTGACGCTTTACGGCGTGGCGACGCAATCTGGCTCACTACCCGTGGTCGCTGCGCTTGCATCAATGTTCCCGGTAATGACCCTTGTTCTTGCCCGTCAAGTGCACCATGAGCGCCTCGACCGCGAACAGTGGGTCGGAGGTGCGTTGGCACTTATTGGTGTGATCGTGGTTGTCACGACCTGAAGTTCTGCATTTTAGAAATGCCAGGGATAGGCGGACCAATCGGCGTCACGCTTTTCTAAAAAGGAATCGCGTCCTTCGGCGGCTTCATCGGTTCCATAGGCGAGTCGGGTGGCTTCGCCAGCAAAAATTTGCTGTCCAACAAGTCCGTCGTCGATGAGATTGAACGAGTACTTCAGCATTCGCTGAGCAGTAGGGCTCTTGCCGTTAATCATTGCCGCCCATTCAAGAGCGACCTTCTCTAAGTCGGCATGAGGCACGACTTCGTTCACTGCGCCCATCTGAAACATTTGCGCGGCGCTGTATTCGCGCCCCAAGAAGAAGATTTCGCGAGCGAACTTCTGGCCGACCTGGCGTGCGAGGTATGCAGAGCCAAAGCCTCCGTCGAAACTCGCGACGTCAGCATCGGTCTGTTTGAACTTCGCATGCTCTTCACTCGCGAGTGTGAGATCACAAACGACATGAAGGCTGTGACCACCGCCCGCCGCCCAACCGGGCACGACACAAATGACAATCTTCGGCATGAAACGAATGAGGCGCTGCACTTCGAGAATGTGAAGTCGACCGCTGCGCGCCGGATCAATTGAGTCCGCAGTTTCGCCGTCGGCGTAGCGGTAGCCGTCTTTTCCTCGGATGCGCTGATCGCCGCCCGAACAAAACGCCCAGCCGCCGTCTCGGGGTGATGGCCCGTTGCCGGTGAGTAGGACACACCCAACGTCGCTGGACATGCGGGCATGGTCGAGGGCCCGGTAGAGCTCATCGACGGTTTGAGGGCGGAAGGCGTTGCGGATTTCGGGTCGATTGAACGCCACCCGCACCGTTCCTTGATCGACAGCGCGGTGATAGGTGATGTCGACGAGGTCCTCAAATCCAGCGATTGGGCGCCAAGCAGCGGGATCAAAAAGTTCCGAGACCATGAATTCCTCCGGTCGGATCAGGCGGGTTGCGCCTACCATGATCGCGGACGGGGGCACCCGTCCATGCCGAAAGGTGAGAATTATGTTCGGGAAGCGGAAAAAGGCAGTGAATGGCGCCGCTCGATTGCGAGGGCTGGCGTTCTTCGAGGGGTTCAGCGACGCCGATCTCGACCGGGTTGCGCAGTTAGCCGACGATGTTGAGGTCGAGGCAGGAGAGCTCCTGATCGATCAAGGACGAGTGGGCCAAGAGTGCTTCGTCATCGAATCTGGTCAGGCCGAGGTGTTTGTCGGTGAGGAACATCTCGTTACCGTCGGGCCTGGCTCGATGGTTGGGGAGATGGCGCTTATCGATCGGCGACCGCGTACTGCGACAGTTGTGGCCACGACCTCGATGGCTTTGCTTGCTTTCGACACCAAGGCGTTTCAGAAACTTTTGAGTGAAATGCCGAAAGCAGAAGAGCGCGTGCACGCGCTGCTCGCTGCCCGCATCAAAGCCAATCTGAAGGTCGACTGATTTCTCGACTTCTTCAGTCGATTGAAATAGTTCCGTCTGCCGAGCGCTGAGCGCGCGAGCCAACAAGTTCGGTCGTCATCGCCGCATTCATGAAATCTGAATCGGAAGACCTTCCCCACGAACGTTGACCATTTGGTGTGCGCGTCGCAACGAGTGCATGACTGGGAACATCTTTGAACACGACAGTGGCGCTTTCAATCGTGACATCGCCGCTCCAGGCGTCGTCACATTCCACGCGAGGAAGCGCGTCGACTTCGGACTGAGGGTTGGAGTGGCGGTACGCCTTGGCCTTAGGTGGAGTCGTTGATGCGATCAACACCGCGTGTTCGGTGGTGTAACCGCCGTTAGCGGTGCAGAGACCAAACGCACCCGAGTCTTTTCGCAAGGCGTCGACCATCGTGGCGAGACCATGTGTGACGTAATTGTTGTAGGGCCCTCCGGCGAAGGTCATTCCGCCAGTCACAGTGAGTGCTCGAGACGCGCCGATGCCTCCCCATCCGGTTCCGTTGACGTTGGAATCAGGGATCAACCCGAGTTCGAACGCGCCGATCTGAACGGCGGACGGGAAACACGAATAGAGGTCGAAGTACGAAATGTCTTCGGGACTTCGGCCAGCAAGAGCGAATGCGTCGCGACCGGCAGTTCGGAGAGCGGGGGAGGAACACAGGTCGACACGATTAGAGATATTCCAGTGGTCGATTGCTTCGGCACCTGCGTGAAGAAACACCCAGCGATCTCGAGGTACGCCAGCTCGTTCGGCCGCGGCAACCGAGGTGATGATTAGCGCAGCTCCTTGGTCAACCTGATTGTTTGAACACAGCCGCTTTGTATACGGCCAAGTGATCATGCGGTTATCGGCGGACGGCGTCGTGATCTCGGGTCCGGAAAGGGGAGTGCGAATCCATGCATTTGGATTCGTTGCCGCGATTTCCGAAAACGCCGACCACAGTGAACCGATTCGGTCGATGTGCTGATCGATGGTGAGACCAAGTCGAGCTCGGAGCGCAATTTCGAACAACGGGTAGATGTCGACGGGCATCTGCAGACCCCGAGCGCTTTCTATCTCGTTGACAAGCGGGCGTTGGTCACCGATTGACTCCGCTGGGGCAACGTCTTGAGGCTGCGTCGACCATTGCGGCTCAGTCCCTGCTTTCCGGAGACGGGATCGGGTCCGAGTGGCCTCGCCGCCGGAAAGGACAATGACATCGGCGTCGCCGCGCTGAATGTCCGCCGCTGCTCGAGCAACCATGACGCCGGCCAGGTTTCCCCCGATGACCGAAGAAGCGAGGCGGCGAGGGGAAGCCCCAACCCGTTCGGCCACCGCGAGGGCGGGGTTTTGGTACCTCCACGACAACTCGCTCACCGTGAGTACCTGATCCGCTCCGGCGAGGAGGCCGCGACCGTGACTGTCGGCTTCGGCCTGACGAAGCGCCTCGGCCATGAGGTCGGCCGGTTCGAGGGGTTCGGTCGAAGCGTCGCGGATCATGATCTGTCCGGTGCCGACGATTATTGGGAGTCGGGGATCAAGTTCAGAAGCCATGTCAGGCAACGTACCTGCCGAGCGGGTCGGTGTCCGAAGAGGCGGCACTACGATCCATTCGACACCGCTTGAGGAGATTCGCTATGCCCTGGCCTGCTGACAACGACGACACGGTTTTCGGACTCATCGACTCCGAAGTCGAACGTCAGAACACCACGTTGCAACTCATCGCCTCGGAGAATTTCACCTCTCCCGCCGTGATGCGAGCAACTGGCTCAGTTCTCACGAACAAGTACTCCGAGGGGTACCCGGGCAAGCGCTACTACGGCGGCAATCAGATCGTCGATGAGATTGAGGACATTGCTCGCGATCGAGTGAAGGAACTCTTTGGCGCTGAACATGCCAACGTCCAACCTCATTCGGGCGCCAATGCCAACCTCGGCGTGTACCTCGCACTTCTTGAGCAGGGCGACACCGTGATGGGTCTAAGCCTTGATCACGGTGGTCATCTCACGCACGGTTCACCGGTGAATATTTCTGGGCGCTTCTACAACTTTGTTGCTTATGGCGTTGCCCCGTCCGATGAGCGAATCGATATGGATCAAATGCGCGAAATCGCATTGCGTGAACGCCCGAAGATGATCATCGCCGGCGCTACTGCCTATCCGCGCATCATTGACCCGGCGCCCATCCGTGAGATCGCCGATGAGATTGGCGCATTACTGATGTTCGATGCCGCGCATATCGCCGGGCTTATCGCCGGTGGAGTGCATCCGAATCCGGTGCTGTACGCCGATGTCGTTACCTTTACGACACACAAGACACTCCGCGGTCCTCGTGGTGGCTGCATTCTCAGTCGTGCTGAACATGCGGCAGCGATCGACAAAGCGATGTTCCCGGGCTTGCAGGGTGGTCCGCTCGAACATGCGATTGCTGCCAAAGCTGTTGCATTCCGTGAAGCGGCCGATCCCTCGTTCAAGGGTTACGCGCAACAGATCGTCAAGAACTCCGCTGCACTTGCTGAAGCACTTGCAAAGGAAGGGTTCCGTTTGGTTTCGGGCGGCACCGACAATCACCTCTGTTTGGTTGATCTGCGCGGATTCGATGCCGAACTCACTGGCAAAGAAGCGCAAGCAGTGCTCGATCTTGCGGGGATCACGCTGAACAAGAACACCATTCCTGACGATCCTCGTTCGCCGTTTGTAACGAGTGGTGTTCGCATCGGAACTCCTGCGGTCACAACGCAGGGAATGTTAGAACCGGAAATGGCTCAGATCGCTTCGCTCATTGCCCGAGCGCTTCGCGGTCGTACCGACGACGCGGCAGTTGCTGCAGTGCGTTCCGATGTCGCTGCGCTCTGCGCCAAGTTCACTCCCTACGACTGAGCCGGGAAGTCTTCGACCTCGTGCCAAGCATCGGCGCATACGCAATCGTTTTGGCGGTCGTCGCCGTCACGACGTTTGTCGCGTTGTTCGGAGTCCGACGTTTGTCGGTTCGAATCGGTGCAGTCGTTCGCCCCGATGCACGACATGTGCACGAGCGATCAACGCCAACTCTCGGCGGGGTCGCCATGCTGCTTGGTGTTCTTGCCGGCATGTTTACAGCGTGGTGTATGGGTTCGTTCGATGTTGTTTTCAATGGGAGCACTGAACCACTTGGGTTAGTGCTTGCCGCGTTAGTCATCGCTGGCGTCGGAGCGATTGATGATCTCCGCGATGTTTCTGCGCCTGCGAAAGTCGCAGGAATAGTTATCGCTGCGAGCGTCTTGGTTATTTCTGGTATTTCGATTCTCGTTTTTCGAGTGCCGTTTGCCGGAGTCTTTTTGCTCTCTACCGACTGGTCGTACTTGTTGTCGGTTCTTTGGGTCGTCGGTATGGCCAATGCCATCAACCTCATTGACGGGCTTGATGGCCTGGCCGGTGGAATCGTCGCCATCGCAGCAGCCACGTTCTTTCTTTACGCCCATGAATTAAGTGGCGACGGTTTGCTTGCTGCCGGCAACGTTGGCCCGCTTATCGCCATTGTTGCGCTCGGGGCCTGTATCGGCTTTCTGCCGCACAACTTCCATCCCGCCAAAATTTTTATGGGCGATGCCGGAGCGCTCCTCTTGGGTTTGTTGATGGCAGCATCAACCATGGTCGTTGGTGGTCGCACCGATCGGTCCTACTCGGGTAATTCCTTCTTCTTCTTCGCCCCATTACTGATCCCACTGGTGATCTTGGGCGTACCCATCATCGACACCCTCTTCGCCATCATCCGTAGAGCCCGATCTCGCAGTGGAATCTCCAATGCCGATAAGGGCCACCTCCATCACCGCCTCATGGCACTGGGGCACGGACACCGCCGCAGCGTGCTCATCTTGTGGACCTGGACCGCGTTACTCAGCGGCTTTGTTCTCTGGCCCATTTACAGCGGTTCGGGCGACGGGATTGCGCCTTTTGGGATCGCTGCGATTCTGCTTTCTCTCTTCACCGTTCTCCATCCCGGGGTCCGTCTTGAACGGCGGCGGCTTGAGCGCGATGAAGGCTCGTGAGAGCGGAGCATGAGACCTCGGCGAAAGTTGCAGCACCGAAGGTTGTGTCCTAGTTTGAGCAAACATTCACAAGCACTCGGCACTGCGGAGTGGAGAGTCCCGAGTTCGCTTGGGTCACGCCAATCTGTAGGCCGCTGACGACAGGGCACTTTCGGTGGCAGTTTCGCAACGGCGCGAGATTACAGAGCAAATGAACCGCTCCGCCGGTGGGTATGAACTCGTCTTGTCACCGTTGATCCTCGCTCTTATCGGATTCGGAATCGACAAGTTGTTCGGCACCGTTCCGGTATTCACCGTGCTGTTTGCTGTGCTCGGTCTCGTTGGTGTTGTGGTGAAGCTGTATATCGATTACCGGACCGAGATGGAACAACACGATGCGGCGGGCCCATGGGTTCGCTGATCACTTCCACCGCTCAGGTTGAAGGCCCGGCTCCCGAGGCCGTAATTGCGCGTGACATCATCAAGCGCGCCGCCTATGTCACCCCGGCATTCCTTCTTGTTGCGGGTCTCATCTGGGGCATGAACGGTGCTTTTTCGGCGGCCTACGGTTTGGCGATAGTCGTAAGTAATTTCGCGCTTGCCGCGGCATTACTGACTTGGTCTGCCAATATCTCCGCTGGCTTGATGATGGGGGCAGCGCTGTTTGGCTACCTCATCCGTCTTGCTCTTATATTTACAGCGATCTGGCTCGTTCGTGACGCAGCCTGGGTCGTGATGCTGCCGCTTGGCCTCACGATTATCATCGCCCACCTCGGTCTTCTGTTTTGGGAGATGAAGTTCATCTCTGCGTCCCTCGCCTTCCCGGCGCTCAAGCCCTCCGCTGTCTCCAAGGAGTCGTCAGCCCAGTGATTTTCGGACTCGAGTTCCCACCCATCGAGAACCTCGTCGAATGGCCCAACTGGTTTGGTCCAGAAGGCTCTTGGTATGGGTTCAACAAGATTGCGTTCATCAGCTTGGTCGCCATCGTGGCCACCTCGGTGTTGTTCATTCTTGGTAACCGCAAGCGTTCAATGGTGCCGAAGGGCGCGCAGAACCTTGTCGAGAGTTCGGTGGCGTTCATCCGTGACGGCATCGTGCTCGAGACCATGGGTCCCGCTGGCATGCGTTACCTGCCTTACCTCGTGAGCCTTTTCTTCTTCATCCTTGTTGGCAACATCTTCGAGGTCATCCCGTTCTTCCACATGCCGGCCAACGCCCGTATGGCTGGCCCGGCCGTGCTTGCGCTCATCACTTGGGCCTATTACATCGCTGTTGGTCTGAAGCATCAGGGGCCGAAGTACTTCATCAATGCGATCGCACCTCCCGGCGTGCCCAAGGCGCTCTACATCCTTGTGGTCCCGATCGAGTTCCTCTCGACCTTCATCGTTCGGCCCTTCTCCCTCGCCGTCCGACTCTTCGCCAACATGCTCGCTGGTCACATTCTTCTCGTGACCTTCAGCGTGCTGTGCATCACGCTGTTCACCGCGTCGCTTCTGGCGCTAGTCCTCCCGCTGTCGTTCTTCATGCTCGTCGCTCTTACCGGCTTCGAAGTCATGGTGGCGTTCCTGCAGGCCTACATCTTCACCATTCTCGCCGCGGTGTACATCGGCAGTTCGATGCACGCCGAGCACTGATCACGTTCGCAACCATGGAGTATCCGCTCCAGCAACCAATGTCGCTTCCGGTCGTCGCCGGGGGTGCAACACCCAAACAGGAGAGCAACCAGCAATGAGCATCCTCGCACAAGCATCCGAAGTAGTAGTTGACAAGGCAACCGCCCAGGCGATCGCCGGTGCAACCAATGCAGGTATGGCGTACGGCCTTGCCGCCATTGGTCCAGGCATCGGCATCGGCTACCTCGTCGGTCAGTCGGTCCAGGCAATGGCCCGTCAGCCAGAAGCCGCAGGCATGGTGCGTACCACCATGTTCCTCGGCATCGCATTCACCGAAGCCCTTGCCCTCATCGGCTTCGTTGTTTTCATTCTTCTCAAGTTCGTCTGAACCATCCTCTGGGTGTTGCGCCTGTCCGTCTTCGCTTCGGCGGAGGCGGACGGCACTCCCGGCCTGTCCTTTCTTGACTCCGACGCTCCAAGGAGTACGCAGTGCTTGCACTCGTCAATGTTTTCGCTGAAACAGCGGCAAACGATGTGAATCAGGCTGTCGCTGAGGCGACGGCGAAGAACCCGATTCTCCCGGTCGTGAACGAAATGTTCTGGACCTTGGTGTTCTTTGCCATTCTCTGGGCTCTGATGAAGTTCGTTCTGTTGCCACCAGTCATGCGCACGTTTAAAGAGCGTGCCGACAAGGTCCGCGACGACCAACAGGCTGCAGAAGCCGCCGATACCGCTCGGGTCGATCGTCTCGAACAGTACGAAGCCGGTCTGGCCGGTGCTCGTTCAGAGGCCGTCAAGCTCATCGAACAAGCTCGTGCTGAAGGTGACGCCGAGCGTCGCGTTCAGGTCGGAGCTGCCGAGGCCGATGTTGCATCGTTGCGAACTGAGGCTGCTGCGGAGATTGCAGGCGCCAAGGATCGTGCTCGCGGCGAACTCACCTCAAGCATCACCGACATTGCCGTCGGAGCAGCTGAAGCAGTTGTTCAAAAGTCGATTGATCGTTCCGCTCAGGTGCGCGTCGTCGAAGACCATGTCGCTCAAGCCGGAAAGAACTAGGGGGACTGACTAATGAATGCACTTCTCCTTTTCGCTTCTGAGGCTCATGAGCCCAACAGCCTCGTGCTGCCCTCCGACATCAATGAAGTTATTTGGGGCACCATCGGCTTTCTTACTGTCTTTACGTTGATCGTCTGGAAGGGCGGTCCGGCAATCAAGAACATGTGGAACGCACGCATCGAGCGCAT
>CAMCTW010000004.1 GCA_945878645.1 Bifidobacterium breve
CGGAGTTCGGTTTCACTTCTTTGATCGGCGTCGTTACAAGGTCAACAGTGTCCAGATTGAATGTTGGGTAGTAAACACTCGACGTAAGCGGTCGATTGCAACCGAAGGGATCCTGCGGGGTGAGTTTCTGCCGCAATTCCGGATCGTCAATGGAATTGAGGTTGCTAATCGCAGCATTGGTCGAGATCTCAACCGATGCCGGATGAAACAAAATCGCCCCCTCAACCCGATCCCATAAAAGTCGTCGTATCTCGAGTCGTTGTGACTCATCAGCGGCAAACCGCTCCCTCTGTTCATCGGTAAACGGTTCATCGAGCTTCGGCATCACCCATGGGGCCGACCGTTGAAAAACCGTGAGATGCGAAGCTTGCTTGGCAATTACGGGAACGAGTTGCACTGCGGTAGCGGCACTACCAATGACGCCGACGCGCTTTTCCGCCATGTCCAAATCCTCTGGCCACTGCGCGGTGTGGAAACTAGGGCCGATAAATGATTCGAGCCCATCGATCGAAGGCCATGTCAACTCATTGAACATTCCAACAGCACTGACAACGACCTCTGCTTCAATCCGCTCACCATCAGTAGAAGTCACAACCCAGACATTTGCGACGTCATCTCGTTCGACAGAGTGAACTGTGATACCAAAGCGCATACAGCCACGAAGATCAAAATCATCGACAACACGCTCGAAGTACTCGAGCAACTCTGGTTGTGTGGCATACGGACGCGACCACGACGGATTTGGCGCAAACGAAAATGAATACAGGTGTGCTTGCACGTCGCACGCCGCGCCCGGATAGCGGTTGTGCCACCAGGTACCCCCCGGCCCGGCGGCGCGTTCGAGCACGGTGACCTCATCAAAACCGGCCCTTCGAAACCGATAGGCCGCGATAATTCCGCCCGGCCCAGCACCAATCACAATGATGCGCCGGCGGGGCGACTCGGACGTTCGTTCATTGCCAAGGTCGGGAAGTGCTGTGGGATCGAAAAGCGGATCAACAGAACCTTGTTGCACTGCCGAAACCCTCATTCGTTCCCCCATTATTTGTGGCCGCTTTACCAGCGCCGGCCGCGTGAATGCATGAGGCGCCGAGTGCGAAGTCGACGCTTTCGATACCGAAGTCCAATCACTGCAGCAGTAATAGCTACGAGGAGCAGCACAAACAATGTGCCCAGGATCTCGAGGAACTTGTCCTTCGAGGAACTGACCTTCACCTTCTGGGTATCGGTGTCGGTGAATGACGCTTCGTAGGTCTTGGTCGTTCCACCGGCCGTGACGATTAGGTCGAGTCCGACCAGCGAGGCTGGCGGCGCCTTTTCTTCCGCTTCAATCTTGGCGAGCAATCCGCCCGACGCATCGCCACCCAGAGTCGTAGCTAATTGTTGATCGCCAAACATTGCGAGGCCTGCAGTCGTGTCGATCTGACCAGTCACTTTTACTGACGTCGACAACAACCCATCGGATCGTTTGATGAGCATGTCGCGATAGGGACCATCAGGACCGCTCAACTGCGCGAGCAGCGCCGTTCCTTCTTCAGGTGTCTCGAACGACTGATGCACGCGTATCCAGGTGAGGTCGCCTTCTTTCGAAGCTGCGTCGACTTCCCACCCAGCCTGCACAAGATCATCGGCACGCAACGCTTGTGCGGGATCGCCAACGCGCTTCAGCGCCGCATCGTCGAAACCGATGCCTTGCGTGATCGTTCCTTTGCCATTGAGTCCAACGTCAATCTTGGTTTCAATCTGCACGCGACAACCGGCAGCAACGAAGACAACGAGCGCGAGGAACGCGAACACTCGCAGCAGTCGACGGTTCCTCAACACAGCGCGCAACCTACCAGCGCAAGTGCACGGCCCCGGTCGCGCACAACGAGAAGGAGCCCGGGCGCTGGGCCCGGGCTCCTTCAAATGCTTTGTGATGCAGGTTCCCTATTCGGGAGCGCCAGCTTCTGCCAGTTCCATGGGCGGAGGCTCGAAGCCCTCGGTGGTATGGAACACGATGATGCGATCGCCTGTTTCGGGATCGGGTTCGGCGTCGACCACGATGTTCTGGCCAGCGCGGAACTCCTTCCACAACAGACGCTCGGAAAGCGGATCTTCGACCATGCGCTGAATGGCACGACGCAGCGGACGAGCACCCAGCGTGGGGTCGTAGCCCTTATCGGCCAGCAGCAACTTGGCAGCCTCGGTGAGTTCAAGACCAATGCCCTGACCTTCAAGCTGCTTGGTGACTCGCTTGATGAGCAGATCGACAATGGTCGTGACCTCGGCCTTGGAAAGTTCGTGGAACACGATGGTGTCGTCGATGCGGTTAAGGAACTCAGGGCGGAAATGCGCCTTGAGTGCATCGTTGACCTTTTCCTTCATGCGCTCGTACGACACGGCTTCGTCGGACTTACCAAAACCAATGTTGGCTTTGCGAAGATCGGCGGTACCGAGGTTTGAGGTCATGATCAGCACGGTGTTGCGGAAGTCGACCGAACGACCTTGTGAGTCGGTGAGTCGCCCTTCTTCGAGAATCTGCAAAAACGTATTAAAGACGTCGGGATGCGCCTTTTCGATTTCGTCGAAAAGCACAACCGAGAACGGCTTGCGACGCACTGCTTCGGTGAGCTGTCCGCCTTCTTCGTAACCGACATAGCCAGGAGGCGAACCGACAAGACGACTGACGGTGTGCTTCTCCTGGTACTCAGACATGTCGAGCGAAATGAGCGAATCTTCATCGCCAAACAAGAATTCGGCGAGGGTCTTGGCCAGTTCGGTCTTTCCAACACCCGATGGGCCGAGGAAGATGAATGAGCCCGAAGGACGCTTGGGGTCTTTGAGGCCAGCACGCGTTCGACGGATGGCCTGACTCACTGCCTTGACGGCGTTTTCTTGACCAATGACTCGCTTATGCAATTCATCTTCCATGCGCAGAAGACGAGCAGTTTCTTCTTCAGTGAGTCTGTAAACGGGGATACCGGTCCAGAGTGAAAGCACCTCGGCGATGGCTTCTTCGTCGACCTCGTCGAACAAGTCAATGCCGGAGTCCTTCATTTCCTGCTCTTTGGTTTCTTTCTGCGCAAGAAGTTCCTTCTCGCGATCACGCAGGCGTCCGGCCTCTTCGAACTGCTGAGCCTCGACCGCTTCCTTCTTCTCGGTTACGACCTTAGTGATTTCGTTTTCGAGTTCCTTGAAATCGGGTGGCGTTTCCATGCGCTTAATGCGCAAACGCGAGCCGGCTTCGTCGATGAGGTCGATGGCTTTGTCGGGAAGGAAACGATCGGCGATGTAGCGATCGGCCAAATTGGCCGCAGCAACAAGTGCTTGATCGGTGATGGTGACGCGGTGATGGGTTTCGTAGCGATCGCGCAAACCCTTGAGGATTTCAATGGTGTGGGCGACGGTGGGCTCTTCAACCTTGATCGGCTGGAACCGACGCTCGAGTGCAGCGTCCTTTTCGAGATGCTTGCGGTATTCGTCGAGTGTGGTGGCACCAATAGTTTGGAGTTCACCACGAGCAAGCATTGGCTTGAGAATGCTGGCCGCATCGATGGCGCCTTCGGCAGCACCAGCACCAACGAGGGTGTGGATTTCGTCGATGAACAAAATGATGTCGCCGCGTGTCTTGATTTCTTTGAGCACCTTTTTAAGGCGCTCTTCGAAATCGCCGCGGTAACGCGAGCCAGCAACCAGCGCGCCGAGATCGAGCGTGTAGAGCTGCTTGCCGTGCAACGTTTCCGGAACTTGGTCAGCCGCGATCGCTTGAGCAAGACCTTCGACAATTGCGGTCTTGCCAACGCCGGGCTCGCCGATAAGAACAGGGTTGTTCTTGGTACGGCGGCTGAGGACCTGCATGACGCGTTCGGTTTCGCGCGCACGACCGATAACCGGATCGAGTTTCTTTTCGCGAGCAAGTTGGGTGAGATTGCGACCGAACTGATCGAGAACTGCGGAACCACTCGGTGATGCTTCGCTTGAACCGCCTGTGGCGGCTCCGGCCTTTTCGCCCTGTTGCGGACCAGGACCGGAATAACCAGAAAGCAACTGAATGACTTGCTGGCGAACTCGAGAAAGATCGGCGCCAAGTTTGACGAGCACCTGAGCAGCAACGCCTTCGCCTTCACGGATGAGACCAAGAAGGATGTGTTCGGTGCCGATGTAGTTGTGGCCAAGCTGCAGTGCTTCACGCAGCGACAGTTCGAGAACCTTCTTGGCACGCGGCGTGAACGGGATGTGACCGCTCGGCGATGAGCCGCCCTGACCGATGATTTCTTCGACCTGCGAACGCACAGCCTCGAGCGAAATGCCAAGAGACTCGAGGGCCTTAGCGGCAACGCCTTCACCCTCGTGGATCAGCCCGAGCAGGATGTGCTCAGTGCCGATGTAGTTGTGGTTCAGGAGTCGCGCTTCTTCTTGTGCGAGCACGACAACCCTGCGGGCCCTATCGGTGAACCGTTCAAACACTTTGTAACCTGCTTCCCAGACGGGGATACGTGAGATGAGTGTACCCATCACCTTCGAGATCGCCTCGTCGGAAATCCACGTTCACCGTGCCTTTGTCACAAGCAGTTCTCAACCTATCCGCCCGGTTGAGGTCCGAACCGGCCGCGGGCCTAACGTGGAGAAATGGCAAGCGCCTCGCCCCTCCTCCAGTTGCCCGTTCTTCAGGCTGACCTTGCCCGGGTTGAAAATGCGCTGCAGGCCTCGGTGGTTACCGAAGACCCGTTTCTGACCGAAGTCGCTAGCCATTTAATTCTCGCCGGCGGCAAACGCGTTCGTCCTGCCTTCTGCGTCACTTCGGCAGCAACCTCAGCCGCCGAAATGGGCGCCGCCACCCCTGAGGTCATCATGGGCGCAGTTTCGGTCGAGCTGGTCCACCTCGGATCGCTCTATCACGACGATGTCATGGACGATGCCACCACCCGTCGCACCGTCGAAAGCGTCAACGCTCGTTGGGGAAACCTCAAGGCCATCCTCGCTGGCGACTATCTCCTTGCCAAAGCATCTGAGATTGCTGCGTCGCTCGGAACCGAAGTTGCCGGATTACTTGCAGCCACTATCGGCAAACTGTGCGAGGGCCAAATTCTTGAACTGCAACACGCGTTCAGCATGGACCGCACCGAAGACGCTTACCTGCGCTCCATCGATGGAAAGACCGCATCACTGCTCGGTACGGCATGTCGTGTCGGTGGAATTGTCGCCAATCTTCCTCGCCCTCAGATCGATGCGCTCACCACATTCGGAAATTCGTTCGGCATGGCATTCCAGATCGTCGACGACCTTCTCGATGTCACTTCCACCGATGAAGAACTGGGCAAACCTGCAGGCCATGACCTCGTTGAAGGCACCTACACCTTGCCGGTGATCCGTACACTTGCTGCTGGCGGCACCGAAGCCGATGAGCTTGGCTCGCTACTGGTGAAACTGGCACCCACAGACGGTTCCATCGAACCGGTCGAAGATCCCGACACGCTTGACCGTGCTCGCACGCTGTTGCGTTCATCACTGTCGGTCAAAGACTCACTCGACACCGCTCGTTCCTATGTTGAAGCGGGCCAGCGTGCACTGGCTCCGTACGCGGGCACCGAAGCAGTCACTGCTCTCGAAGCCGCTGCCGAACATTTGCTCGGCACTGTTCGCTCTGCGGCCTGAACCACGAAGCAGAACGTCAGATGTTCTTTTCGTAAATCAACCGAAGACCGTGAAGCGTCAACCATGGTTCGGTGTGTTGAATGCGCTTTGAGAACGGCGTGATCGTTTCCGCTAGTCCCCCGGTGGAAATCACCGTGCATGTTCCGAGTTCCGCTTCGATCAGGTCACATAAACCGTCGACCTGCGCGGCGAACCCGTAAACAGCGCCCGACTGAATCGATTCCACCGTGGACTTTCCCAGAACGTTGCGCGGTGCGGTCAGTTCCACCGCTCGCAATGCCGATGCCCGGCCGACTAACGCATCCATTGAGATTTCGATGCCAGGGGCAATCGCGCCACCGAGGTAGACCCCGTCTTCAGAAACGGCATCGCATGTTGTTGCCGTTCCGAAATCAGCAATGATCGTCGGCCCACCGTAAAGGTCGTACGCGCCAACAGCATTCGCGATGCGATCAGCACCGACCTCTTTAGGGTTGTCGTAGTCAATGCGGATACCGGAGCGAACGCCGGGACCAATGACGATTGGCTCAAAATCTAAGTGACGCGCAGTGACCTGACGCAACGTGGCAGTTACTTGCGGAACACCAGAGGAAATAACAATCCCATCGATATCCGAAAAACTGTTTCGACGGAGGGCGAGAAAGCCCTGCAGCATGACCGCGTACTCATCGCCGGTGCGATCAGCGGCGGTCGAGATACGCCAATGATCAAGAAGACCGGCTTCTGGACGACGCCCAGCTGCGGTCCCACCATCGAGATCGTAAAGACCTACAACCGTTTGTGTATTTCCTGCATCAACAGCGAGAAGCATTCGTTGTTCCTCCGTCATGCCGGGTCGATGTCGAGTCCAATATCGAGGACCGGAGCAGAATTGGTGAGTCCACCGACCGAAATGCAATCGACTCCAGCGGCGCTGTACGACGCGATCGTTTCGAGAGTTATCCCGCCAGATGCTTCGAGCAACGGGCGGTGCTGAGAACCAGAAGCGACGACCACACATTCACGAATCTTGTCCGGCGTCATGTTGTCGAGCAGTAACGCATCTGCACCAGCCGCAAGTGCTTCATGAACTTGCTCAATCGTGTCGCATTCGACATGAACGGTTCGTGCCGGCCACATCGAACGAGAACGGGCAACTGCATCGGTGATGCCGAACAACGCGATGTGGTTGTCTTTCAGAAGGATCCAGTCGGAAAGATTGCCGCGATGGTTACGTCCACCGCCAGCGCGAACTGCAGCTTTCTCAAGAACTCGCAATCCAGGTGTGGTCTTTCGCGTATCCCACACATACGCGCTGCCACCCTTCGCTGCTTCAGCGACGTACTCGCTGGTTCGCGTCGCGATGCCCGAAAGGTGTCCTAAAAAGTTCAGTGCCGTTCGTTCCGCTGTCAGGATCGATGCCAAGCAACCGGTGACCGCTGCGATTACCGAACCTGGACTCACGATGTCACCATCAGTAACCGACCATTCGAGAACCACGGTTGGATCGACCTGCGCGAAAGTTTCCGCCGCGCAGAGTCGACCGGCGATGACACCGTTGCTGCGAGCTACGAAGCGCGCAGTGGCGACCAAGTCTTGGGGAAGCAGTGCAGAAGTGAGGTCGCCAAGTGGCGTGAGATCCTCAGCGAGGGCACGTTCGACCGCATCAACGACAACGACTCGGGGCGGCTGAAGCAGGTCTGACATTCCGAAAGCCTGCCCTGCCGAGCCCGACCAGAGCGAACCGGTCAGACGATCACCAATCGCAGAGCCAAATTCGGGTCCAGCGAGGGGCAATCGTCACGGGTATGCGCACCGCGGCTTTCCGTGCGAGCTTCAGCGGCAACAAGGAGAGCGGTGGCTACGGCGGCCAGGTTCGCCAGTTCCCACGCAGCAACACCAGTGGCATCGGCGAGAGTGCGGGCGTGCTCGACCTTTGCCGCCGTTGCTGCGAGCGAACTCGCATCTCGCACAACTCCGGCGCCAACGGTCATTGCCCATTGCATGTCATCACGGGCGGTCGCAAGTGCGTCGGCGTCACTTTCGATCACCGATGACAATGACTCAGGCGCGCGCCATCCCTCAATGCGACGGCCACCATCACCATCGAGTGCTCGCATAACGCCCGTCAGTTCTGGAGCATCGATACCCAGTTCGATAGCTTCAACAACGCGAGCCCCAAATACCATTCCCTCGAGCAATGAGTTTGAGGCCAGTCGATTCGCGCCGTGCACACCTGAACACGCAACTTCACCAGCAGCCCACAGACCCGGAATGCTCGTCGCTCCGTTGAGGTCGGTGAGGACGCCTCCGCACAGATAATGCGCCGCCGGAGCAATCGGAAGGAGATCGTGGGAGGGATCGAACTTGAGACCGGAAAGCATCGCGGCGATGGTTGGAAATCGAATATCGAATTGTTCGAGACCAGTCACATCGAGCAAGCAGTGATCCGTATGTAGTTCGATCATGCGGCGAACCATCGCTCGACTGACCTGATCACGCGGAAGCATTTCATCGACGAATCGTTCGCCATTGATGTCGCGAATGAGTGCTCCATGACCGCGTAATGCTTCAGAAAGCAACGGGCGCGGCATACGCTCATGATGAAGTGCTGTCGGATGGAACTGCACAAACTCAACATCGGCTACTGCAGCACCAGCGCGCAATGCCATCGCAATGCCGTCACCAGTCGCCTCAAGTGGATTCGTCGTTACCGAAAAAATCTGCCCGGCTCCACCCGAAGCCAGCAAAACATTTCTGGCGCGAACAACGCCAACGGTTCCATCGGCTAGCGCCGCACGGACACCAACGCATCGGCCGTTTTCAACCACAAGGTCGAGGGCAAACGCATGCTCATGAATTTCCGTTGCTTCACTTCGCACCGCAACGACCAGCGCTCGTTCGATTTCGGCCCCAGTAGCAACACCTCCGGCGTGAACGATTCGCGGCAGTGAGTGACCACCTTCGCGCGCTAATTCGAACTTGCCGTCAGCGTCGCGATCGAATCGCGCCCCAAGTGAAACCAGATCACGAACTCGAACTGGACCCTCTTCAACCAGAATGCGCACCGCATCAACGTCACAAAGCCCAGCGCCAGCAGCGAGCGTGTCCGCCAGATGCAGATCAGTGGAATCGGGATCACCACCAAGAACAGCAGCCACACCACCTTGGGCCCATCTGGTTGTCGACTGCTCAAGCGGACCCTTGGTAAGGACTCCCACACGAACACCATCTCGAGCCGCGGCACGCACGGCGGCCGAAAGTCCGGCAACGCCAGAACCGACAACAAGAAGATCGAGCTCGGCAGTCACAGGGCTGCAGTCTGACCGAAGAACGGTGTCAGGCTCGGAATCGAACAGGAAATTCTTGAGCAGCGATGGTCACGGCCTCGAATTCATCAATCATGTGGTTGGCGCCGTCGACATGCACAACACGAGGGACGTAGTCCTCGAGTTCGATCTCGTCATAGTCGGCGTAGGTGATCACAATGATGCGGTCACCAGGCTGTACTAAACGTGCTGCAGCGCCGTTGAGACATACCGTGCCCGGACCACCGGGGATCGCGTAGGTCTCGAACCGAGCACCGTTATCGATATCGACGACCTGCACCTGCTCCCATTCGCGAATGTCGGCCCGCTCCATCAATTCCGTATCGAGGGTGATGGAACCCACGTAATGGAGATTGGCGTCAGTAATACAAGCGCGATGGATCTTTGATTTCATCATTCGACGTTGCATCGTCTTCTCCTTCAGCTTGGCGCCGCGTGCGGTCACCTTGCGGGTAAGGCTCCCTACGGTACGTCGACACCCAGGTTGTCGAGTAATCGCGGCGTTCCCAGCTGCGCCACCATCAACAACCGCACCGTGGTTCCACTCACCAATCGATCGGGAGTGAGCAATGACTCAGGGTTCACGACCGCGGCGTAATCAAGTACGGCAAGCGGTTCGGCATCGATGATCGAAGCCATATGTGATTCGACAACCGATGGATCGCTCTCCCCCGCTTCGACCATGGCGGCTCCGGCGCGAAGGGCTCGGCTGATAACCGTGGCGGCTTCGCGTTCGGTTGACGACAGATAAACATTCCGACTCGACATGGCCAGACCATCATTTTCTCGCACGATGGGACAACCAACGATCACAACTGGCTGATCAAGGTCGGCAACCATTCGGCGAACAACCGCCAGTTGCTGGAAGTCCTTCTCGCCGAAATACGCCCGACAAGGACCGGCGATGTTGAACAACTTCGTGACGACGGTGGTGACACCATCGAAGTGCGTGGGACGACTCGCGCCTTCCATTGAGGAAGTAAGCCGATCGACATGAACATTCGTAAGCGTCGGTTCGGGATACATCTCATCGGTCGTTGGCGTGAAGACAACATCGGCTCCGGCCGCTTCGGCGAGTTCGAGATCGCGCTCAAGCGGACGCGGGTAGGCATCAAGGTCTTCACCTGCACCGAACTGCAGCGGGTTGACAAAAATCGTGAGCGCGACGACGTCGCAATCGTTTGCGGCAGCACGAAGGAGCGATAAGTGCCCTTCATGCAGTGCGCCCATGGTTGGAACGAGTCCGACCGTACGTCCGAGCGCGCGAACCGTTTCAAGGTGCTCACGAAACTCTGATTTTGTGGAAATGACCTGCATCAGTTTTCCGTTTCGGGAATTGGTAGCGTCGATTCATCGTTCGGTGTTCGTCGAGAGTCCACCACGCGACGAGCCGCGTCCACCAATGCGTCATACAACGCAAGTTCGGAGGGGTCGATCGCGTCACGATGACGAGCGACCGTGTCCCAGTCGCCACGCGCCACAGGGCCCGTCAACGCATCAATGACCCCAAGGTCTTCGATGTTATCGATCGTCGCACGAACGAGTTCTAAATACGCCTCGATCGGTACGCCAGCAGAACGGGCCACGCGTTCCGCGGAACCAAGCAGGGCAACAACGTGATTCGACGCAATCGCCGCAGCCGCGTGGTAGGCAACTCGATGTTCATCGTCGACAACGAACGATCGACCACCAAGCGCATCGGCAAGCGATTCCATACACTTGAGCGCGCTCTCCGTGTTCGCATCGATAGCGAACCATGCGCCGCCAACCAATCGCTCAGCTCCAATTTCCGGAGTCGGCATCGATGTCAGAGGATGAAGCGCTGCGCGTTGCGGATGATCTGCTAGCGCTTCAAGACCGAGCGCGCCAGAAAGATGGACAACAACTGTTGTTGGATCGGGCGTGATCTCGCGTGCGACCTCGACGATGACGCCATCTGGAGTCGCAATGACTAAAAGATCAACCCCGCTTGCTGCCGCCGAGAGCGACTCACCGCGTTGAACGGGAGCAACCACCGTCCATCCAACCCGTGCCAACGCAATTGCCAGCGCTCCACCCGCACGGCCCGGCCCAATGATTCGGACCGAACTGTTCGTGGTCATCCTGGTTCGGCGTCGATTGGTCCGACGCGATGCACGTGACCCTCGGCCCGGTCGGCCCAATCAGGTCCGGCTACATCAGGAGCAAGATCGGCAAGCGGCGCCATTACGAAACGACGCGATTGCATTCGCGGATGGGGAACTTCGAGATCGGGTTCGGAAATCGTGACTCCGTCGATCCAGATGATGTCGACATCGAGCGTGCGCGGGCCCCACCGAACGGTACGCACTCGGTTTGCCGCCGATTCAAGACGATGACAAACACCCAACAATTCGCGCGCACTCAACTCGGTATCGAGTTCAATCACGATGTTGAGAAACGGGTCTTGCTCTGGTCCGCCAACAGGATCGGTGCGATAGACCGGTGACACCGCAACAACTGAATCAAGCGAATTCACCGCTTCACGCAAAAGCGACCACGAATCACCGATGTTTGAGCCGAGGCTCAAGAAGGCACGTGACATTCAGCGTCCCCGAGTGATGGTGACGCCCGAAGTGGCCAGAGCCTGCGGCACTGGTGGGCGCAACTTCCGCACAGAAACCGTTACTGACAATGCTCGGGGATCGGCGAGCACTGCGTCGGCAATGTTCTGGGCGAGGTGTTCAAGTAACTGCGGGGTGCCGTTGAGAATCACGCGCTCAACTGATGCAGTGATAGCTCCGTAATCAAGCGTGTCGGCGAGATTGTCTGACGCACCCGCCGCAGAAAGGTCGGCGACGACATCAAGGTCGACTTCGAGCGGCTGCGCCCGTTCACGCTCTTCGGGAAGCGCGCCACAAATACCGGTCACCACAAGTTGGCGAAGTTCAATTCGATCAGTCGGGGCCATAAGGCAGCGCTCCGGTTCAGGCAGGCGGCGGGATCGTCAGTGAAATCGCAACCAACTCACGACCAATGGGGCCGAGTTGGCGCTGCGTCAACTGCTCGATCACGGTAACAACACGCGGCGGGCTCTCGACTAGGCCGTTCCAGAGCAAGTAGCCGGCGATCAGACCACACACGCGATCACTGAGTTCTTCAGCATGGATAAGGATCCGTTCGCCGCGCTCGAGCAAGGTTCGCAATTCCGCGAAGAACGCCGATTCGAAAAGACCGAGATCGTCTTCGGGGACGGGGCGATGGCGCCAGGTGACACCCAGCTCGTCGTAGTTGTGGAGATTGAGGGGAGCCGTGATCGTCGAGATGACACAGGTGAATCCCTGTTCGCGGACCCAGATGATTTCCTCTTGGCGGCGAACCTTTCGATGGTTCGCTCCATAGCCACCGGGTCGCTCACAGAGGGCGAGTCGCTCAGCGATCACCCAATGAAAGTTGCGGGGTCGGATCCCCTGCGCCCATTTCCCTTTACTGGCCACGGCGTTCATGCTGCCACGACTTTGGCCGCTTGTTTGGCGCTTCTGACGTCATGAGCGCGAATCATGCTTGCTCCGGCCTGCATTGCCCAGACTTCCGTCGCGATCGATCCGGCAAGACGATCGTCGGCTGGAACCAGTTCGTTGGAACCGTCAGATGTCGCAAGGAGCCTTCCCAGCATGGCTTTTCTGCTTGTCCCTACGACAACCGGCCAACCCATTTCAACGATGCGATCAAGGTGCGCGAGCAGGGCCAGATTGTGCGAATCGGTCTTCCCAAACCCAAACCCAGGATCGACCCAAATTTCTTTTACTCCGGCCTCTGAAGCAGCCATTGCGCGCTCGCGAAGGAACGCACACACCTCGGCAACGACGTCGTCGTAGTGAGGATCGGCCTGCATCGTGCCCGGTTCGCCCTGCATATGCATGGCGATCCACCCCACACCAAGTTCCGCCGCAACGGGCCAAAGTGATGCCGACACATCGTTGATGAGCGTCGCTCCGGCGGCCACCGCAGCCTTTGCCACCTCGGCTTTGCGGGTATCGATACTGAGTCGACAACGACCGGCGAGACCTTCGATCACCGGAATGACTCGAGCGAGTTCCGTTTCGACATCGACTGGAGCAGCACCGGGACGAGTTGACTCTCCACCTATGTCAAGGACTGAGGCGCCTTCATCGACCAGCGTCAGGCCATGTGCAATTGCGACTTCGGGGTCGAGAAACTTCCCACCATCACTAAATGAATCGGGGGTGACGTTGACAATCCCCATGACCAATGGGATTGATGTCGGAGTTCCGACTCCGAGCCGAGGTTTGACGTCGGCCACGTTTAGTCGCGAGCGATGAATCGCATCGCTTCAAGTCGGGTCGCAGCGCTTTCACGGAACAATCCACGCACGGCTGAGGTCACGGTGCTTGAACCAGGCTTGCGAACTCCACGCATCGACATGCACAAATGCTCTGCTTCGATGACAACGAGCACGCCTCGCGGTTGCAACGTGGTTTCGAGCTCGTCGGCAATCTGCGCGGTCAGACGCTCTTGCACCTGCGGGCGTTTGGCGTAGGCGTCGACAAGGCGAGCGATTTTTGAAAGACCAGTCACACGACCATCGGTACCGGGGATATAGGCAACATGGGCTTTACCCATGAACGGAACCAAGTGGTGTTCGCACATCGAAGTGAGTGCGATATCGCGAACCATGACCATCTCGTCGTGATTCGCTTCGAACATGACCTGAAGGTGGCTGCTGGGATCATCACGAAGACCAGCAAAAACCTCGGCGTACATGCGCGCAACACGATCGGGGGTGTCCTGAAGGCCATCGCGGTCAGGATCCTCGCCAATTGCGATGAGGATCTCTTTCACGGCGGCTGAGATACGGGGAAGATCAACGGGGTCCATCACGGTCTCCTAGTGAGGGGACGAGAACAGAAACGTTCATTCGTGCGAGGATCGTACCGATTCCCACTGGATTTAACGACCTCAGTGACCACTTTCCGGGCCAACAAAGACCCGAAGATCGTCGAGATTGCGATAGCGCTCCGCCACATCGAGACCATAACCGACGACAAACTCATCGGGAAGTCGGAAACCTACGTAGCGAAGATCGGGTTCAACTTTCTGCATGCCTTCTTTGAGCAGAAGGGCACAGACCTCGAGGCTGGCGGGATGTCGCGCCGCCAAATTCTTTCGGAGGTAGTTCAGCGTGAGACCGCTATCGACGATGTCCTCGACAATGATGACATCGCGCCCAGTGAGATCAATATCGAGATCCTTCACGATCCGGACCACGCCACTGGTCTTCGTTGCTGTGCCGTAAGAAGACACCGCCATGAAGTCGAGCTCGACGGGTAACGCGATTGCGCGAGCGATGTCGGCCATAAACATGACCGCACCTTTGAGAACCGCAATCAGCAACGGCGCGCGGCCGGCGTAATCGGCCGTGATCTCTTCGCCTAATTCAACAATGCGCTGCTGAATGGCTTCGTGGCTGACGAGGATCTGGCCCAGATGGGGATCGACATCGGGATGCGGGTGGTCATTTCCAGACGCGCTTTGGATCACGCGGCGAATGTAGTGCAGTCCTCAGACTTTCGGTGCCGCCACGATTCGCAACCGACCTGCGGTTCGTTCGACGCGACGATTTCCACCCACGTCGGTCGCGGTGGCCTCGCCCTTTACGACGGCCATGACGCGATCAATCGTTGCTGCGTCAGGCGGATGTCGCTCTTCTGCGCCTTCTCGGAGCCACTCTCGGAGAGCGACGCGAGCAATCGCCTCGGGTGCATCGCGAAGAGTCCGCGCATCAGTTGGGTCAAGCGCAGTCGCTTCGAAACGCAAATGATCAGCAACCGACGCGAACACATCGGCCTGGCGATCGAGAATCGGAACCGGGTCGCGGCCAGCAATCTCGGCGAGCAACGGAAGTACTTCGTGCCGAACACGATTGCGAACAAACGCAGGATCGCTATTACTGGGATCAAAGAACGGTTGGATCCGTTCAACTTCACAGACCCGTTCTGTTTCCGATCGACGCAGATCCAAAATCGGATGACGGAGGCCCGGGCGGATCGAAGCCAACCCGTCAGGCCCTGCACCGCGCAACAGATTCACGATCATTGTTTCGGCCCGATCGTCCGCAGTGTGACCAAGAGCAGCGTCGGGCCCCAGCACTTCGTGGCGAGCGGTTCGAGCCCGAGCTTCAAGATTGGCGCCCGCATCCACCATCACTGATTCAGCCCGGAACGACGCGCCAAGACCATCGGCAACCGATCGGACACGATCGGCCTCGTCACGCGAGCCAGCACGCAACCCGTGATCGACATGAACCGCCGTGACAACACAGCCTGCGGCGACAGCCAAAACCAACAGGGCCATCGAGTCAGCGCCGCCTGACACACCACAGACCAATGGAGAGCCCGCGGGCGGGAACGTGCAACGAGCCAGCAATTCCTCGTGACGTTCAGCGAGAGAACTCACGACGAACAATCGAGTTCAGCCAGCAACCGGAAGTGGAGCAGCCATGCGGTCGATCCATAAACGCGGTTCGCGAATCTCGATGATGCTCGGAAGATTCTCTGGCCCTTCCCATGCACGAGACAACAACGGTTGGCCCCCCGCGCGTTCAACTTCAGTGATGAACGCTTCTCCTTGGGCGTACTGCGCCAACTTGGCTTGCAGGCCAATCAACTGCTGAAAAACTTTTGCCATACCGCGCGCTGATTCGCGTCGCTCGCGCAAAACCTTCGAAAAACGATCGGCGCTCGGAACCAGGTCGTGCCCGGCACGATCCATCGTGATGTCACCGTGTCCTTCGAGAAGACTCATCATGCCGCTCACCTGATCGAGAACTGCCCGTTGTTCAGGACTAGCGATCAGATTGACCAATCCGCCATCGGCAAGTGGTTTCTGTCCGGCACGAATTGCAGCAGTGACCCGAGCGATGGTCTCGCTCACACGAGCTGGGTCGGGGTCGATGGTGTTCATTGTTTCGTGAACGAGTCCGAGGAAATGTTCTCGGAGCCACGGCACGCCCGTGAATTGCGCGCGATGTGTGACCTCGTGCAACGCAAGCCACATGCGGAACTCTTCGGGCGGAAACGCAAACTGTTTTTCGAGCGCAAGAACGTTTGGACCCACGTAATAAACGATGTCCTGGTCTTGCGGATTCTCTTCTTCGATCACGAGTAAGTCGTACTGACCCAACACCCGCGCCGACATCCAACCGAGGACCACTCCGAGTTCAGCACCAGCAATTCGAGCAGTCAGTGGCGCAACGCGACTAGACGAAACACGATCGCCGAACTTTTCGAGCATCGGCGCCAACAAACGTTGGAACGAGGCGAGGTTGGCGCGGATCCAGCCCGGTCGATCGGTGACTCGAGCGCGCGCAGTACCAGCGAGTGATCGAAGTCCCGTTTCTTGTGCAACCAACTCTTCAGCGATCGCCGTTAAACGATCGAAATCAGGTTGCAGCGATTGATAGTGATAACTGGCGGCGAAGGGATCCTTCTTCGATGTGCGGATCGCAACCCGTTCGGCTACTCCCCAATCGACCGCTGCGGCCACAAGCTCAGCGCTTGGGATAGCGGGGAGCGACGACCAGCTTCAAATAAAGGCCGATCATTACTGCCAAGACCCCGATTGCCGAGGCGACCAGAACCGGCGCAATCCAAAATGCCCATACCTGCGCGAACAGAAGATTCATAGGTCTAATTCTATGCCTCTCGGCGAGGCTCTCCGCCACCACCGGACTCCGTCCCCCCAGATCCTTGGATCCGGAGATAGGTCAGTTTCTCTTCGATCCGGATACGAAGCGTGTTGGGAAACTCCACGGTATGGGTCTTGGTCGAGATCACCATCCGAAGTTCCGCCTCGAAATCAAACACCTCGAAGCAGGGACTGCAGGACTCAAGATGAGCCGCGATGCTCGCCCGCAAGGCGTCGGTGAGCTCCTGGTCAAGAAAGCTGTCGACCTCGGCCATCACCTTTTCGCAGTCGGGGGTGACGGCAAATGGAACGCCGGACGGGGAGTTGGGGTCGTGGGTCATGGCGCTTCCAAGGAGGCTTCAGGAATGGCATCGGTCAGTCCCCGCTCAAGGGCATAGTCATGTAACCGCTTCTGGAGTGCTTTTCTTCCACGATGAAGCCGGCTCATGACGGTACCGATCGGGATATCAAGATCTTCGGCAATTTCCTTGTACGAAAGCCCCTCGACGTCGCTTAGCAATATCGCGAGACGATAGGACTCTGGCAGCGCATCGATTGCACTCTGCACCTCGGCATCGGAGAACAAGTCCATAAGTTCATCCTCGGCACTGCGAGAGGCCCGAACGGCTTCAAGTCCACCCATCCGGCGGTACAGGTAGAAATCTTCGACATCGTCGAGTTCTATTTCTTCGGGACGGCGCTTCTTCGACCGATACGAGTTGATATAGGTATTGGTCAGGATGCGGAACATCCAGGCCCGCAAATTCGTACCTTGCTCAAAACCTGCGAAACCTTTGTAGGCCTTGAGGTAGGTCTCTTGAACAAGATCTTCGGCATCGGACGCGTTATGCGTCATTCGTAGCGCGGTGGAATACAACTGCGGCATGTACTCCATTGCCTGCTCGGCAAACGCTTGTTGATCGGCCATCAGAGCCCGAGAGGAGAATCGAACTCCTGACCTGCTCATTACGAGTGAGCTGCTCTGCCGTCTGAGCTACCCGGGCGGGAAGCGATGAGGTTAGCCGCCGGGTCGGAAACGACCCACTCGGCGAAGTGGGCTCGATGGAAGTGGACTCAATGGTGGGGTCGGCCAAGTTTCGTAAAGAGCGCCACCAACTGCAGTCGCTCGTTGGGGTTCCTCACCAGATTGGTCGCTAGGGCCGCAATGTCATCGATTGCAGCAGCAATCTCAGCTGGCCGCGGTGAAGCCGCGAGATCATCGCGGTAGCGCCGCGAAAGTTCCGTAAGACCGGCACGAATTTCATCAGTTCGGTATCGACGGACTTCGCGTTTATGGCGATCTTCGAACTGCTTGCGGCCCGACCCGCGTTCGCCTCGAGCAGCCACGAGTTCGGCGAACTCGGCAACTTCCGCGGCATGGGAGTCGGCCAATGGAGCCATGGCGTCTTCGATCATCGCCAACAGGTCATCGACCGTTTCAATTGCGCGTGCGCCCGTGCCATCGAGGCGATCAGGAACAGCGCGCCACGCAGCACGCCGCAACGAAAGCCGGTCATCGGTTGCCAACAACCGCGCGCGTCGGAGATCTCCGACCGCAGCGGCTGCCGCTTCAGCGGCACGGTCAGGCGCGACGCCTTCGGCGATCAATCGCTCGGTAACCACGTCATCAGTGATCGTTGCAAGGTCGATGCGTACACATCGGCTCGCAATTGTGACGAGATCATTCGGAACATCGTCGGCGAGAACCACGAACACCGTTCCGGCGGGCGGTTCTTCAATGGTCTTTAATAACTTTGGAGCAGCGGTTGTCACAAGATGGAACTCGTCAAGAATGAGAACCTTCGGACCGTTCTCGATAGACGAACGCGCCGCGGTCGCAATGATCGCGTCGGCCTGCTCGGCAGAAATCGATGCACCAACTCGTTCGAACTCGGTGATGTCGGAATGATTTTGCATCAATGCCATCCGCGCTTGCCGCACAGCATCGTCGCCCGTGCGATCACGACTTACCAACGCAGCAGCAAAGGCTCGCGCGAGTTCACGCTTTCCACTTCCGCGCGGACCAACCAGCATGTACGCGTGCACTGGTGCATTGACTGCAGCACGAAGTTCGCCAATCGCATCGTCCTGGCCGACGACATTGGCCCAGAGTTCAATTCCAGCGAGTTCCGCCGACAGCGGCGGGTAGTCGGTACGTGATGTCACAGAGGCAGTTGTAGCCGCTCAGCGACGACAGCGAACACCGCAGCGGAAACCTCTTCGATCGAAGGGGTGCCATCGATGACCACCCAACGATCTGGTTCGGCCGCCGCTTGGGATCGGAAACCTTCGATCACTGCCGCATGGAACGACGCCGGTTCTGACTCCATCCGATCGCGGGAGGAACCGAGACGAATATCGGCTTCGGCCTCGGGTACATCGAGAAGAACGATGAGGTCGGGCCATACGCCACCCGTCGCCCACAGCGAGAGGTTGCGAATTTCGCTCACCGGGAGTCCACGACCATGGCCTTGGTAGGCGATCGATGAACCCGCAAACCGATCAGAGACCACGTGACGTCCCGATAGCAAAGCCGGCTCTACAACTTCCGCTACGTGCTGCGCGCGATCGGCAGCCATGAGAAGTGCTTCAGCGCGATCAGAAAGGTTGACTGTTTGCGGATCGAGAAGAACGGCACGTAATCGTGCGCCGATCACTGTTCCACCTGGTTCGCGAGTGAGCACTGCATCGATCGCTGTTGCTAAACGTTGCGACTGCGTCGATTTTCCGCAGGCCTCGCCACCTTCAAACGCAATGAATATTCCGCGAGTCATATCGGTTCTCCGGAAGCTTCGTCGTCGCGGTGAGGTTCAGGTACGGGGCCGGCCGGGCGCAGATCGATCGGAGTGAAATCAAGCGGCTGTGGATCCGGGGGATTGGGCCGAGATGGATGATCGGATTCGCCAGCACGCTTCGTTCGCTGCCCTGCACGCAACGAAGCTCCAGCAACAAACCCTGCAGCGATGATGATCAGCGCAGCAAGCCACAACGCAAGTCGAACGCCTGGGAGTTCCACCGTTTTTCCAGCGACGTCGATGCGATTGTTAATCAAGGTTGATGCCATACGTCCAAGAATTGCTGCAAGTAGTGGACCAGCAACCATCGCAATAAGCACGCACATGCGAACAAGAGTGTTGAGTGAACTGAAGACACGACCGCGAAGATCATCAGCGACTTCTTGTTGGAGCATTGCAAAACCGAGAACGTAAACCGGCCCGACAGCAATCCCCATCAGTCCAACGAAGATCACCGCAGCCCACAACGACGAAGATGAGGCAGCGCAGAACAACGCTATTCCCGCAACAAAGAGCGCGGCGGTGAATGTTGTGGTTTGAGGCAATCGCTTCTGGAATACCGACACTCCAACAACGCCGATCGCGACACCAAAGCCAAGCGCTGTGGTGAACAGTCCGTAGCCAGCCGCACCGGCATCGAGAACTTCGGTCGAAAACACTGCGCCGAGCGGAATAAGCATGCCGCCACCGATAAGTCCAGTAGCAAGTCCAAGATTCACGGCGCGAACGGTGTGGTTCTTCCAAATTTCGTTCCAGCCCTCACGAAGTTCTTCCAGTGTGGCTTTGATATCGACGCGTCGTTCATCATCGGCTGTCGTTCGGACGCGCCGCTCCCGTTTAGGGAATGTGAGTCGGCTAATCATCCACGCCGAAAAAACGAACGTGAGTGCATCGGCATAAAACGCGAATGCCATCTGATTGGTCTCGAGCCACCCAAGTCCAGGAACTCGGCCAATCCAAACTGACAATCCGGCCAGAAGTGCAAACAGCAACGATGCGAACGGAAAGGTTCCGTAGGCCGCAGCCAGTGACAACGAGTTCGCTGTCGTTAAGTGTTCCGGAGGAACCAAGTTCGGAACTTCCGAATCCTTCGCTGGACCCCACAACAACGTGAGAACTTCTAGTACGAGCGATGCAAGAACAAGACCAATGACATCGCTGACGAACGGAAGCAGCGCCATCACAACTGCTCGTCCAATATCGCAACTGACCATCACCTTCTTGCGATCCCAACGATCAACAAGCACGCCCGCTAGTGGTCCGAAGAAAAACCCAGGCACGATGCGCGCGGCCATGACGAGTGAGATCGCACCAGCACCAGCACCGCCACCGATGGTGGCCGCTAGAAGGATGATCGCCGAGAAGCCCAACCAATCGCCCGTGGCGGAGACAACTTGAACAAGCCAAAGCCGGAAAAACTCGTGACTGCCAAAAAGACGAACGTGGAAACCTGGTCGATCCGAGGGATCCTTCGTAAAGAGTGTTTCGGTGTCCTCACCAAAAAGTGAGGCACGACTCCAGCCCGGGATGGTCGCGTCAACGTCGGGGCCAGAAGCCTCGACGGGCATTGCATCCTCGGGGGGATCGGCTTCGTCCCGGGGTTCGGGGCGATGCACAGCCATGAGAAGAGCCTAGGAGAGGTCCCTGCTGCCCCTGAGCACCACCCTGAGGGTATTCAGCGTTCTTGATCGAGGATCTGGGACTCGGACCTGACCACATTGGACTTCTTCGCCGCCTTCTTGGCCGCCTTCGACTGCCCGGTAGCCACCGTGTGCTTGGTCATCAGATCAGGCTTCTTGGCTCGTGATTTGGCGCTCTTCTTGGCCGTCGCCTTCTTTTTCGCGGCCTTCTTCACGGACTTCTTCGCTGCCTTCTTGGCCGCCGGCCCACCGTTTTCCGCGATGTAAACACGCCGATCCTGAAGAAGCTCTGCCCCGCGCTCGGGACTCAGTGTTTCGGGAACATCGCCAATACGAAGCGAGGCATTGGTCTCGCCATCAGTGACGTAGGGCCCAAACTTTCCGTCTTTGATCAACATTTGACGGCCTGAGGCTGGGTCGATGCCGAGATCCGCCAATGGAGGCTTCGGCGCCCGCTTCCCATACTGGCGCGGCACCGCGAAGAGCGCGAGTGCGTCTTCAAACGTGACTCCAAGCATCTGCTCTTCAGAATCCAGGCTCCGAGTTTCCGGCTTCTCGGCCTCGCCTTCATCGCCCTTGGTCAGATACGGACCGAACTTTCCGTTCTGCGCACGAATCGATTTTCCGGTTTCGGGATCTGAACCAAGAACCTTCGGGAATGACAAAAGTTCGAGTGCGGTTTCGAGTGTCACCTCGTAAGGATCCATCGATTTGAACAGCGAGGCGCGACGAGGCTTCTCGTCGGGAGCTTCTTCAATTTCTCCCAGCTGGACGTACGGTCCAAAGCGGCCACTCATGACAAAAACCGTCAGACCGGTTTCAGGATCTTCACCGATGGGCTTGCCGCCCTTCGGCATGGCAAGCAATTCGAGCGCAACTGCGACAGTGAGATCGGCGGGCGGAAGGTTCTCGGGCACCGACGCAGTGTCGTCACCGCGCTGCACATAGGGCCCGAACTTTCCAGGTTTCGCGATGACGGGCATTCCATTGTGATCGTCGCCCAACAAGAACGTATTGATAGCGGCCGCATCGATTTCAGGAAGTCGCTCGGTGACCAGGTCACGAAGCCCATCTTTTCGCACTCCGTCAACCATGGGACCGAAATAGAACTCGGCAAGTGTGTCGACGCTGTTCGCATCACCATTCGAGATGCGATCGAGTACTCCTTCGAGATTCGCGGTGAAGTCGTAGTCGACGAGTTCAGCGAAGTGCTGTTCGAGCAGCGTGGTTACCGCGAATGCATTCCAACTGGGAACAAGTGCAGAACCCTTCTTCCACACATAGCCACGGCCCTGAATGGTTTCCATGATTGATGCATACGTCGAAGGACGACCAACACCAAGCTCTTCCATTTTTCCGACAAGCGATGCTTCAGTAAATCGAGCTGGCGGTTTTGTGGCGTGACCTTCCGGACTGATTTCCGTGGCATCAAGACCGTCGCCGACCTTCAACTGCGGCAGCCGGCGTTCGGTGTCGTCTTCGCTTTCTAAATCGGTGTCGTCGGTGCGCCAGTCTTCGACCTGCATCCAACCGCGTTCAGTAATAACCGTGCCTGCCGCCGAGAATTCTGCATCTCGGCCACTCGCCGTTACCGAACCAAGGCGAACCGTGACGGTTTCACCAATTGCATCGATCATCTGCGATGCAACAGTGCGTTGCCAGATGATCTCGTACAGACGAAATTCGCCGGGGGCAACTTCATTCCGAACTTCTTCGGGTCGACGGAATCGATCACCAGCGGGACGGATAGCTTCATGCGCTTCTTGCGCATTCGCTGCTTTCTTGCCCCAGGTACGCGGATTTTGTTCAATCGCCGAAGCACCGTACCGCTCGGTGATTTCCGCTTTCGCTGCAGCGACAGCTGCGGCAGAAAGATTGGTGGAGTCCGTTCGCATGTAGGTGATGTAGCCCTGCTGGTAAAGACCCTGGGCCATCGACATGACCTGCTTGGCTGACACTTTGAGACGGCGACCGGCGACCTGTTGCAGCGTTGACGTCGTGAACGGGGCGAATGGTCGCTTGCGATAGGGCTTGGACTCAACACTTCGTACTGAGAATGACGATGACTGCAGTTCTGCGGCGAGGGAAGTCACTGTTTCTTCATTGAGGATGACGCGGTCGTCGCGCTTCAGATCGCCATCGTCATCGAAATCATTTCCCGTGGCGATACGAACGCCATCGAGTTCAAGAAGTTTTGCTCCGAAGGGAATCGGTTCAGAGGACGCGGCGAACACGCCTTTGATGTCCCACCAGTCGGAAGAGACGAACGCCATGATTTCGCGTTCACGTTCCACCACAAGGCGTGTCGCAACACTCTGCACACGGCCTGCCGACAATCCACGATTGACCTTCTTCCACAGAACCTGAGAAAGGTCATAGCCAGCGAGTCGGTCGAGGAGTCGACGCGTTTCCTGCGCGTCGACGAGTAACTGATCGAGCTCACGCGGATTGGCAAATGCCTCGCGAATCGCTGGGGCGGTGATTTCGTGGAACACCATTCGGTAAACGGGCATGTCCTTCGGCGGCTTCAACACCTGGAGCAAATGCCACGCAATTGCTTCGCCCTCGCGATCCTCATCGGTTGCGAGATACAGCGCATCAGCGTTCTTCAATGCACGACGAAGTTCAGCGACGGTGTCTTTCTTCTTGTCATAGACCTTGTAATAGGGCTTGAAGCCGTCATCGGGATCAATGCCCAGGTACGACCACCACTCTTTTTGTTTCCCCTCGGGGAGCTCCTTGGCCTTGGACACGAGATCACGAATGTGACCAACCGATGCGATAACAGTCGGTGACGCGCCACCGGTGTCCTCGCCGCGGAGGAATTCGGTGATCTTCTTCGCCTTGGTGGGCGATTCGACGATGACGAGGGGACCGGCCATGGGGGGACACAATGAGACCACCCCGGCGCCTCTGTCAATCGCAGCCATTCGAACCACCGTCGCGGGGACCCCTAAAGGGGGTCCCCGATTTTTCTTATCCACAGCCCTGTTTTCCCGCCCTGAACGGGGATTTCGGCCATACTCGGCCCGTGACACCTGCCGGCGAAAACCCCATCTCAGACGACGACACCCTTCGACCCCTCGGCGAGGCCGGATCAGGCGAACGACGCCCGTGGGGTGAGTTCGTCATCCTCGACGACGGCCCCGCCGCCAAGGTCAAGCGCATCAGTGTTGAACCTGGACAGCGGTTGTCCTATCAATCGCACGACAAGCGCTCAGAACATTGGATCGTTGTCGAAGGAACAGCCATCGTCACGCTCAACGATGTGGACCACTCCGTCGAGTCTGGCGGCACGATTGAGATTCCTGTCCACACAAAACACCGAGTTCGTAACGACGGCACAACACCCGTGGTGTTTATTGAAGTGCAGACCGGCACGTACTTCGGTGAAGACGACATCGTCCGCTACGAAGACGACTACGGAAGAGCAGGTTCCTAATGGACTTCGCACTCAGCCCACGCGCCACGGACCTTCAACAACGCCTGCTCGCATTTATGGAAGAAAAGGTGATCCCGGCAGAGCCAGCCTTTGCTGAGGAAATGCGCGCTTCAGGGGATCCCCACTTCCACCCACACGTGATGGAAGAACTCAAAACCGAAGCGAAAGCGCGCGGTTTGTGGAATCTCTTTATGCCACACACCACCGAGTGGACACCCGATCCAGTTTCGAATGTTGACTACGCACCGCTCGCAGAAATCACCGGACGCAGCCCTCTCGGTCCCGAGTCAGTGAACTCCGCTGCGCCCGACACCGGCAACATGGAAATCCTTGCGCTGTTCGGAACTCCCGAACAAAAAGATCGTTGGTTGGTTCCATTACTCGAAGGCGAAATCCGATCTTGTTTCGCCATGACCGAGCCTGATGTTGCGTCGAGTGATGCACGAAACATCAGTCTCAGCATCGTTCGTGATGGCGACGACTACGTTCTAAATGGCCGTAAATGGTGGATTTCAGGCGCGGCAAACCCACGTTGCCGTGTGGCAATCGTGATGGGAAAAACTGATCCATCGGCTCCCACGTACACGCAGCAATCGATGGTGCTCGTGCCCATGGACACGCCCGGACTTACCGTTGTGCGCGATCTCATGGTGTTCGGATACAACGATCGCGAAGGCCATTGTGAGTTGAAGTTCGACAATGTTCGCGTACCCGTGTCCAACATTCTCGGCGAAGAAGGCAGCGGCTTTGCGCTCGCACAAGCCCGTCTCGGTCCTGGCCGCATTCACCACTGCATGCGGTGCATCGGTATGGCTGAACGCGCTCTTGAACTCATGTGTCGCCGAGTCACCGAACGCGTTGCTTTCGGTAAGCCACTTGCCCAACAAGGCGTCATTCAGGAATGGATCGCCGATTCCCGCATGGAAATCGAACAGGCCCGCCTGCTCACAATGAAGGCGGCGTGGCTGATGGATACCGTCGGCAACAAGGGGGCTCGCACCGAGATCTCCGCTATCAAAGTGATCGCCCCAAATGTTGCACTCGCTGTTGTCGATCGCGCGATTCAGGCGCATGGCGGCGGCGGTGTTTCGCAGGACTTCCCCCTTGCGGGAATGTGGGCTGGCCTGCGTACGCTTCGATTTGCCGATGGGCCGGACGAGGTTCACCGCATGCAACTGGCTCGCCGCGAACTCGGGCGTTACACCGACTCCGGCGAGTCCAAGCCGACCTGAGGCGATTTCCGCAACGCTCGTTCGTCCACTATTTCGGGCTTTTTGGAAGCAGCGCTGAGTCAGGGATCACATCGAAAAGTTCGGCATTTTCCGCAGCTTCAATCGCGAGCTCTGCAGCACTAGATCGCTTCGCCGCAAGACTCAGTACCAACGCCGCCAAAATACCTGCCACCGCTGAGGCGACCAAGACTCCGACTTTCGCCTCCTCGGTGAAAAGAGGATTGGTAAACGCAAGCTCGGTCACAAAGAGCGAAACGGTAAAGCCAATTCCCGCGGCCATTGCGATGCCGAACAAATGAAGATTGGTGGCGCCACGCGGTCGACGAGCAATCCCAATTGCAATTGCAATCGTCGCAGCACCGAAGACGCCAACTGTTTTTCCAACAACGAGACCGAGTGCTACTCCCCATGTGACCGCAGAGCCCGCTGCAGCTCGGACTGATTCTGAAGTCAACAAAATACCGGCATTGCAAAGCGCAAAGATTGGGATGATGACGTAACTCGTCCACGGGAGCATGCGGTCAACCAGACGTTCACCAACTGGTACCGACTCTTTAATCAAAAACGAAGCTGCGGCGACATCGGCTGCGCTCAATTCCGATTGGTTTTCGAGTCGATCGGCGATTGCTTCTGAATCGAGATCAGGCCTCAACGCATCTGTAGGAGTGAGGAAGCCCATCGCGACTCCAGCCACCGTTGCGTGCACGCCAGATTTCAACATGCAGTACCAAACCACCACGCCGATGGCGAGGTACAGCGGGCCGTACCAAATACGGCGACGGCGCATCAGCCAAACAAGAACGAGTAACGCGATTGCTGCGCCTAACCAAACAAAACTCATTGACTTGCTATAAAAGATCGCGATAACTGCGATTGCTCCAAGATCATCTGCGACAGCAAGAGAGAGCAAGAAGAGTTTTAACGCAACCGGAACTCGATTCCCCAACAACGCAACGACCCCGACGGCAAAAGCAATATCCGTTGCCATCGGAATTCCCCATCCTTGGGACGCGTCTGTTCCTGCATTGAAGGCGAAATAGATCAACGCAGGAACGATCATTCCGCCAAGAGCAGCAATGATCGGCAACGCTGCGGCCTTGCGGTCGCGGAGTTCACCCTTTACCAACTCACGCTTGATCTCGAGCCCGACCACAAAGAAAAAGAACGCCATCAATGCATCATTTACAAATTCGTGCAGCGTCAGTTGAAACCCAACGGGTCCTGCATCGAAAATGATCTCTGCATTGAGAAATGACGCGTAGGAGTCCTTCCATGGCGAGTTCGCCCAGATCAGCGCAATCACCGTGGCAGCAAGAAGCAAGATCCCGCTAGCGGCTTCAATCGCAAGGAATCGAGCCGCAGGTCGGGCGAGACGGCGAGCAAGAAATCGATCTGTGCCAAGCCACGTATGGCTCCATGGATGGTGTTGGTTCAGATCGTCATCAGCCACGGGCATTCCCATGCAGAGTTGTCTATTCGGGCTACATCATCACTCAGTTTCACGAATGTGACGGGTGTATTACATCGATCGCTCATCGTTGAAGGGAAGCGATGGCCTGATCGACTGCCGGAAAATTAGGAAGAATCTCGATAACTCGAGTGATCTCAAGGTCGCGCAGGACTTGCCCCTCGGCTCGGGCGAGTGCCAAATCACCTTGGCGAAGTCTGGCTCGTTTGATTCCTTCGAAAATCACACCGAGACCAGTTGGATCGAGAAGATCCACTCCCGCGAGATCAAGCACGATCTTCGGCGTTTTGAGCTCTGCGGTCACGCGAATGAGCTCCTCACGGAGACGAGGAGCCGTGGAGATATCGAGATCACCGATGATCGCAATGACCACCACACCCTCAATGGGTTCTGTCGCAACGAGATCAAACATCACTCGAGAATCCGTTCCGGTGAGAGCAAGGCACACATACGCCGAGGATCTTCAGGTTACCGCTCTTGATTCGATCCAACCGATTCAGCAAAGTCGCCCAGAGAGGCCGGAGAGTCAGCAAGCGGTCATACGATCACCCCCAATGGCTCGTAGTCCTTCTCCGTCTCTTGACACATTTGTCGCGGCGCTTCAGTCCGATAAACGCGTCGTACACGTCGAGCGATCACCAGCGCGTCGTGCCCGTTTCGCGACTCTTGCCGAGCCGTTGTCCCAGGCTGTTGCGGGAATCATTCCTGAGCAAGGACTGTGGTCACATCAGGCAGAGTCAATTGATCACATTCGTGCCGGTCGATCCGTGGCCATCGCTACTGGCACAGCATCGGGGAAGTCACTGTGTTTCCAACTCCCCATCGCAGAAGCAATCGCCGCGGGACCGCCTCCGGCAACGGCCCTGCTTCTCTTTCCAACGAAGGCCCTCGCCCAAGACCAACTTCGTTCACTCACTGCGCTCAATGTTCCCGGACTCATCGCCGCAACTCACGACGGAGATTCCTCTCCCGAAGCACGCAAGTGGACCCGTGCACACGCAAACGTTCTGCTCACGAATCCTGAAATGTTGCATATGAGCATGCTCCCGGTTCACGCGAACTGGGGCACCTACTTCAAGCGACTGCGCTACGTGGTTATTGATGAATTACACATGTTGCGCGGAATGTTTGGCAGCAATGTTGCACAGGTTCTGCGTCGTCTACGCCGCATCTGCGCACACTACGGATCCGATCCAGTTTTTATTTTTACTTCCGCCACCATCGGTGACCCAGCCACGCTGGCGTCCACCTTGTGCGGATTGCCTGTTGAACCTGTCGTCGACGATGGTTCTCCACGCGGCGAGCGTTTGTTCGTTCTGTGGGACCCGGACGGCATCAACGATGGTTCGGAAGAAGAGCCCCGTCCAGTTTCTTCATCTCGGGATACCGCCGAAATTCTGAGTGCGTTGGTGAAAGACAACCACCGAACCATCGCGTTCTGCAGAAGTCGCAAAGGTACCGAACTCGTCACCGCCGATGTGAAACGCCGACTTTCGAAACGGCTCTCACCAACTGTTCGGTCCTACCGCGGGGGCTACCTCACATCTGAGCGACGTGAAATCGAGAAAGAACTCTTCGACGGAACATTGCGCGGCGTCGTAGCGACAACTGCGCTCGAACTCGGGATCGACGTCGGCGGCCTTGACGCATGCATTCTCAATGGCTTTCCAGGAACGATCGCTTCGATGTGGCAACAGGCCGGTCGCGCCGGTCGCGCATCACAACAGTCGTTGGCTGTCCTCGTCGCCGGTGATGATCAGCTCGACCAATGGTTCGTGCATAACCCCACCGAACTTTTCCAACGATCGCCAGAACCAGCCGTCATCAATATTGCCAATCCTTACGTTCTCAATCCTCACTTGGCCTGTGCGGCATTCGAACTTCCGCTCACCGACGCTGACGAAGCGTGGTGGCCAGATGTTCTCGACGACGCAATACGCGATCTCGTGCACGATGACGTGCTCAAGATTCGCCAACCAACGGATCGCGCCGGTCTTGGAGCTGTGTGGGCCGGTCGCGGTAGACCTGCCAATGGCATCGGTCTCCGCAGTGCAAACGCCAACGAATTCCGCATTGCGACCGCCGATGGTTCAATCATCGGAACCGTCGATGGTTCACGCGCCTTTCGGCTTGTTCATCCAGGTTCGATCTATTTGCATCAGGGGACGGCGTGGAAAGTAACCGAACTCAATATCGATGATCATGTGGCAATCGTCGAACCTCATGACGGCGGTGAGTACACCCAGCCTCGAGCAGTGACCGATATCCGCATTCTGACCACCGATAACGAGAGGCCCATCGGCGCCGCCGATCTCTGTCTCGGCACGGTTGAGGTCGAAACCACTGTTATCGGTTATCGAAGGTTCGACACATTCACTCGAGAACAACTCGGAACTCACGACCTCCTGCTGCCTTCCTCTCGACTGGTCACACGCGCGTTCTGGTACGTCATCGGCGATCACATCACGAGCGTGGCGGGACTTGGACCGGCGGAACTCCCTGGTGCCCTTCATGCCGCCGAGCACGCCGGAATCGGCATCCTGCCCCTCTTCGCAATATGCGACCGTTGGGATGTCGGTGGCGTCTCAACGCCGTACCTGCCCGAAACAGGTGCCGCAACCATCGTCATCCACGATGCGTTTCCCGGTGGCGCGGGAGTAGCTGAACTGGGATTCGCGGCGGCTGACCGACACCTTCCCGCCACACTCGAGGTCATTGAGTCATGCGCATGTGTGAGTGGCTGTCCGTCATGCATTCAGTCGCCGAAATGTGGCAATGGCAATGAGCCACTCGATAAGGCTGCGGCGGTTTCGTTACTGCAGGCCATGCTTTCCCGCTGATTCCGCCCGCATGACCACGGTCGCGTGCAGGTCGACATCGGGAACAAGTGCTCCGATGATCGCGAAATCAGTGACACTGCGATACGAAACCTCGACTCGAACTGTGTCACCGCCCTCAAGCATCGTGACCCCGACTGAGATCTGATCCGAACGCAGTTCCCCCGCGCGCTTCGCGGCGGTCATTGCTGCGCTAAGACGATCTGTATCGCTTACTGCCGCGGCTCTTGCTGCCTCACGCGCAGCGTGGGAAACAAGAACTTGATCGCGCACAACAAAGCCCGCTTGCGCAATAAAGAGGACAACGATGACGACGAGGGGGAGAATCAACGCGAATTCAACAGTGGATTGTCCGTGATCCCCCCACCTCGTCTTCTTCACTTGACCTTGCCGATCACGCCATCAAGAACGGCATCGAACAGCGTGCCGATCGCTCCCGATTGTGTTGCCCAACCGAGAAGCAACAGCGCAATCCCCGCTGCTCCTAAAAGAACAAGCGCATATTCGGCAGTGGTCTGACCACGCTCACTGCGAAAACGTGTGCGAAATCGATTCATTGAAACTCCTTTGTTGTAGCGAGACAGAACTTGAACGGGGGAAGATTCGATTCACCAGTGCAGAGAACCGAGCGAGGACACCACAAGTGGGACGATCGCCAGGAGCCCGAACGCCGGCAGAATGCACATCACGAGAGGGAACAGCAACTGAACCGGGAGCCGTCGAGCATTAGCTTCCGCCCAACGCCGACGTTGTAGCCGGGCATCGGTCGCAACCCGCTCAAGCGCCGGCCCAAGCGCCACGCCGTCAAACGCTGCCGAGCGGAGCGCCGCCGCCAACGGACGGACTGACTCACCGAGTTCGTCAAACACGTCAAGCGCATCACCTAGACGTTGACCGAGCGACACTCGTCGACGAACCTCGACAAGTGTCGGAACAAAGACCTCTGGAGCTCGCGGTTCGACGACGTCGACTAACTGATGCACCGAAAGTCCGGCTCCGACGGCAAGACGAAAGAGGTCGACAAGCTCAGGAGCACTTTGTCGACGAGCAGTATCGGTGGCCAGTGACGCTGATCGATGTCGAACCACCGGAACCAGTGATGCCCCCACTACCAACGCACAGCCAACCCATGGGCCAACGACGATCATCGGTGGCGACCAATCAAGCGCGACATCCAAAACGCTCCCAAAGCATCAAGCCCCAGCCCCAGACCGACGCACGCCCACCCGATTGGCCGCCTAATAAGCACGTCGAGAATCCGGTGATCGACCATTGCCATCGCTACGGCAAAAACCACTGGGGCGACGACAAGTACAACCGCAGAAGCCCGTGATTGCGAAGAAAGGGCGGCCACCTCGCGTTCAAGCGCGACACGATCGCGCAAGGAAGCCGCGACCCCGTCAAGGACACGAGCCGTTGCCCCACCCGAACTTGAGGCCAGCTCAAGAGCCGTCGCGGTCAGTTTGCGGTTCGGAAGTTGGTCCTCGGCTCCCCATTCCGCAACTGCCTTCTGTAGCGATTGTCCGTTGTCTAATTCCGCGGCCACGCGTGCAAAAACCACGTCTTCGTTACCGACTCCTCGCAGGGCGAGAGAGAGGGTTGCCCCTGCGCGCAACTGCCGAACCACACGGTCAAGGGAGTCGGGAATACGCATCTCTATTCGCCGCTTACCTCGTTGTTCTGCACCACGATGAAGTGGTTCGAAGATTCCAAGCGTTGAGAGACGGAGAATCGATCCACGCGCTGTACGCACGAACAGCGAATCGCTGCGAGTGAGAGTTTCCGCAGCAAATCGTTGATGGACTCGACGCGCCGCCATCATCTCGGGGGCGGTAGCGATCACCGTTATGGTCGAAAGAACCGCAATGACAGTGACCACCACAACCACGATCAATCGCAAACTCATGACGCAACCCAGGACAAGAGCGCCGGACCGAGATGAGGCGCCCGGCACGGTCGGCTGGGCAGCGTGACCAGTTCACCCGAAGGGCCTGTCAACACGTTCACAGAGATGCTGCTGCCGGTTTCACCATCGGGCATCGGTTCGGCCATCGAGACAACTCGCCGAGATCCATCCGGTTGGCGAGCAACGTGAACGATGAGATCGACCGCAGCGCGCAGTTGTTCACGAACCGCGGCCAGGGGCAAGGCAACATCGCCCATAAGTACAAGAGTTTCAAGACGTCGAATGGCATCAATCGGTGAGTTGGCATGACAGGTTGAAAGTGAACCGTCGTGACCGGTGTTCATGGCCTGCAACATGTCAATTGCTTCGCCCGAACGAACTTCACCAATCACGATGCGATCGGGGCGCATGCGTAACGCATTGCGAACAAGGTCCCGGATGGAAATCTCACCTGCGCCTTCAGCATTTGCTGGTCGACGTTCGAGTCGAACAACATGACGCCCGGGGAGCCGCAACTCGGCCGTGTCTTCGATTGTGACCACGCGTTCATCTGGCGGAATGAACGCGGTGACCGCATTGAGCAACGTTGTCTTCCCTGCTCCGGCACCTCCGCTCACGATGATGTTGCATCGCGACTGCACCGCCCACTCCAGTAATTTCGCAACTCCAGGCGAACAGACTTCGGGTAACTGAACACGTCGCGCACCGAACCTTCGAATAGTGATCAGCGGCCCATCGACGGCAAGTGGAGGGACAACCCCATTCACCCGCGATCCATCAGGAAGTCGGGCATCGACCAACGGTGAGGTGCGATCAATGCGAAGACCAAGTGGGGCGACAATGCGTTCAAGCAGTGCATAGGTTGTCGCGCTCTCGATAATGATCCCGGTGCACTCAAGCCGGCCGGAACGCTCGACCCAAAGATCGCCTGCTCCATTGACCATCACTTCATCGATGGCCGGGTCGGCGAGAAATTGATCGAGAACACCGAGCCCACTGACACGTGAGTGAATGCGGTGAATGAGATCGATGACCGTTCGGTCGTCAAGGAGCGGATCGTGTTCGACAAGAAGCTGTTGAATCGCAGCTGCGTCGTGATGGCCATGGTCGAGTAATTGCCTATGCATGTGTTCGACCACCGAATCAAGCAGGGAATCACTAGTGGAGTCAGGCGACGTCACGGAGCGCCCTCCCCAACGAAGACGGAAGCCGCGCCGCAAGAAGCCCCGCGTCGACGGCACGGGCGACTGCGGCATCGACTTCGATAGTTGCGACGACTGGGACTCCGAGCACATCCTCGACATCGCTCCGACCTAAGGCCCGTCCCGCTTCTTCAATGAGAACAACGCCGGTGGGGCGAAGCGGAAGCGATAACGCCCGGCGAAGCGAAATGAAGCACGGCCGAGTGACGAGGAGCGAGGTTGTTGCTGCCTCGGCAAAGCAACGGCGAACTAGATCCTCTGAATCTCCGTTGCCCGTGATGCGTCCAACATCCACAACGACGGGACGCTCGTCGGCAATCAGTCGTTCCGTACAGATCCTGGCTCGTACCTCACTAGTGAGTGCTCTTCGCCCCCGCGGTACCAGCCGGACAGAGTCGGCAACTGGTCGCTCGAGTCGTTCGATCGCCACAACTCCGACCGACTCCGACGCTGCGAACCAGTCCGAGAGACCCGGCCCATCGGGTTCAGGCCTTCCAAAAACAGTGGGCCCATCGCCTTCGAGGTCAACGAAGACAGAACCAGCATCGGACTGCTGCCCGAGCAGAACGGCCAACGCGACTGACACCACCGTTGTGCCAGATCCACCTTTTGCAGACCAACACGAAAACACCATGCACCCTCCCGTTCACGACATCGAAACAAGGGAAGGAGCCGGTACCGTACGAACTCGCAGCCATCACGTCAAGGGCCTTGCGCGTCAACATCATGGGGATTCCTCAACCCACCCGTATGCTCAGTGACGTGGAAGCCGCGTTTTTCGATCTCGATAAGACCGTTATTGCGCGTGCATCGATGATCGCATTTGGACGATCGTTCCGTCAGGCGGGGATGATCAATCGACGCGTGATGGCGAGAGCTGCCTGGAATGGTTTGGTCTTTCACACGCTCGGCGCCGACGAAGAACGAATGCGTAAGTTCCGAGAGTCTGCGCTTCGTGTCACAAGAGGCTGGGACCACGACGCTGTTGGCGCCCTCGTTCGTTCCACCCTGACTGACGTCATCGATCCAATTGTCTACGACGAAGCATTGGAATTGATTCAAGAACACCGTGAAGCAGGCCGACTAGTTTTCATCGTTTCCGCATCGCCAGAAGAGATCGTCATGCCGCTGGCGAACTACCTCGGTGCCGACGGCGCGATTGCCAGCCGAGCGCGCATCGACGCCCATGGTAAGTACACCGGCGAGGTCGATCTCTATGCCTACGGTCCTTTTAAAGCGGAAGCAATCGCCGATGTCGCCGCATCTCGAGGTATCGATCTCTCGAAGAGTTGGGCCTATTCCGACTCAGCAACCGACGAACCCATGCTTCGCGCGGTTGGAAATCCGGTCGCAGTAAATCCCGACCGAGAACTCAAACGAATCGCAGTAGCGGAAGATTGGCCAATTCTGTCGTTCACACATCGCGTCCCTTTACGCGAACGCGTCACACTTCCTCCGCCCGGCCGCGTCGCAACAGGCGCGGTAGTCGCCACCGGGGTGTCCGCTGGACTTTTCCTCGGGTGGTGGATTCTGACCCGGCACTCGATGCCGAGGTCAGCGGGATTCAGGCGTCTTGGAGCTTCTTCACCGCGAATGCGGCGAGGGCGACAACGACGATGAGCACGAGCAGCTTCTTCATGGTTCTCACTCTAGAACGGAGCCTCGGCTCAGTTCCATTGCGATTCCAATGCGCTCAGGATGGCGGCGTGGTTCCCGTTGGCCAACGGTTCACAGCAAGCACCCGGCAGGCATAGGCCCCGTCAGGCCGATAGGGAACAATAGCTGTCCAGGTCGTGGTTGCATGCTCAGGAACGGCCAGTACCGAGACGGAACTGGCTGCGAATTCCTCACCTGAACTTCCAGGCCCACTGCTGCGAAACGACACGTCAATCTCGTAATCGGCCGTCTTAGTTGTCCAGTTCGTCAACGTGCCCGAGGCCTTCACCCCGCCGCTCCCGTCGCTTTCACAGGTACCCAGATGGATATCGCGCTGGGGCGGATGCACGGCGTCCCGGCTGGCCGTGGCAATCCCCGTTTCAACGAATACCTGTTGACGCACTTTGGCATTGGCATCTTCGTCAGAAATGCCGAATACTCTAATGCCAACAACAACCAGCACGATGGCCAACACCAACGCGATGATCGCCAACACGGCTCCGACAATGAGAATCGCGACACAACCACGCTGGTCCGTCGCTTCGTTGGTCGCCGAGAGCGGCGGCGGCGGGTTCGGTCCAGGCGTTACCGATGGTGCCGGCGGAACACCAGCCATCGGGAACTCTGCGTCGGGATCGTCGTCGAAGTGTTCAGTCATGGCCGCGGGTTACTCCGCGAAACGATCAGACGGCGAGTAGGTCGCGTGCGCCAGTGTCTGACGATGGATGACGAAGCTTGGACATTGCTCGAGCTTCGATCTGACGAATTCGCTCACGAGTGAGATTGAAGTGTTCGCCAACCTCTTCAAGCGTGCGAGGTTCACCACGATCGAGACCGAAACGAAGTTTCAGGATTTCGCGCTCACGCTCGTCGAGAGGTGAAAGCAAACGGCTGATCTCTTCGGGAAGGAGCGCTGTTGCGGCAACCTCGAAGGGCGATTCGGCCGAGCGATCTTCAACAACATCGCCAAGTTCGGCGTCGCCATCTTCACGAAGCGGCTCAGAAAGCGAAAGAGGTTCCGCAGCGAAGCGAAGCGCTTCGGTGACTTTATCTTCCGGCATTTCAACCTCGGCCGAAAGTTCGGCGAGAGTTGCGGGACGACCAAGCTTCAGTTCAAGACGCGCACGCGCCTTCTGCAATCGAGCAAGCGTGTCGCCAGCGTGAACTGGGAGACGGATGGTGCGACCCGTGTTTGCGATACCGCGAGTGATGGCCTGACGGATCCACCAGGTGGCGTAGGTCGAAAACTTGAAACCCTTGCGCCAGTCGAACTTTTCGACGGCATGCATAAGACCCAGGTTGCCCTCTTGAATGAGATCAAGAAGGGGAAGGCCAGAGGCCTGATACTTCTTGGCGATCGAAACAACGAGACGAAGGTTGGACTGCACGAACGTGCGCTCGGCGTCGTCGCCCTGCTTTATTAAACGCTTCAGTTCACGCTTGCGAGCAACGGTGAGGGTTTTCGTTGCTTCAACTTCAGCGCGAGCAGCGACGCCGCCCTCGATGGCTTGGGCGAGACGAACTTCGTCGTCCTTCGTGAGCAGGGGGTACTGGCCAATATCGGTCAGATAGAGACGGACGAGATCTTCTTCGTCGCGTTCAACACGTTCCTTAGCCACTGCCACACCTCAGACTTGGGCCCGGAGAATCGGCCATGGGGGCCGCCGGGGTGTGTCAACGATACCGGTCCGGTCAAGCCCCCCAACCGAGCCAAGCCGAATTCATCGGGAAAGAGCCGTCAGGCCCCAAAAATCTGACGGATTTGGGTCGTCGCTCCAGCAATGCCGGCCCTGCTCTGCTCGGCGTGAGCCCGCTCCTCGGCCAGTTCCAGCACCAGTTCTCTTGGGCCGACACTCGTCTCGAGATCGTTGGAGACATCGGTAATGGCGATTCCGAGCAACCGGCGGATAGGGCCATCGGCGACGGCGGTGGTCCGCTCAAGATGCTCGATCATGGCCCCACGAAGTGCTGGGAGCAGCTCTTCGTACGCCAGAACCATCTGTGCGCCTTGCGAGGATCCGGCGAGCTCAGCAACGAGAGTGAACACCTCATGCTCAATGTCGGTTGGTTCCATGAACGCGTCGGGTCCGGGTGCTGCAGTCGGCAACATTTCGAACCAGCGACGTGATCGCCATGCGCAGTGATCGGCGGTAGCAACCAGTGTGAGTTTCGCGATCGGCTCACTCACATCGGCCGCCCATCGGCCAAGGAGTCCGAACAGCAACTGTTCAACACGACAATACGACGCCATGCGATCAACTGACTCGCCTGCGGTAAGGAACTCCATGGACTGAAGGTTAGGCGAAGCGCCGCCTCGACTACCGGCGATATCGGTTCACAATGGGCAGACGGCGGTCTTTACCGAACGCCTTCGAAGTCACACGTGGACCTGGAGGCGACTGGCGGCGCTTGTACTCCGCCAAGTCAACAAGTCCCACGATGCGCTCAACCACAGTTGGGTTGTGGCCAGCGGCGATGATCTCTTCGATCGAATGATCGCCTTCGACGTACATCGCGAGAATGGGATCAAGTTCCTCGTAGGAAGGAAGGCTTTGATCGTCACGCTGATCGGGCCGAAGCTCCGCAGAAGGCGGCTTAACCAAAACGTTTTGGGGAATGAGATCCCGGCCCGCGCGTTCATTGCGATACCGACAAAGGCGATAGACCAAAAGTTTTGAGACGTCTTTAATGACCGCGTAGCCACCCGCAGAATCTCCGTACAACGTTGAGTAACCAACTGACGACTCACTCTTGTTTCCCGTATTGAGTAACAGCCATCCAAACGCGTTCGATAGTCCCATCAAGGTGACAGCGCGGAGCCGACTCTGCAGATTCTCCTCGGCCAGACCAATCGCCTTGCCGTCGTAGGACGACGAG
>CAMCTW010000005.1 GCA_945878645.1 Bifidobacterium breve
AGTGCTTGTGTGCGTTTGAGTCCAGGAAGAGTATTTGTCAATACCCCCGTGTAGGCGAGCATTCCAAGAAACCACAATGCGATAAGCGCAGTGATCTCCCATGCAGACAACTTCGCCATCTGATCCCAGATCTCGGCGTAGTCAGAACCAGTAATTTTTGGAATGACAAACGCGAAAATGATAACGACAACAGAAAGCGAACCACCGATTTCCACGAAGCGGCGGACATTCGATTTTTTGTGAAGTTCGTGACTGACAACAGCGAACGCGTCAGTGGATTCTTCTGCGCTCAGTCCTTGAAGGACTTCGGGAAGGTCTTTTTCGGGAGACTCGGTCATTGACCGACAGAATCGAAGAGGTGGGCGAATGAATCGGGGAGTGCGACGTTGGAATCGCCAGCGAGGACAAACCACTCGGTACTGAATGCGATGGCAAAAATCTCATCGGGCAGACCAAGGAAGATCGAAAGCGTTCGAACGGTGTCGGGCGCGCCGGTTGCTTGCGTGGCATGTGCGGCCATCGAGGCTTTGCGATTCCCGAGAACAGAACTCACATCGACGGTGTGCGTGATCTCTGCAGTTGGTGTGTACCAAGTGGAGAGATCGGCGGGAACGAAATCATCTGGGACTTCAAAGCCCATTCCCTTTGCAAGTTCGATACCGCCAGAAAGAAATTCGCGATCGATTGTTGTTTGCAGTAGGGGAACGCCGAATTTCTCAGAAGCTGCCCAGGCAACGCGATGAACCTGTTGATGATCGGGATGGCCATATCCGCCGTTGCGGTCGTCGGCGAGAAGTAACGACGCGCTTTCTTCAAGAAGAATTGCGACTAGAGCATCGGCGGCCTCATTCACGTTCGCCGCGCAGAACGTGCCTTCGGGCCAAACGCCATTGGTGTCGGGTGCATGGCCTGAGTCGAGATAGTTGAGGAATACGACCCGAGCGACACCGATTGCGGCAGCTGAAGCCTCGGCTTCGGACGAGCGTCGTTGGGCGAGACCTTCGTTTACTCCTAAGACTCCATCGCCAACATCGCCGGCGTCACCACGGGTAGCGAGCACCAAGATGACTCGGTGCCCTGCTTGGGAGGCCCGGGCCAGGGTGCCGGCATCGAGGAGCGCTTCGTCATCAGGGTGGGCGTGAAATGCGACCAAGGTCCCGTGTGGCATTTGCGCATTCTTACAGGGCGGCGGCGAGGACTACCGTGAACCGATGTTCGTCCACTGTCCCGAGGAGTCGTGTGACCGACGCCGATGACACCTTTGGTTCCAGTTGTGGACGTCTCAAGATCGCCCTGATCTCTGATTGTTATGTCCCGCGCCTCGGTGGAATCGAAATGCAGGTCCACGATCTTGCTCGTCACCTGCAATTGGCAGGGCACGAGGTGGTCGTACTGACAACAACGCCTGGTCCGGCAGTGATTGATGGAGTGCGGGTTCACCGCATTGATGTTCCGCTCCTGCCATTCGACATCCCGTTTACTCGGAAGGCATTCCGAGAAGTCACCCGTCTCCTCCAAGCGGAGAAGGTTGATGTTGCCCAGTTTCATGGTGGCGTTGTCAGTCCACTCGCGTATATCGGGGCGCGGGCAGCGCAGCAGGCAGCGATTCCAACAGTCGTCACCGTTCATTGCATCTGGAGTTATGCAACCCCGATGTTCATGGCGCTGAATGCGATAGGTAGGTGGAGTAAGTGGCCAGTGGTTCTTTCTGGGGTGAGTGAGGTTGCTGCGGCCCCTATCCGCAAGATGGCAAGGAAGGGCAGCCACGTTGTTGTACTACCTAATGGGATTGAGAACGAGACGTGGCGCGTTGAACCGGCTGAACGAGATCCGTCGGTGGTGACGCTGGTATCGGTGATGCGATTGGCGCCGCGCAAACGTCCGATGCACTTACTTCGTATGGTGGACGAAGTGGTTCGCCGCTTGCCCAGTGATTTGCAACTGAAGATGGTCATTATTGGGGATGGACCTGAGCTGTCACGGCTCGAGAAGTTTGTGCGTGCCCACGGACTAAACGATGTGGTGAAGTTGGTCGGTCGTCGCACACGAGAAGAGATTCGCAATATCTTTTCTCGATCCGACGTGTTTGTTGCACCGGCGAATCTTGAATCGTTTGGCATTGCTGCGCTTGAGGGTCGTTGTGCCGGCCTCCCGGTTGTTGCGAAATCACAAACAGGGATCCGCGAATTTGTTCGTCACGAACAAGAAGGACTTCTTGCTGATTCTGATCAGGACATGGTCGAGCAATTGTTGCGAATTGTCACTGATCGGCAATTGCGGGACCGTATAACGGAACATAACCGTGCAACACCATCAACAGTGGATTGGTCCGGTGTGGTCGAGCGCAACGTCGAGGCCTATCGATTGGCGATGAGCCTTCGTTCTTGAACCGAGTGACTTAGGACGGCAAGCCGTTGTTGGAAACCGCAGGTTCGACTGAGTTTGAAGAGGTCACTATGGGTCTGCCCCGCCCGGCTCGAGTGACCTTGCGGGCAATGAGATAGGCAACGGTGAAGAGCAAGAATCCTGCGACAGCGTCAAGTACGTAGTGATTGCCGGTGATGACGACGACGTAGACGGTCATGATTGGGTAGAGCACAACGAGGGTCTTTGCCCATCGGGATTTCACCCTTGGGAGTAGCGCAATCAGTGTGAAGAACGCCCAACCGCAGTGCAACGAAGGCATCGCCGCGAACTGATTCGATATTGACTTTATCGTCTCATCGTTGAATGACCAGAACGTGGGGTACTCCACGAGGGTGTCGACAAATCCAAACCAGTTACCAGCGTTCACTCCGTTGAGGAGAATCGTGTCATCAAGTAGGCGCGGTGGCATGAGTGGGAACAAGGCAAAGCCGATGAGTCCGCACAATGTTCCGATGGCAAGTGTGTTTCTGAATAACGAATAGTCATCGGGGAACTTGGAATAGAGGAAGACAAGCGTGAATAAGGTGGCGGCGATGTACACCGAACCGTAGAAGTAATTAGCGAAAACGATGAGCGGTGTGTAGTTGAGGGCGAAATTCTGCACTGCTTGTTCGTGCCAAATGCCAAAGTTGCGCTGCCAATCGATGATGAGGAGCGCATTTTCGTATGCTTTGTCCGGTTTTCCGGCGGAAAGATTTCGGATTGTTTCGTACACGACATCAACGACGATGACGATCAGAATTTCGCGCCACCAGAAGAGCTTTTTCCCGTCGGAAAGAGTGCGCCCGGCAAAGATCTTGCGTTGTGTTGGGGTGTCATCGGAAACTTCCGTCGTGAAATTGGAATCGGTCATGCCGCCACCAGACGCTGCACCGATCCGCCGGCGGTAACGAAATACAACTCGCCTTGGTTATCTTCAGCAAAGGCCACGAGTGACTTTGCACCGGCTTGCGGTCCGATGGCTTTGTCATCCAACACGGTGCCTTTGCGCTGGAGAAGACCTTTGATGGTCCCGCTGCAAAAGTCGCCATAGATATAGACACCTTGCAGTTCGGTCACCGACCCCCGGTAGACGAACCCGCCGATAATTGGGCAGTCGCTTCCCGTAGTTGGGCTCACTGCGATGGGTGCCTCGAGCGAGGATGGAGCACCGGAAGGACTCGGGCCAGGCTCTTTTCCTTCTTTGAATGGCCATCCGAGGTTGGCGCCCGCTCCGCCACCTTTCGAGGCGGGAAGGTAGTCAATCTCTCCAAATTGCGAGCGGCCGGCATCGGCGACCCACATATTCCCGTTGGCGCGATCAAAACTAAATCGCAACGGGTTCTGGGCGCCGATGGTCCAGATCTGCGGTGAACCTCCGCTCTTGGCGTACGGATTGTCTGGCGGAATGGCATAGGGGTCGGTTGCGGACGCTTTTTCTCCGCTGGGGTCGATGCGCAGAATCTTTCCGAGCAGGGACTCTGTGTTTTGGGCCGTCTTGTCTGCACTCCCATTCGGGGAATCGCCGACACCGATATAGAGGTAGCCATCGCGGCCAAGCGTGAGTTGTCCGGAGTAATTCGTGGTGCCTTCGCGGGGGATGGTGAGTAAGACGCGCTTCGAAGCGGGATCAACAATGGGGGCGGGGAGAACGGGAATCGTTAGCGTGGTAGTCGGTGCAGCAGTCGTTGTCGTTGTGGTCGTAGTCGAGGACGTGGACGGAGCGCCGGGAACCGTGGGAACAGGCGCAGTCGTAGGAGGAACAGTGACCGGTGGTGGAGCGGGGTCGGCGACCGTCCATGACGCGATCACGAGTTCGCCTCTCTTATTCACATAGGAAAGGAAAAGAGTTCTGGCATCAGTAGCGAAGGCAATTCCAAGTAGGCCGCGTTCACCTTCGGTCGAGATATCGCCGGAGAGCTCAAAGATCGGAGTGGGGTAAGCCTTAAGGGCACTTCGTTGGGTTTGTCCAAGTTCGAGACTCCACGCTGTTTCAATTTCGATGACCCGCACAGCGCCAGATCGTTGCGTGATCCAAAGCTGGTTGCGCATGGGTCGTGAAACAATGTTCGAGGCTTTGTCGAAACCTTTAGAGACTTCGATAGCGCGAAATGTTTTGGTAATCGAAGTCGGACCCGTACCTGTGTCGACAGCGGTTGTTGCCGTGGCACCGCCACCGGGGCCGTTGGAAGAATTTTGTGTCGGAGATGAGCACGAGACGACGGCGATTCCAACGATGACAGTGAGAACTCCGGCGAGGGCACGGAACAGTGTCCCTGAACTTCTGCGGCGTTCGTCGGTGTGGGCCATAGCGTCCTGAGGCTACCGATGTTTGGCCCTCCGATGGGCGCACGCTGAGTCTGATTCGACACCTTTTCGACACGTGGCATTCGTCTTGTTGGGATTGATTCACCGTGAGCTGGTAGGGGGTTGGTTGTGCTTCGCCCATTGGTCCTAGTCACTGAGAGGACCTAAAGAAATGGTCGGTCGTTCGCCGTTTCTTGCCTCCATCAACGGTGTTGCTGACCGATGTGCTCGGCACACTTGTAGAGGATCGTCCCGTCGCTGGCGAGTCCGTTCCCCAAAAGGAGCGGACTCGAAGAGTCATTACTGAAGTGCCGAGTCGAGCTAACCGTCGCGTCAATCAGGTGACGATGGGCGCGAGAATCTCCGTACTGGTTCTCCTCACGCTTGTCGATGCCTTCCGGCTGATCCAGAGCAGCGATGCTTTGGGCGAAACCGGGGTCTGAACATTCCTCACTCGCACCGAATGGCGCACCGATGTTTCGCCGGCACGAATCGGTGTTCTTGGTCTTCTTACCGGAACCGTGCTGATTGCACTTGTGTCGATTGCGATCTCACTCAGCGTTTTCAGCGCGCTTGCTATCACTGAGTATTCGACAGCGAAGCGACGAAAGTGGTTGATCGGTGTCGTTGAGCCGCTATCTGCGTGGGCCTAGACGCGCTCAACGCGGAGGCCGAACAAGGCCTTCTTGCACGACAGTGACCGCGAGTTTGCCTTCGCTGGTGAACACCGAACCTGTTGCGAAACCGCGACCGCTCGCGGCGCTTGGCGTTTCCTGGGCGTAGAGCAGCCATTCATCGGCCCTGAATGGTCGATGGAACCACATGGCGTGGTCGAGGCTGGCCATAAAGACATTGTCGATAGGCCCGAGCGCGTGCGGAAGAAGCGCAGTATCGAGCAAGGTCATGTCGGAGGCGTAGGTGAGCGCGCAGGTGTGCAGCACCGGATCATCTGGAAGCGTTCCTGTGGCTTTCATCCAGATACGCTGGTATGGCGGCAATTCGCGATGACGGTCTTCGGGTGACCAGTCGCAATTGCGCAGATCAAAAGGCAGATCCATTTCAAATCGGCGATCGTCGTGCTCGGCGGCGATTTGGGCCCATCGTTCTTGCATAGTCGGAAGTGTTTCGGGCGTAGGGACTTCGGGCATTGGTGCGGAATGGTCGAAGCCGTCTTCCGGTACTTGGAATGAGGCGGAGAGGCTGAAGATGGCGCGGCCATGTTGGATGGCTGTGACGCGGCGCGTCGTGAACGAAAGACCATCGCGTATGCGCTGGACTTCATAAAGGATGGGTAACCGAGAGTCGCCCGGACGGAGGAAATAGGCGTGCAGCGAATGCACACGGGTTTCGGGTTCCACGGTGCGTGCCGCCGCGATGAGCGCCTGACCAGCCACCTGTCCGCCGAACACGCGTTGCTGTTCGGAAGGGGGACTGATTCCCCTGAACATATTGACCTCGATGGGCTCGAGATCGAGGAGTGTAAGGAGTGCATCTACTGCGGCCTGAGTCACCCTTTCAATCTCCCACATCGGGGACGATCGCGTTGGCAGTTGTGCTTCATTAACTGCTGTCGTCCGGGTAGGGTCCGCGTATGGCTACGAGCTTCCCGCAGGGATTTCGATGGGGTACCGCGACCGCCGCACATCAGGTCGAGGGCGGAAACTGGAACAACGATTGGTGGGTGTGGGAACACGCACCGAACACCCCGTGCGAAGAGCCAAGTGGCGACGCGTGCGACCAACTCAATCGCTATGACTCCGATATCGCTCTGTGCGCCGCTCTTGGGTTCGACAACTATCGATTCTCAATTGAGTGGTCGCGAATTGAGCCCGAACCTGGTGAATTCTCGATTGCCGCGCTCGATCACTACCGCCGTGTTCTGGCATCATGTCACGCGCATGGCATTGAACCAGTTGTGACCTTCCATCACTTCACCACTCCTCGATGGGTGGTCGCAGAAGGTGGATGGCACACGGCATCGACGGTCGATCGGTTTCTTCGCTTCGCCGAGAGGTCAGTGAATCATCTTGGTGATCTGATTGGAACGGCGTGCACAATCAATGAGCCAAATATCGTTTCGTTTGTTGGCTACCAAATGGGATTCTTTCCGCCAGGTTCTACCGACGATGCAGAGTTCGCTGCCGCAAACGCGAATTTTATTGACGCACATCAGCGCGTAGTTCCGGTGCTCAAGGGAGGGCCCGGGGATTTCCCTGTGGGTCTTACGTTGTCGATGGCCGACTACCAGGCAGTTCCACCCGACGAGGCTGATGCAATAGCTCGGCGTAATCACGTTCGTGCGGTCTCCGAAGATCAGTTCCTTGACATTGTTCGTGACGATGATTTTCTTGGTGTGCAGGTGTACAGCCGCACGCGTGTTGGAGCGAACAGCGTGTTGGGCGGAGAAGAAGGTGTTCCAACTCTTCCGATGGGTTACGAGTTCTGGCCCGAATCACTCGGTGCATGTTTACGACGCGCGTGGGACTACACAGGTGGTTCGGTTCCGTTACTCGTTACGGAGAACGGAATTGGCACCAACGATGATTCCCAGCGAGTCGAGTACGTGCAGCGCGCGCTTGAAGGCGTTTTGGCGTGCATCGACGATGGAATCGATGTGCGGGGCTACACCTACTGGAGTCTCATGGATAATTTCGAGTGGGCGTTTGGCTATCGGCCTCGATTCGGAATTATCGCAGTTGATCGGGCGACGCAACGACGCACAGTGAAGCCGAGCGGGGAATGGTTGAGCGGCGTTGTCCGCGCAAATGCTCTTTGAGACACTGTCGTCGACTTAGAGCCATGGCCATTGGCAACTAGGGTGATGCGGTCAGGTTCGAACGCGAGGAGCGCCCCGTAATGGGCCACGAAATCAATCAGGAGTTCCCCGCGTCGTCGCATACGGTGACGCCACTTCCTGAAACCTTCGGGGTCCTCGGAAGGATTGTTTTCTCAATCCGGACTCGTGGGCTTCGTTACGCCCTCGTGGCCGTCGTCAATGTCGTAGTTGGTCAGAGTCTGCTCCTTGCCCTGCAGGGTGTCATGCGGCCAAGTTGGGCCAATGTGGTTGCTGTCGCTATTTCTGCGGTTCCTGCCTATTACATGAACCGGGCGTGGGTGTGGGGCAAGCGGGGCAAGAGCCATTGGAAGAAAGAGGTCCTTCCGTTCTGGCTCTTCACGATCGCCGGGCTGCTTCTTTCGACAATCGCTATCTGGGTGGTCCATCGCTTCACTGATGCCAAGTTGGTCATCAACTTCGTTCAGTTGCTCTCGTTCGGCATTCTTTGGGTGATCCGTTTCTTTGTTCTCGACAAGCTCTTCCACGTTGAAGTCTTCGAGGACGACACCCCCGACGAGGTCTGATCCCATGGATGCAGCAATGAAGGCCGCTGCAGAAGCGGCAAGAGGGTTTATGCCCCCCGATGAGGGTGTCGCGCTTCATGAAGCGGCGCTGCTGGTTGCCGAGGGTGCGTCACCGATGCTTGAGATCGGTAGCTACTGCGGAAAGTCGGGGATCTATCTCGGGTCGGCAGCGAAAGAACGCAACACGATCCTCTTTGCGCTTGACCATCATCGCGGTTCGGAAGAAAACCAGCCGGGCTGGGAATGGCATGAGCCCGACCTTGTCGATTCTGCAGTCGGCGTCATCGATACGTTGCCCCGCTTTCGCCGAACAATTTATGACGCCGGCCTCGAAGGAACAGTCGTCGCGCTTGTGGGGGATTCGCCAACGGTTGGTTCGCGCTGGCGAATTCCGCTTTCGTTTTTGTTTATCGATGGCGGTCATGGTTCGGAACCGGCGCATCGTGATTTCGAACTTTGGACGCCATGGATTGAGTCCGGCGGAATTCTTGCCATCCACGACGTTTTCCCTGATCCCGCCGATGGTGGCAGACCGCCATATGAGATCTATTGCCGGGCGCTTGAGTCCGGCGAGTTCGTCGACGTTTCAGCGACGGGCTCGCTGCGAGTGTTGCGCCGAGTTTGAGCGGCGTTAATCAGTCGGCGCGGTTGTTGATCGAGTCGTGAGAATCGATCTCGACAAGCGGCGGAAGCGCTTCGTGGTCAATGAACAATCCCGATGCCGGTGATGTACGACTCAACGCGTCGGCAGCAAGGATGATGGCTGCATCGGTGTAGGTGGTGCGTTCGTCGGCGGGGAAGTGCACTTCTTCTGGAGAAACGATGCCAGTCCAATAATGCCCGTCATCGCACCGAAGGGCTTGTGCCCACTCGAACAATTTCAGCGCTTGTTCGCGATTGCCAACAGAAAGTTCGGCCATAAGACATTCGCAAGTTTCGGCTGCGGTGACCCATGGTCGGTCACTCACGCATCGAACGCCGCGATTTTCCATGACAAAGGTGTCGCGTCGAGCGTCGAGGCGTGCACGAGCTTCGGTGCGGGTCAGGACGCCGCCAAGAACGGGGTAGTACCAATCCATGGCCCAGCGAGCTTTTGGAGCGAAAGCGTCAGGGGCGTTGCCCAAGCAGTGTTGGCGAATCACGTGCGCCAGACGAGCGGCGCTGAGTTCCCAATCGGGACGTTCATGGCCGAGCAACTCGGCGATTGCGATTGCACAACGAAGGCTGTGGCAAATGCTTGAAGAGCCAGTGAGGAGTGCGAAGGGCCATGGGGTGCCGTCGGCGTGACGCGCCCAAAGGATTTCGCCGCGAGGGGTTTGCAGATCAAGGACGAACTCGATGGCTCGTTCTACGACTGGCCACATGGTTTCGACGAAGCCAGGGTCTCGGGCGACAAGCCAGTGATGCCAAACGCCGGCAGCGATGTACGCAATCGTGTTCGCGTCGAGCTTGTCTTGTTCGATTCCATCAGCGAGGTAGTACTGGTGCCAAGAGCCGTCATGGCGTTGAATATCGGCAAGCCACTGGTAGGCGCGTTCTGCTTCAGGGCGCATCCCGGCGAGATCGAGCGCCATTGCTGCTTCGATGTGATTCCAAGGGTCAGCGTGGCCACCTGGATACCAGAGCACCATTCCGTTCGGCTGTTGCCAATCGGCGATCGCCTCTGCGGTCTGAAAAATCTGTTCGCCGGTGATGATGTCATCGACTGATGGAATTTCGGTCATTTCGAACCTGCCATTGCGGATTGGTAAATCGGTTTCGTGGCGTAGACCACAAGCGATTTGCCCAAGATCGGGTTGAGGGCTTTTTCGGTGAGGCGGGTGAGCGGCGGGGCCGAGATGATGTCCCATTCAAGGAATTTCGTATAGGCCTTCACCGCCACATTGGTGTCGTTGCGTGGTCCGACTGCGCAACGCAGCCACCAGTACGGAGCATGAAGTGCGTGGGCGCGATGTGAACTTCCGGGGAGAAGTCCAGCATCTTTCATTTTTTGCCGAAGTTCGGACTCGGCATAAATGCGAACGTGCCCACCGACTGACTTCGGCGCGTAGTACTCGTCGGAAAGCCGCCAGCAGATCTTCTCGGGGAATTCGGCGGGAACGGTGATGGCGATTGTCCCGCCGGGACGAAGCACACGAATGAATTCCGTTAGCGCTGCAGCATCGTCGGGAACATGTTCCATAACCTCAGAGGCGATGATGCGGTCGAACGATGCATCAGCGAAGGGCAACTTCGTTCCGTCGCCGGCGACTGAGGTACACGAAAGCGTTGGGGCGATTTCGCCGGCTTCTTTCATAGCGAATGCCGTTGCCGCGACCTGTTCGAGTTCGGGAACGGCCATATCGCAAGCAACAACGCGAGCGCCACGGCGAAGTGCTTCAAACGCGTGGCGACCAAAACCACAGCCCAAGTCGAGCAGTCGGTCTCCGGGCCGTAGACCCAATCGGTCGTAATCAGCAGTCAGCATCGGTCAGGCTCCTGCCCGTGTGATGCGTGAACGTTGGAAACGCGGGGCGGCACCGGCTCCACCGGGACGGCGAGCTTGAATGTGGGGCGTCTCTGCGAGAAGCGCGCGGTAATGCTCAACCGTGCCGGTAGCGGTGTGACGCCAGGTCCACCGGTCAATAACGCGTTGACGTCCGGCAGCGCCGATGCGATCGCGAAGTTCCGGATCATCAAGCGCGATACGCAGCATGGCGGCGAGTGCTTCGCTATCGCCGGGAGGAACAACAAGCGCAGTTTCGTTGTGATTGCCGACAACCTCGGGCAACGCTCCACCGCTGGTGGCAACGAGGGGAACACCGCAGCTCATTGCTTCGATGGCCGGTAACGAGAAGCCCTCGTAGAGCGAAGGAACAACGGCAACCTGGGCTTCGGAATACAACTCGATGATTCGTTCTTCGGGAACGCCAGTAATGAACGTGACGGCATCGCGAAGACCAAGTTCGTCGATGATCCGAGCCGATGGGCCGCCTTCTTTCAAGCGACCGATGACAACAAGCTCAATGTGGCGTTCAGTTCGGAGCTTGGCGATGGCCTCGAGGAGATAACGAAGGCCCTTCATGGTTACGTCGGCGCTTGCGGTCGTGATGAGGCGCCCAGGGATGCGCGTAACGCTGGGAATGGGCTTGAACAGTTCCTGATCGACGCCGACGGGTACGACGTGCAGGCGATCAAGCGGCACTTTTTGGTCGGCATGAATGTCAGCGAGTGAATTTTGCGAAACAGTAATGACGCGAGGCATACGAGACGCGACTCGTGTCTGCATCTTTGTAAAGCCGTACCAGCGACCCTTTGAGAAACGCTTCCACGAAGTTTCGGCGTGTTCCATCTCGAGACGACGATCAACGGTGATCGGATGATGGATGGTGGCGAGCACGGGAAGTCCAGCGCGTTCAATGCCGAGAAGGCCGTAGCCAAGGCACTGGTTGTCCTGCACAAGATCGAACTCGTTGACACGAGTGCGCAGGTGCTGCCAGGCGCGGTAGCTGAATGCGAGGGGCTCGGGGAACGAACCGGCCATGAAGGTTCCAACCTCGATGGCATCGCCGAGGGTCTTGATCTCCGATGGGAACGGAAGGCGCATCGGGAAGGCATCGTTATAGATGTCGAGGCTGGGGAGTTCGACGAGCGGGACGCGGGGATCGAGGATTGGGTAGGGCTGTCCGCCGAGCACCTCGACCTCGTGGCCCATATCAACAAGGGCCTTCGTGAGGTGCCGGGTATAAACGCCCTGACCACCTACATGGGGTTTACCCCGATAGGTGAGGAAAGCGATGCGCAGGGGGAGCTCGCCGTCAGCGGCGAGATCGGTGCGCCCGGAGGGTTCGGGGCGGGGGGACATGGGTCGTCAAGTTTCGTCGGGAGCGTTGACAAAGGTCAAGACAGGCCCGGATCGTTATCCACAGGCCCTATCGGGGCGAGACCGGGCGGGCGAGAATCGCTCTTGGTTGGGTCAGAAGGCGTTCTTCGGCGGGCCTTGGCTCGTCACAACGAGCGCTGAGGCCTCAATTTTGAGCGCAGTGTTGTGAATCGATTGGTGGCGAACCACCAGGCGAGCGCAACGAGGACCACCGAGAGCCAGACGATTGGTTGTGGTCCGATGACTGTGGCGATCGTGTCGCCTGACCGAAGCGCGACATCTTGTTGAAGCACAGCTTGTTCCGAGATTGATGTTCGTTGCACAACGTCGCCGGTTGGCGTCACGATCGCTGACATCCCAGTCGGCGCTGCTTGCAGTACCCACCGACCAGTTTCAATGGCACGCAATTGGCTCGATGCAACTTGTTGCGTTTGTACTTGGGTTAACCAGTAACTCGAACCGTTTGTGGGATTGAGCAGAATCTGGCCACCGTGCAACACGCCATCGCGGGCGCGATTCGTAAAAAAGATTTCCCAAGAGATAGCAACCGCAAGGGTTCCGGCGGGTGTGTGCAGGACTGCGGGTTGTGTTCCCGCAACTGCATCTCGCGACGAGAGCCCACTATTGGTTCCTGCGAGACGTTCGAGGAGGCTTCGCAGTGGAACATATTCGCCAAACGGAACACGATGCACTTTGTCGTAACGCTCACCGGAACTTCCGTCGGGCAAATACGCGATCGACGCATTTGCGAACTTCGAGGAATCGATTCCTTCGGTTATACCCACAACGAGAGTGGTATCGAGTTTCTTCGCCAGTGCCGAAAGAACAGCATCCTCACGGTTGACAGCAATCGGACCTTCGACCTCGACGACGTTCTCGGGCCAAACGACCAAATCGACGGGGGTGGTTACGAGCGTGGTGGCTTCCACATGACGAAGGAGAACATCGCGAGGATTCGTTTCGCTAGCACGAGTGCCTTGGGGGCCGCCGCCTTGGACGACTGCGGCATTGATGGTGCCGACCTCATGGCCGCTTGGAGCGAGGATGGCGACGAGCCAAAGTGCAATAATCCCGGCGAGTGCAGCGGCGGCAACGATGTGACGTCGTTCCCATGCTGCTGAGAGTGCAATTCCGATCACGGCGACTGCGAGCGTCACGCCGACGGCGCAGAACACTCGAGCGATTTGGCCTAGAGGAGCACTGGCTTGTCCCATTGCAGTCGTTGCGAGGGGAACACCACCGAATGGAAAGGTGGAGCGAGCGGCTTCGGCAAGTGTGAATGCGGCCGGAAGAGCAAGCCACCGAACCCATGAACTCGAGCTGCGTCCGGGGACCGCGAGACCAGCCACTCCGACATACAGCGAAAACAAAATGACAGCGATGGCGTAACCCGGAGCAGTGAGGTCGACCATCCACAACATCGACGGCGTGAACCACGCGATGCCGAGCACCGTGGAGCGAAAGAATCGGGCGCGTGGTTTTGCAGTTGACAACAATCGATCCCACATGGCGATGCCGATAAACGCGAGCGGCCACCAACCCCAAGGCGGAACTGATGCGGCAAGGCAGAGCCCAGCAATGACAGCGCGCAGGAGGGCTCGAAGTGTGCGGGGATCGACCATGCTTCTACGCGTGCGCGGATTGAGCGATTTGACCAATACGGCTGAATAACTCGCGCCCGGCAAGCACGATGAAGAAAATGGCAACGGCTGTGCCCGCCATCGTTGCGCCCGCTGCTGTGTCGAAGTGGTAGGTGATGATCAGCCCAATGAATATTGACGACACTCCGACGGCGCACGCGGTTGCCATCATCGCTGGAACTCGGCGCACGAGAAGTGCAGCGGTGGCGGGAGGCGCAATGAGCAATCCAAAGACAAGAAGTGTTCCGACCGTGCGGAATGAGGCCACGATGGCGACGGCGATCAGCGTGAGCATCGCAATGTGAGCGAGCCGCGGCCGCATTCCCAACGTTGCTGCTTTGTCTGAGTTGAACGAGAGCGCGAGAAACATTCGATGGAAAACGATGACGGCGATAAGTGTGAGTACCGCAGCGGCGGACTGCAGCAAAATGTCGGAGTCCTTCACGCCCAGAACAGAACCAAAAAGGAAAGAGGTGAGGTCTCCGGAAAATGAACGTGTTCGAGAAATGATCACAACGCCGAGTGCGAGCATGCCGACAAACAGCAGACCAATACCAGTGTCGGTGGAAAGTTTCGATGCTCGATTCACGAGATTGATGCCGATCACCATGATGATCGCGGAAACAAATGCACCTATGGCGATGTCGATGCCGACGATGAAGGCCACGGCGATACCCGGCAGCACTCCGTGGGCGAGTGCATCGCCCATGAATGACATTCCCCGAATGACGACCCACGTCCCGATGAGTGAGCATGTGACCGCGGCGAGACATCCGGCGAACAACGCTCGCAGGATGAAGTCGTAATGAAAGGGGTCAGTCAGCCAGGCCACAGTGATCTGAGGTTAGAGGGTTCGTTCCGACAAGGCCGGTTTTCTAACGACCATTGAGGCCGTTGGCGATGAGACGAGCCGTGGTTGTGATGAGGCCTTGGTACGTGCTGGTGGGGCTACCTGATTCGCCCAGCGTGTCGGTTGACAGTTCGACGATCGAGATCTTCTTGCCGACTTCTCGGCCCACAGCGTCAGCGAGTTTTGAGGAACTGGTCGATTCGCTAAAGATGGCGTTGACGTCAGATGTCTGGATCGTTGCAACGAGTTCACGGAGATCCGAAGCACTTGGTTCCGCAAGCGTTGAACCGCCCGGAATGATGGTGCCGATCACTTTGTAGCCAAAGCGATTGGCGAAGTATTCGAGAGCGTCATGGTTAGTGACGAGAAGACGCTGTGCCTCGGGAACGGTGTCGAGAGTGAGTGTTGCGTATGCGGTCGCAACTTGAACGGTGTCGGTGTAGGTCTTCACATTTGCATTGAGCCTTGATCGATCGATGCCTGTGACGCGAGCGAGCTCGTCGGCAACCAGCGAGGCAGCGCGAATCATGCGATCAGGGTCGAGCCAGAAATGTGGGTCGGGCTGGTCTGTTCCGGGTCGGTTCAGTGGGTCTATCAGTGGACCGACTTCGAAAACCGTTGCTCCGTCCTTGGCCGCACTTTGCAATGTGCCTTCGAGTCGCTCTTCAAGGCCGAGTCCGTTGGCGACAATGAGCGTTGCGTCGCGGAGACGCGCAGCTTGTGATGCGGAAGGTTCGAAGTCGTGGGGGTCGGCGCCACGAGGGATGAGCACGTCAACGTTGACGTCATTGCCGCCGACCTGTTGCACCAGATCGCCCAAGATCGAGGTGGTGGCGATGACGGTGGGCTTGCCGTTGCTGGCTTTTGCCGACGGCGTACTGCCGCACGCGGTCATGAGCAGGGCACCCAGAAGCGTCAGTCCAAGAACGGTGAGCGCGCCAGACCAGCGGCGATGGCGACGACCCAGTATCTGTTCAGATTGCACCACGAAAACCTCCAAATGGGAATGAGAAGCATTCTCATTATGGTGTTCGGGTGGTGAAAAAGCAACCTGCCTGACCCAAAGGCCCTATTGGTCGGCAGGAAGTTTGAGCCGGGGTGGCAGCATCCGGTCGGCGATGACCGTATAGAGCTGGACCTCTGCCTCGATGGTGATGGCGCCGGCTCGCTCGAACTGCAGAGTGATCGGAATCTTCTGGCCGATGACCAGCGGGGAAGTGAATCCGCGAAGAAGAAGTTGATTTCCGCCGGGGATGAACTTCATATCGGTGAATCCAGGAATGTCGATGCGTTCCACCGTCATATAGGTCCCGCCTGTCGCTGCGGAATCAGGAGAGCTTGTTGTTGTGGTGGGGTCGATGATCTGCAGCATTACCGAAGCGGCCGCAGGCGAAGAAGCACCAAGCAAGGTGTCAGAACCGCCGGCGTTTTGGAGGAGGAAATACGCACCGGTGGGGTCGTTTGCTGCACCAACAAGTTCAGAGCGAAACAACAGCGTGGGCTCTGGGGACGTAAACGGTCGAATGAACGCGACAAGAACAAGAATGCCGATGCAGAAGACGATGACGTAGAGCGGCGCAAAGCGAATGATGCGCGCGTAGATGTCCGGCTTGTGCTGTGGCGCTGGGACATCTGCGGGGGAATCGGTGGTCATTGACGGTCCGTTTTCGTAGCGATGCCCTCATCCTTACCGCCGCATAGGGCGTTGGTCAGATCGGGGGAGCGTGGGGTTCGTCACCCAAAGAAAGCGCAGTGAGCCAGGCCGCTAATTCATCGATGAGGGGTGTATCGAAGCGATGTCCACCGGCTACCTCGACCCAACTGACGATTGCATCAGCGCGATGAAAGGCCTTCGATGCGGAACGGCCACGGATGGGTTCAATGAGTTCGTCGTTTTTGCCATGAGCAAAAAGTACGAGTCGTTGTGACGCGCGCGAAAGGTCAATGAGCTCTTCGTCGCGACTCGGCAGGTACGACGCGAGAGCAGCAACGGCGCGCGGAGTCACCGTTGAAGTGGGATCGACGAGGTGGGCAAGTGCAAGTGCGCCACCTTGTGAAAAACCAGCGATGACGAGTGCGTCTTCGCTCAGACCGGTTTCGGTGAGTGTTGATGCGCACAACGCATCGATCGCACGAAGCGCCGATGCAAGAGCAACAGGATCAGGGCCGTTCTCGTCGACGTTGTACCAGTAGGGGCCGCGATCACCGGGTATCTGCGGTTCGACAACAACAACCAGCCACTGCTCGTTCGGGTCGAACGATGCGGCGCGGTCAAGAAATGGTTCGGGCCTATCGCCATAACCGGGAATGAGTACGAGCAGTCGTTCAGGCGTTGAGGGCCCTCGGCGAATGCTGCGCAATGTGTTGGTCATCGAACCCTTCCAGCTGCAGTTGTTGCGCCTGTCCACCAATAGATGGAGTCATAGCGCACCACACCTGAGCTGTTCGGTGAGTGGATCATCATGCCGTCACCGACATAGAGACTCACATGGTCGGGTTGCCCGCCGCCAAAGCTCCAATCGAAGGTGAGGTCGCCGGGTTCGAGCTGGTCGAGCGAAATGCGTTCGACGGCTGCCCATTGGGCGCCAGAGTTGTGGGGGAGTTCAACGCCGAGCTGGGCCCAGACCCATTGGGTGAAGCCTGAACAGTCGAATGCGTAGGGGCCAGCGGCCGAATACACATAGGGAGTGCCAAGTTTGGTTGCGCCCGCATCGACCACGGCCTGACCTATAGCCATGCGCCAAGCGGCAGCGGTGAGTTGTGCGCCACTTTCGGGAATGGGATTGGTGGCGACAGGGCTCGATGCGGCAGCGGGGGCAAGCATCGGTGCACCCGTAGCCGCTGTTGGAGCGGGAAGGGCCGAGGAGGAATCCGGGGCAACCCATAGCCCGAGTGCCAGCAGGGCAACGGCCAACACGGGGATGACGGTGACGGCGAGAACGAGGCGGATCCGGCCTGAGGGGTCGATGATCATTGTTACGAAAGTGTTGCGGTTTCATCGCAGTCTCACAACGCAGACGTCACATTTTTCTCGTGAAAACGCTCTGAACAGGGAAAATAGGGGTAACATTTTCTGTCACAGTCCCGGCGATTTCGACCTCATTCGAGGTTCTGAGGTCCCGAAAATCTGAGATTGCGGCGTGCTCTCCAGGTACTCAGGCGATGGCGGCAGCGGCCTGACGGCCCTGTCGGATGCATGCGGGCAGGCCGAGTCCGTCATAGGCCGCTCCGGCCAAATGGATGCCAGGCGCTTCGGCGCTCATGTCTTCTCGCCAGGCCGTGACGCGAGCGGGATGGCCAGGTCGGTACTGCGGGAGTGCGTCGATCCATCGGGTGACGCGCCACGCGATCGGCGGAGCTTCGATACCCATCGTGGTGGCGAGATCGAGGGAGAGCGCGTCAACGAGCGACGAGTCATCGAGGTCGAGAGCGTGTGTATCGCCAAACTTGCCTGCCGACACTCGCAATATCGCGACCTCGGGATCGTCGAGGTGCGACCACTTGGCCGAGGCCCAAGAGCATGCGGTGAGGGTGGGCAGTGGGTCGGTCTGGGCGACGAGGAATCCGCTGGCATCGAGGGGAACCCCAAGTGAGTTTTTCGATACGGCGAGGGTGACCATTGCCGCTGATGCATAGTCAAGGTTCGCAAGGTCGGCGGCCGGTTCGGGCGCGATCGATGAAAGAAGTCGAGCGGTGGGTCGTGCGGGTGTCGCAAGAATGATTTCGTCGGCGGCAATCGTTCCAAGTGGCGTGGCCAGAGTCCAACCGCTTCCGTCGCGTGTGATTGCTGAAACCGGACACGAAAGATGCACGGGAATATCAACTTGTGTGATTCGAGCAAGAAGTAAGTCGGTGAGCGTTTGCGTACCAACCGGTATGCCGCGGAAGACCGGGAGTTCCGGATCGGTTTTTGCAGAAGCGAGTTGGTCTCGCAACGCAGTGATGAGACTTGGTGAACGGCGGGCGGCAACTGCAATCTGTGCGGCTCCGGCAGCAAGGCTGAGGTGATCGGCATCGCCGGCGTTCACGCCAGAGAGAAGAGGCGACACCAACTTTTCATGCACTTCATCGCCGAGACGAGCGCGAATGAGTTGGCCGACCGATTGATCGTCGTCGCCGTTGGGATCGGCACCGTTCGCGCTATCGATCCATTCTGTGCGGGTGAGATCTTGAGCAGCGCGCGCAATTCCATGGGCACTCACAATTCCTGACGCCGCGAGTGCGTCGAGATCAGTCGGAACACCGAGGACGAGTCCGGCGGGCAGGCGATGAAGACCGCGATTCACCCACACGTAGGCCGACTTCTGAGCGGGCGAGGTCAGGATCGTTTCAAGTCCAAGTTCGCGACAGAGATCAATTGCTTCGGGGACTCGTGCGAGGAACGCGTCAGCGCCGCAATCGACGGGACGACCGGCGAACGTGGTGGTGAGAATTTTGCCGCCAACTCGTTCACCGGCTTCAAGGACAACGATGTCGAGATCGGGTCGTTGTGTCGCGAGTGTGAACGCTGCGGTGAGTCCGGTGATGCCCGCACCTACAACAACGACACGCCGACGTTCACTCATTGAATCTGCGTAACCACGAGATCAGCCAGTGCGTTCATGACAACTTCGTCGGCATTAAGCGAGCGCGTACGACCAAAGGCAAGACCGAGTTCCTCCGCGACCTTCGCTGCTTCGATATCGAGGTCGTAGAGAACTTCGAGATGATCGGCCGTGAAACCTTGCGCACACACCAAGACGCCATCGGCGGCACCTTCGGCAGCGATGCGACGAAGCTCGTCGAGAATGTCGGGACCGCGCCAGGGCTCTGGTGTGCGGCCGGCACTTTGCCAACCGAGAGACCAACTCTTGAGTCCGAGATGTTCGGCGACGTAGGTCGCGCTCGCTGCAAGTTCGTCCGGGTACGGATCGTTTTCCAGCACTCGTTCGGGAAGGGAATGAGCTGTGAAAAGCACGGTTGTTCGTTCGGGGAGTTCGGTGAGTGCATCGCGAACGGCCGCGGTGAGGAAGTCGAGATAGGCCGATTCGAGATGCCAGTGGTCGATGCCATGCACGGTGAGTCCACGTTCTGTGCCAGCTTCGGCGGCCCGACGCTGGTACTCGCCGACGCTGAAACCGGAGAAGTGGGGGGCGAGCACGATGCCGACGGCATCGGTGATTCCTGCATCGGCCAGCGTTGCGACGCCATCTTCGATAAAGGGGTAGGCGTGTTTTTGGCCAAGCACAACCGTCCATGCCCCGGGCATGCGCGCTTCGAGCGCTGATTCAAGGGCAGCACGTTGTGCTTCGGTGAGGCTGGCGAGAGGTGAGATACCGCCGATGGCGTCGTAACGCGAAATGAGATCGGCGAGTTGCTGCGGTTCTGGCGCTCGACCGCGACGGATGTGTGTGTAGTACGGCTCAATGTCTTCAGTTGTGCGTGGCGTTCCGTACGCCATTACGACGAGACCAATTTTGGATTCAGTAGTCATGATGCGACTCCATCGCAGCGTCCTTCGTTGTGTACGAGTTCAACCACACGTTCAAGAATGGTTGGGTCGGTTTCGGGCATGACGCCGTGGCCGAGATTGAAAATATGTCCGGGGTTACCGGCGTTGCGACGCAGAACGTCGCGCGTTGCTTCGGCAACGACATCCCACGGAGCAAAAGCAAGAGCGGGATCGAGATTTCCTTGCAGCGCGATGTTTACGGGCACTCGTGTTCGGGCGACGTCGATCGGCACCCGCCAATCGACGCCGACCACGTCGGCGCCGGCACTGGCCATGAGGCCAAGAAGTTCACCCGTTCCAACACCGAAATGGATTCGGGGAACATTGAGGTCAGCAACTTCGGCAAACACGCGCTGGCTATGAGGAAGGACAAACTTCTCGTAATCGGGAGGGCTGAGTGCGCCGGCCCATGAATCAAAGATCTGAAGTGCAACGGCACCATTTTCAATCTGCGAACGCAACGACACGATGGCGAGATCGGCCAGTCGTTCCATCAACTTGTGCCACAGGGCAGTGTCGCCATGCATGAGCGCCTTGGTGCGCGTGTAGGTGCGCGAGGGCTGTCCTTCAATGAGATAGCTAGCAACTGTGAACGGCGCGCCGGCGAAACCAATCAGCGGGACGGGAAGTTCACGAGCAAGGATGCGTACGGTTTCGAGTACGTACGGTGTGTCGGCCTCGGGATCGAGCGGGCGCAGTCTTTCAAGATCGGCTGCGCGAGAGAAGGGCTGTTCGACGACGGGACCAATGCCCGGGGCAACATCGACGCCGAAACCAATTGCGGCGACTGGTACGACGATGTCGGAATAGAGGATGGCGGCGTCGACGCCGTAGCGCCGAACGGGCTGCATCGTGATTTCGGCCGAGAGCTCGGGGTCGGCAATCGCGTCGAGGATGGAACCCGATCCGCGAATGGAGCGATATTCGGGGAGCGAGCGGCCGGCCTGGCGCATGAACCAGATGGGGACACGATCGCCGGGTCCGCCAGGGATGCCGCGACAGGCTCGGAGAAATGGGGGGAGGGCGGCAGCGGGAGCGTCGTTCACGGGTCCACGCTACCGACAAGGTCTTGATGGAGAGAATCCGGCGAGGTGCTTTGCGGCTCGGGCACTCGCTTGAGGCCGTTCAATGGTGGCCCGCTAGAGTGGATCACCCCCTTCTGAGCCCCGCTGGCCCCGGCCGGCAACGCAAGGAAGGCAACCATTCCTTCTGAGAGAGTCCGTGGCCGCACATCCCGATCTCGATGCCGAACAGGCTTATATCGATCACGCCTATGCGTGTCTCGAGGAGTCGCGGAAAGCCGCGTCACGGCTCACGTCGATGGTTGAGGTTGGTCGTGGCGGTACTGAACAGGCGCGGTTTGAGCGGGAAGTCATTCACGAAACGGTCTTTCAACGTCTCACACAACTGCAGCTCGGCGATGCGGCGCTGTGTTTTGGGCGCATCGATCGCGAACCTGAATCACCCGAAGAGTCGATGGAAAGCTTTTATATCGGCCGGATCGCCGTGAGTGATTCAGAACAAGAACCGATCATCGTCGATTGGCGGGCGCCGGTAGCCGAGCCGTTCTACCGAGCGACTGGTCGACAGCCGATGGGGCTGGCCCGTCGTCGCCATTTCGCTACTCGCGGCCGTCGTTTGTTGGGTGTTGAAGACGAACTCTTCGGCGCAACATTGGCGAGCCTCGGAATGCCGGTGGGCGAAGGCACAGGTCACACAGAGAACGTTGTGCGCGGTCAAGGAGCGCTCTTCACCGCATTAGAAACGGCGCGCACCGGACGGCTCGGTGACATCGTCGCGACGATTCAAGGGGAGCAAGACGAAATCATTCGTGCACCACTTCCCGGCGTGCTTGTTGTCCAAGGCGGACCAGGAACAGGCAAGACCGTTGTTGCGTTGCACCGAGCGGCGTATCTGCTTTACACGCATCGCTTTCCGCTCGAAGGTCAGGGCGTTCTTGTCATCGGCCCAAATCGACTTTTCCTCGGCTACATCGAACAGGTGCTGCCATCGCTTGGTGAAGCAGGGGTCGAACTCGCAGTACTTGCTGACTTGGTGCACGGCGTCAGCATCCGCACCTACGACCTTGGTCTCACATCGCGGGTGAAGGGCGACCCACGGATGGTGTCCTTTTTGTCGAAAGCAATTCGCGATCGCGAGCGTCAACTTCGATCGGATCTCGTCGTTGGCTACGGCTTGCAACGCTTGACCGTTTCCCGTTCTCGTAGCGCGCAAATCATTGCTGATGCTCGGCGCCGTTATCGACGTCATAATTCTGCGCGGAAATACGTTGAAAACGAGCTCTTTGCTGAACTCGCGTTCTCGGGGCGTGGCGACCTTGCTCCGTCAGAAGTGAAAGAACGCCTACGCCGCGACCCAGTCGTCCGCGAAGCACTTGAGTGGATGTGGCCGCTGCTGTCTCCAGCTCAATTCCTGCATGACCTCTATGGCGCTCGTGGGCTTCTGCGAAACGCTGCGGGGTCACTACTTCGTGACGAAGAGTGGGAATCGCTCTACCGCGAGCGATCAGAAATCATTGAAGAAGTTGATTGGACGCACGATGACGCGCCGTTGCTCGACGAAGCACGTTCGTTGCTCGGTCCGAAACCGAGTCGACGTCGCCAAGGCGAATCCAATGACGATGACGAAATCCGCACCTACGGCCACGTCGTGGTTGATGAGGCGCAGGACTTGTCGCCTATGCAGTTGCGCATGCTGGAACGGCGCTCGCTCAACGGATCCATGACCGTTGTTGGTGACATTGCGCAGGCCACAGGTCAGTGGGCTCACGGCTCGTGGGATGAAATCCTGTCATTGCTTCCGGCAAAGCGTGAGCCGCGACGCAATGAACTCACGCTTGGCTATCGCCTTCCTGCCCCGATCATGGCTTTGGCGGCCCGCGTGCTTCGGCGTGCCGCTCCCGAACTTCGTCCGCCGCGATCAGTGCGCGAGGACGGTGCCGAACCGTTGATTCGCCGAGCCGAACCAGGGCGACTCGCAGAAACAGTTGCGGCGGTGGCTCGTGTAGAACGAGCTGCAGTTGATCCCGGTCAAGTTGCTGTCGTTTGTACCTCATCAATTATTGACCAGGTATGTGAAGCGCTTGAAGAAGCCGATATTGCGTATGGACGCGCAACTCGACATGGCCTTGAACATCGCGTCACGGTCGTCGAAGTGAGCCTGGTCAAGGGTCTTGAAGTCGACTCAGTGATTGTTGTCGAACCATCACTCATCGTTGCCGAGCAGGCGCAAGGGAATCGTGCGTTGTATGTAGCTCTTACACGCGCCACGAAGCGTCTTGCCATCGTGCACGAAGAAGAACTTCCTGAGTCGTTGCTCGACTGAGCAACGCTTACGCGGCTGTTACCAAGATTCGCTGCGTGGCGAATTGAGTGATTTCGACGGTCTGTCCGTTGATCTCGACAATGGTGATTCCACCAGCGACGAGTTCGGTGATGATGCCGGAGTGTCCAGGAAGAAGTGATGACGTCTCAAGGAATTCCAGTAAACCGGGAGTGAACTCGAGTTCCTCGGGGATTCGCGAGACCGTGAATGACTGTCCAACCAAAAGCGTGTCGAGTGTGACTGACGACGGTGGCTGGTAGTCAGTGCCAGGGATTGGATTTCCGTGCGGACAGGTTGTGGGGTCACCGAGGGCGCGCATCATTGCCACCTCGACGGTGGGAGAGATGATGTGTTCCCAGCGGCCGGCTTCGTCATGCGCTTCGGCCCACGAAAGGCCGAGCATGTCGGTGAGAAAGCGCTCGGCTAAGCGGTGGCGTCGCACAACTGTTTCAGCGAGGGCGAGTCCGTCGGGCCGCAATCGAATCGCGCCACTGTTGATTTCTACGAGGTCGGCGCCCTCCATGCGGCGGATCATTTCTGAAACCGCCGGGCGGGAAACTTCGAGGCGATCAGCAATCCGCGCTTGGATGACATCGACGTCGTCCTCGCGAAGTTCGAAGATCGTTTCGCAGTACTCCTCGAAGGCGGGATGCCATTCGCGTTGCTTATTCGGCGCCATGGGCAAAGTCTACGGGCGAGATTGCGTTTGCGTCATGACGAGTTGGGGACCTAGCCCCGGCCCATAATGCGAGTGACCGCGATTTCGATGACGACGCGATCGTCACGCTGTTTCGGTTCCCGATAGCGATCGCCATAACGCTTAACCGCCATAGCGACTCGCCCGGGATCGCTGGTCACGGTCGCCGTTCCTTCAAGCGAGAGCCAGCGTCCTCCATCGACCTGACAAACGGCTGCGGGCGAACCGGGACGCTCTGCCACATTTCGCGCTTTTCGACTGCCTGCCCATGTGATGACACGGACAAGCGATTCTTCAGGATCCCAGGTGAATCCAACGGCGACTACGTGCGGCGTGTTGTCGGCGCGCATCGTGGTGAGCGAGGCCAAGTGGCGCTCGGTAAGAAACGTTGTGATCTCAGTGTCGAGTGCAGCAGGGTTATGCGCCATCAATCGCTCGAAATCGCCTGGAGTACGTCGAGACGTGCCGCCCGACGTGCGGGATAAAGCGCGGCGCCAACGCCCGCAAGGATCGCGATGATCACAATGATCACGAGTTGTGACCAGGGAATAGCGAAGGAGGTGATTCCTTCATCAGCCAACGCGGAGACGAGTGCCCATCCAAAGATGATGCCGATGACGAGGCCGATGAACGTTCCCATCAGACTGATGATGACCGATTCAAGTCGAATTGTTGAACGAACCTGTCGGCGACTCATGCCGACTGCACGCAATAGGCCAAGTTCGCGGGTTCGTTCGTAGACCGACAGCAACAACGTATTGACGACGCCAACGATGGCGATGATCAGCGCGAGAGCGAGGAGTACGTACACGATCTGAAGGAACTGATTGACCTGATCGGTCTGAGCTTTTTTGTACTCGTTCAGGTTCTGGACTTTGGCGCCCGGAACGGTGTCAGTTACCGCTTTGAGTCCCGGGAGTGCTGCGTCGACTCCAGCTGAAGATGTGTCATCGAGTTTGATGTAGATGGACAAAAACGTTTGCTGCGAGGGTGGCACCAACGTATTGAACTGATCGGTGGAGATGATCCAACCCGGTCCTTGGATCGGGAATTCGGTCTTGTAGATCGAACCAAGGGAGAGAGTGGTTGCCCCACCTTGGATGAAAACCAATTGAATGGGATCGCCGATCTTGAGTCGCTTCTCCTCGGCGAGTTTTTCGGGGACGGCAATCTCGCCAACTCCAAGCGAAGCGAAGGATCCCTCAACATCAGTGAATTCGATGACCTGCGAGATTGCGTCGGGATCAACAGCGAGAATGATTTTGCCCGAGTTGTTGATATTGGCGAATGTCGCGCTAATTCCGGCAGCAACGCGAACTCCCGCCACTTCGTCAAGGTCCGATGCCATTGATTGTGGGAGCGCGGTTGAACCGAAACTTTCAGTTGTCACCACGTATTGGCCAGTGACCGATTGGTTGATCGCGTCAACGGTGGAGGCCTTCACTGACTGCGCAGTTACTGCGATGAATCCGACAAGGCCGATGCCGATCATGAGTGCCGAGGCCGTGGTTGAGGTCCGGCGCGGATTCCGCATGGCGTTTTCGCGTGCGAGCCGACCGGTGATTCGACTCGCCTTCTGAAGGGGCCAACCAAGAACGCTGGCAAACGGTGTCGCGATAACCGGGCCGATAACGGTGAGAGCGATGAAGACGAAGAACGCGCCGCCACCGATGACCTGAAGGCCTGAATCGGAATTGCCGTTGAGTCCGAACCAAAGCATGAATGCACCGAGTGCAAGAAGGATGAGTCCGAATGCGACACGGAGTTTCGATGCCCCGGTGCGATCTACAGCGACATCGCGCATTGCTGCGATCGGCGGGACTGTTGCCGCGCGGCGCGCCGGGAAGAGTGCAGAAACAAGGGTGATGATTGTTCCAACAAGCAGAGACACGACGACTGCAACTGGCGGGATGACGATGGGTGTATCGGGGCCCGAGAAGCCAATCGACTGCATCAACTTGTTGAGACCAATCGCCAACAGAACGCCGCAGCCCACACCAACGATGGAAGCGGTAAGCCCTACGAAGAAGGCTTCGAGGACAATCGATCGCAACACTTGGCCGCGGCTCGCCCCGAGTGCACGCAGTAGCGCGAGTTCGCGAGTTCTCTGCGCAACGATGATTGAGAAGGTGTTGTAGATGATGAATGAACCAACAAACAATGCAATGAGAGCAAACACTAAGAGGAATGTGCTGAAGATCCCGATGATCTTCTGGAAAGCGCTCTGACTTTCTTCAGTGAATTCTGCTCCGGTAATAGCTTCAGTTCCTGCTGGAATGACTTTGGAGATCTCGTCACTCAGTTGTGTCTGCGACTCGTTGTTCTGGCCGGCAACGGAAATCCAGTCATACATCCCAGGTTCGCCGACCAGTGTCTGGATCGTGGTGGTTGCAAACAGGGCGGCTTGTGCGCCGCCCCAAGTTTCAAGTTTTCCGAATTTCGCAATGCCTACGACATTGAATGGCTGCACGCCGTTCGTGACGGAAACGTTGACCGTGTCGCCGACCGCGTAGTTCCCGTCTTTTGCGCTCTTTGCGTCAAGAACGATGTCGCTAGCGGCAACAGGTGACGTTCCGTCGACAATGATCCATCCGTTGAGCGCCGGCGACGTAAGCCAGTTGAGTCCGAAGTTCGGAGGTCCCTGTGCGGTGACAAGCGGCTGGTTGTCCTTGTCGAGCACTCTGATCTGGCCGACAACTTGCCCCTCTGCTGCTTCGACTCCGGGGACGCCGACGAGGGTGGGAAGCACCGCTTCAGAGATTCGTGTCCGCTCCGGACCAAATGGGGTGTCGACTTCGTTAGTCGAACGAACGACGACATCGATCGAGGCGTAAACGTCAGCAAAGACTTTGTCGAAGCTCGCACTGACGCTCGACGTAAGCACCTGTGTTCCGGACATGAACGCGACGCCGAGCAATACCGACACAGCGGTGGCGATGAGGCGAACCTTGTGGGCCATTAGCCCACGCAACGTGACTTTCAGCACGTCAGGCTCCGAAGCGCTTCATGCGATCGATCACCGAATCTGCGGTGGGCGATTGCAGTTCGTCGACGAGAACACCGTCGACGAGGAACACGACGCGATCGGCGTAGCTCGCAGCAAGGGGATCGTGCGTGACCATGACAATTGTTTGAGCGAACTTGTCAACGGCCGTGCGCATGAATTGCAGAATCTCTGAACCGCTGCGCGAATCAAGATTGCCCGTGGGTTCGTCGGCAAAAATAATGGCGGGCTGACTGGCAAGTGCACGAGCAACAGCGACGCGCTGTTGCTGACCACCGGAAAGTTCACTTGGTCGATGTGAGAGGCGGTCACCGAGACCGACAGTGGACACGATTGTGTCGAGCCATTCCTGGTCGGGAGCGCGACCGGCGAGGTCCATCGGAAGCGTGATGTTTTCGAGCGCAGTCAGTGTCGGTACAAGATTGAACGATTGGAAGACAAAACCGATGGTGTCGCGACGCAAGCGGGTGAGTTGCTTGTCGTTCAGCCCGCTCAGGTCGACATCGCCGATAAAAATTTGACCAGAGTTGATGGTGTCGAGTCCCGCAACGCAGTGCATGAGGGTGGACTTGCCGCTCCCCGAAGGGCCCATGATGGCGGTGAACTTGCTGCGTTCGAAGGAAACGCTCACGTTGTCGAGAGCGGTCACGAGCGTGTCGCCAGCTCCGTACACCTTGGTCACGTTCTCGGTGTGGGCGGCGGTGGTTGTGTCGGCGGGGGAGGGATTCGTTGTCATTGTCACGGCTGAAAGGCTAGGCCCTAGACGCGCAAAGGGGACAGGCGGGCGCCCGTCCCCTTTGACGAATCAACTACAGATTGTTCAGCGGTTGGGCTGAGGCGTGATGCGAAGGTACGGCTTGAGTTTCTTGAATCCCTTGGGGAAACGCTCGGTTGCCTCTTCGTCGGAAAGGGCTGGGGAAACGATGACGTCGTCGCCGTCTTTCCAGTTCGCTGGCGTTGCGACCTTGTAGCCATCGGTGAGTTGCAGCGAGTCGATGACGCGAAGAAGTTCATCGAAGTTACGACCGGTGCTGGCTGGGTAGGTGAGGATCAGACGAACCTTGTTTGCCGGATCGATCACGAACACGGAGCGAACAGTCATCGTGTCATTGGCATTCGGGTGGATCATGTCGTACAGGTCAGCCACCGTGCGGTCCGGGTCGGCAATGACCGGGAAGTTCACAGCCTGGCCCTGGGTCTCTTCAATGTCGCCTTCCCATGAGAGATGGGAGTCAACGTGGTCGACCGAGAGGCCGATGGGCTTCACGTTGCGCTTGTCCCACTCGGGCTTGAGCTTGGCCACGGTGCCCAGTTCGGTGGTGCAGACCGGGGTGAAGTCCTTCGGGTGCGAAAAGAGGATCGACCATGAGTCGCCCTTCCAGTCGTGGAAGGACACGCTGCCCTGTGTGGTGTCAGCGGTGAAGTCGGGGGCGATGTCGCCGAGGCGTAGTGCCATGTTTCTGAAGCCTCCGTGGCTCGAGAGTGGGTTGGGCCGACATCTTGCCCGATTCAGGAGTAAAAGTCGACCCCGTAGGTCGGGAATTACTTTTTCTGAGATTCGAGAAACGGAATCAATGCTTTCCGGGTACGTAGCGGGCGAGTGATGCCTCGATCTCGGTCCATGCAGCATCTCGACCTTCGAAGTCGCCGACTTCGGAAAACTTGTCGGGCTCGAGGTCTTTATAAATCGAAAAGAAGTGTTTGATCTCCGCGAGTGTCTCGGCGGGGATGTCTTCAATATTCACCGCATCGCGCCAGCGCGGTTCTCGGTGATGGACGCACAGAATTTTGGCGTCACGACCAGCGTCGTCGGTCATCCACAAGACGCCAACGGGGCGCACGTGAATCCAGCAGCCAGGAAACGTGGGGTCTTCGGTGAGAACGAGAACGTCGAGGGGATCGCCGTCCTCGGAGAGCGTGTCGGGGATGAACCCGTATTCAGTGGGGTAGGTGGTGGCCGAGAAAAGGCGGCGGTCGAGGTGGATCCGCCCGGTTTCGTGGTCAATTTCGTACTTGTTGCGACTCCCGCGAGGGATCTCGACGACGACATCGATGGTTTCCATTTCTCCATTCTGCCCGGTTCTATGCCCCTTCGACGTAGGGGCCGAATGGGGATTGTGCGAGACTCACCGACCGTGACCACGCTCAAACTGACCTCAACTGATGGTTTCGTCGTTCTTGATCTCGACGATGCTCCGATGGCTATCGGCATTGTTCGCTCGGCACCAAAGGTCCTGGTCGATGGAGCGAAATGGATGGCTCGTTCGGAGACCTATCGCTACGCGTTTTTTGGCCGCCAGGTTTCTGGAGCTTCTGCAGCAGTAAATGCACCCGTTGATGCCAAGGCAGAGGCGATCTCGTCCTTCGCAACTGAATTCGCAGGCGACACGTTCTCCACGGTGCACCTGAGTGCCGGCCGGGGTATTTCGGCCGATGACCTTGCCGGTGTTCGTTCGCGTGATCCGCGGCCGGAATCTTGGTGGTCAGAACGCGACGTGCTCACCGCCGCTGGCATCGTTTCTGCAGCAGGACAAGCCGTGGGTGGACTTTCTGGTCGCACTGTTGCGATCGAAACTTTCGACGCGATGACCGCGTCGCTCGCCGATCTGTTCCGTTCGGCGGGTGCAACCGTGGTTGAACCTGATGTTTCTGAAGATGCCAACGCAGTTCTTCATGCCGATGTCGATGTCTTGGTTGCTGGTTCCAAGGTTGGGCTTATCGGCGACGCAAATGCGGCGAACGTCGTGGCGCGTCTGATTGTTCCAAGTGGCCCAATGCCCGTGACTGCGAAAGCACTTGCTGCATTCGGACGACGAGAGGTGACAGTTCTTCCCGATTTCGTCACAACCTCTGGTCATCTCGCCGCGTGGCCGATCGATGGCTCATCGACCGATGCTGCTTTGCTCATCGGAGCGGCGATCACACAGGTCATGACTCATGAAAAGGGTCCGCTTCTCGGCGCGTGTGAAATCGCCGAGTCATTTCTTGGCACTTGGGCGACGGTTCCATTCGGTCGACCAATCGCCTGAGCGTTATGGCTACGTCGTCTGGTTTGGTGTGGTTCCGGCGGGATCTTCGTCTTGATGACAACCCAGCATGGTCGGCGGCAACTTCGGAGCATCAGGAAGTCACCGCGCTTTTTGTTTTAGATCCTGCTTTGTTTGATCGTGCGAGTTCGCGTCGCGTTGCGCGTCTGCTCGGCGACCTTTCCGCACTCGACGAGTCTCTTGGCGAACACGGCGGACGTCTCCTCGTTCGTGTCGGCAATCCTGAATCGGTTGTTCCCGAAGAAGCGCGGCGATTGGGTGTGTCAGCGCTTCACCTGAACCACGACGTCACGCCGTACTCGATAGCGCGCGACAACCTCGTGAATAAGCGAATCACGGAACTCGGTATCGAGTGGGTCCCCGAGTGGGGAACTTTGGTGCACGAACCCGGCCGCATCTTCACGAAAGCAGGTTCGCTTTCACAGGTATTTACTCCGTTCTTTCGCGTTTGGGAACGAACGGCATGGTCGCCCTGGCCTACGCAGGGACAGGCAGAGATCACTGCAGATCCTGGCGATGGAATTCCTCAGTCCGATCGGCCGTATCCGCTGCTCGATGGTGAAACGGGCGATGCCGCTCTTGCCGGTGAACGCGGCGCGCAGGCCCGACTTGATCTCGCCATTTCTCGGGCAGATTCCTATGACGGAGACCGCAACACGCCTTCGGTTCTTGGTACGTCGCAACTTTCGATTGACCTTCGATTTGGAACGCTGTCGCCGCGCTTTGTAGCGCAGGCCGTGGGCGAGTCAAGCGCTGGCCGTGCAGCGCTTGTTCGCCAACTTGCGTGGCGTGATTGGTATGCGCATCTTCTTCTTGCAACACCGACGCTTGTTGAGCAACCCATGAAGCCGCAGTACGCGGCAATTCAGTGGCGGCAGGACGACAAGAGTTTCGAAGCATGGAAGAACGGACTCACGGGTTATCCGTTTGTCGACGCAGGTATGCGTCAACTGAAAGAGACAGGATGGATGCATAACCGCGTGCGGATGGTTACGGCATCGTTTCTCGTGAAGAATCTGCTCATCGATTGGCGCCGTGGTGAGCGATATTTCCGCCATGTACTTCTTGATGCTGACGTTTCCCAGAATGTCGGAAACTGGCAATGGGTTGCCGGCACTGGCCCCGACGCATCGCCTTACAATCGCGTCTTTAACCCGGTACTCCAGGGACAACGATTCGATACTGAGGGTGACTACATCCGTCGCTGGGTGCCCGAACTTGCAGTTCTTGATGCGAAGGCGATTCACGAGCCGTGGGCGGTTGGTCCACTTGAACTCGCATCTGCTGGCATCGAACTCGGAACCGACTATCCGGAACCGATTGTCGATCTTGCGTTTAGTCGGGGTCGAGTGCTTGAGGCCTACGGAGCAGTCAAGCGTTAACGGTCACGAAGCGCGTGCAGCGTCTTGTACTGATCGACGACTAATTGAACGAGGGGAGTGTCCAGCCGCAGCTCGCTGCTCTTCGTTTTCTCCGCCCCAATATCCGTTTTCGCGATTGTCACGAGCGAGTTCACGACAAGCAATGTTCACGGGACATGCATCACACATTGCTTTGGCAGCAACTTCGCGGCGTACACGGCGTTCAGGTCGCTCTCCTGCAACCCCGAAAAACAAAGTGGTTCGACCCTTACACGAGGCGTGGTCCATCCATTCGGGTCGGGCAGTTGCGAGCAGTGTGGATTCCATCTCGACTCCAGTGGGGTAGGTGCACCGAGGGAACAGCAGGTAAGCAATTTTGAATTTAGTGCTAAATCCTCTGGCTTCCACTCGGAATCTTGGGAGAATGCCTGTGTCATCGGCCACAGGCCTGATCGCCGGGGATCGGCCGTGGATCGGCCGTGGATCGGCAGGGTTGAGAAGTAGGCGTGGCCCCTAGGCTCAGCTCGTGACTGTGTTTCTCGTGGGAGCCGGACCAGGTGATCCGGGGTTGCTCACCTTGCGTGGGGCCGAGGCCTTAGCCATGGCCGATGTTGTGGTCTTTGATCGGCTTTCGGTTGGCGCGCTGCTTGAACTCGCCCCGCTCGCTGCCGAACAGATCAGTGTGGCGAAATCTGCTGGTCAGGCCGTTATGGCCCAGGACGACATCAACGAGCTCTTGATAGAGAAGGCAAGGCAGGGCAAGACCGTCGTCAGGCTCAAAGGCGGAGATCCGTTCGTTTTTGCCCGCGGGGGCGAGGAAGCCGCGGCGCTCGCAGCGGCCGGTATCCATTACGAGGTAGTGCCCGGCGTGACCTCCGCGATCGCAGTTCCGGCCTATGCCGGAATCCCCGTGACGCTGCGCCACTCATCAACCTCGTTCACCGTGATCACCGGTCATGAGGATCCCGACAAGGGCGACGAGGTCAATTGGGAAGCCGCCGCTCAATTGGGCGGAACCATCATCATCCTCATGGGGGTTGGGCGACTGCCAAAAATTGTTGATCGTCTCTTGGCCGGTGGCCTCGCGCCCGACACTCCAGCAGCGGCGATTCGATGGGGAACACGTCCGGAGCAACACACGGTCCGGTCGACGCTTTCGGCGATCGCTCGCGAACCACTCGAATCGCCGAGCGTCATTGTGGTTGGTCAAGTGGCAGCGATGGACCTTTCGTGGTTCGAATCTCGTCCGCTTTTTGGCAAGAAGGTGATCGTTACGCGACCGCGGCATCAATCGTCGGTGCTCGCTGATCGTTTGCGCGATGAAGGTGCCGAAGCGCTCATGGTGCCAACAATCGAAATCGTCGATCCCACCGATCAAGGTGCAGCGCTTCGCTCATCGATCGATCATCTTTCGTCCTATGACTGGTTGGTTCTGACGTCTGCGAACGGTGCGTTGCGGTTCTGTGAGTTGTTGCGAGATGGACGCGATCTCGCTGGTGTGAAAATTGCTGCCATCGGCCCGGGTACGGCGGAAGTTCTTGCTGAATTCAATCTCATTGCCGATCTGGTGCCTGAGCGATTTATTGCTGAGTCGTTGCTGGAAGCATTTCCATTGCCAAGCGAAACCGATCAACATCGTGTGTTGCTTGCTAGAGCAGAAGTAGCACGAGATGTTCTTCCTGATGGTCTTCGCGATCTTGGTTGGCGAGTCGATGTTGTTGATGCGTACAGAACAATCCCTGTTGAACCCACCGACGAAGAACGCGAGCGCATCACTCAAGCCGACATCGTCACGTTCACGTCGTCGTCGACTGTAGAAAATTGGATCGCCGCTTTCGGAAGCGACACATTGCCAAAAGTGGTTGCGTGCATCGGTCCCATCACCGCCGATACTGCGCACCGTGCCGGCCTTCGAGTCGACGTCATTGCCGAGGTGCATACGATCGATGGACTCGTTGATGCCCTCGTTGAACGGGTCGCTCACCCCGATGCACCAAAGTCGACAGTGCGTCGACGCACCAGTCGTGGTCCCCGATTCGGCCGCAAACCGCGGCGTGCCTAGGCTCTGCGTCGATGAGTTTCCCGCAACGTCGACTTCGACGGCTTCGTCGCACTCCGGCTCTTCGCCGGTTGGTGGCTGAAACACGTCTCTCTCCCGATGATTTCATCGCGCCGTTATTCGTGCGTGAAGGGATCACCGAGCCTCAACCGATTGCTTCGATTCCTGGCGTTGTGCAACACACGCTCGGGTCGCTCCGTGCCGAAGTCGCCGACCTTGTTGGGCTGGGTGTGCCAGGCGTAATTCTCTTTGGCGTCCCAGAACACAAGGACGAGGTTGGTTCCGGAGCATGGGATCCAAATGGAATTGTTCAGGTCGCATTGCGAGAATTACGCGACACGTTCGGCGATCGCGTTGTGCTCATCACCGACCTCTGTCTTGATGAATACACCTCGCACGGTCACTGTGGCGTTCTCGATGGACGCGGAAGTGTCGACAACGACGCCACTCTCGATCTTTACGCGAAGGTCGCTCTTGCTCAAGCCACTGCGGGCGCCGATATCGTTGCTCCTTCAGGGATGATGGATGGTGCTGTTGCCGCAATCCGCAGCGCACTTGACGGCGGAAATTTCCTCGAAACCGCGATCATGGGGTACTCAGCGAAGTACGCGTCGGCTCTTTACGGTCCATTCCGCGATGCAGTCGATGTCACCATCGAAGGCGGCGGTGACCGCAAGGGGTATCAACAAGATCCCGCTAACGCCCGTGAATCACTTGAAGAGATTCGCCAAGATCTGCTTGAAGGCGCCGATATTGTGATGGTGAAGCCAGCGATGTCCTATCTCGACATCATTGCGAGGGCGCGTCAAGAAGTCGACGCTCCCATTGCGGCATACCACGTGTCTGGCGAATACGCGATGGTGAAAGCTGCCGCTGAACGCGGATGGATCGATGGCGACGCAGTCGCAATTGAACACCTGACTTCAATCCGGCGAGCTGGCGCTGACATGATCCTCACCTACTTCGCGCGCGAAGTCGCCGAACTTCTTAACGATTGAGATCATGAAACAAACAAACGAATCGTTGTTCGAACGTGGTCAACGCGTCATCCCCGGTGGCGTGAATTCTCCAGTGCGGGCCTTTCGCTCTGTCGGCGGAACTCCGTACTTTGTTGCGAGTGGAAGCGGCGCACGAGTAACTGACGTTGAAGGAACGACGTTCCTTGATCTCGTTCAGAGCTACGGGGCGATCATCGCTGGTCATGCTCATCCGAAGATCATCGAAGCGATCCAGAAAGCAGCAACCGACGGAACATCGTTTGGTGCGCCTACCCCTCGTGAAGTCGAACTAGCCGAAGCAATCAACGAACGCGTTCCGTCATGTGAAAAGTTGCGCATGGTGAACAGCGGCACCGAAGCAACAATGAGTGCGATTCGCGTAGCGCGCGGTGCGACTGGTCGCCCAAAGATTCTCAAGTTCGCTGGCAACTATCACGGACACAGCGATGGGCTTCTTGTCTCTGGTGGAACCGCGATGGCTTCGCTTGGAATTCCTGCCTCGGCTGGGGTTACCGACAACGCGATTGCCGACACGATTGTTGCTCCCTACAACGTGGTCCCCACCCTTGACGACACCTTCGCTGCCGTCATTGTCGAACCGTGCGCAGCGAACATGGGACTCGTTCCGCCGGCACCCGGTTTCCTTGAAGGGTTGCGCGTCGAATGTGATCGTGTTGGCGCATTACTCATCTTCGATGAGGTGATTACAGGATTCCGTGTTGCGCGCGGTGGAGCGCAACAACTTTTGGGCGTCAAACCTGATCTGACTGCATTCGGAAAGATCATCGGTGGGGGATTGCCTGTCGGTGCATTCGGTGGTCGCGCCGACGTGATGGACAACCTTGCTCCTCTAGGTCCGGTGTACCAAGCGGGAACGTTGTCGGGAAACCCATTGGCAACCGCAGCAGGTCTCGCTGCGCTTTCACTGCTCGATGACGACGCCTATGCACTGATCGAATCGCGCGCTGAATGTCTCGCCGGTTCACTTGCGAACGCCTTCGGGTCTGCGGGTGTAACCGTTTGTGTCCCGCGCTTTGCATCGCTTGTTGGATTGTTCTTCGGCGCCACCGCGCCAACTGACTACGTGAGTGCGCGCACAACCGATGAAGCGTTGTATGCATTGTTCTTCCACGAACTTCTTGATCGCGGCGTCGCGATTGCGCCAGGCGCGTACGAAATCATGTTCCCGGGCCTCGCTCACGACGACCAAGTTCTCACCGCGATTAGCGATGCTGCGCATGCGGCCGCTGTTGCGGTCGCGTCACGCTGATTGAAGAACACGGAACGTGAAAGGACCCCGCCGAAGCGAGGCCCTTTTCAAACCCGATCGATTGAAACGATTACGACTTGCTACCGGTTGGTGTCGTCCAATTCGGCTGAATGGTGAGCTTGCCGGCTGGATCAAAGAGCAGCTTTCCTTCAGGCGTAATGAGTTCGCCGGCAGCATCGAGCATGGGCTTGCCATCGGCGTAGGTGATGTTGCCTGCTGCATCGACTGCGGTCTTGCCACCCGAAAGTGTTTCCCATTCATAGCGAATAACGGCGAGCAATTCGGACTGGCTGAGGGACTTGTCGAAGTTCGGCATCGGATTGCCGTTGTAACTCATCGTCTTGTGCTGTCCACCTGCACGAGCCGGATCGCCATAGGGCGTGCCCGCGGGCCCGGTGCCATTCGAACCAATCCAGACAAACTCGAGTTGTCCGATGATGTCGGGGAAGGTGGCGACTAGGGCGCCGTCGGTCATCACACGTCCGACGCCACCGCCACCTCCAGCACCGTGACAGCCGGCGCAATTGGTGGCGAAGATCGCTTGACCTGTTGCAAGTTGTGATGGCTCACCATTTGACGAAGGCGAAAGGCCTCCGATGTAAATGACGGCCCACAGCGGCAGAAAAGCAAGCACGGGCATGGCCCAGTAGGGGATCTTCTTCCGCTTGAGCGCAGCTTCGACATACGGCGGAACTGGTTCCGGCGCGGCCGCAGGGACAACGGCGGCAGGCGCAGCGGCCGCAGTGGCCTTCTCGATCGGGGCACTTTGGGCAGCAGGCGCGGCCTCGGTCGCGTCGGGGGATCCACCGTCGAGCGATGTCCGACGGTCTTTAGAGCGCTTGAGCAGGTGCTCGGGTACTTCGGTCACGGTTCCTCCGAAGCGGACGGGGAGTTATGGGAGCAGTGATCTTGGCGGGTTCGCCGGCGAAGCCGACGGACACCTGCCGTAAGGAGTCAAACCTAGACGACGCGGAGAGCGCGGAGCCAAGTATGGGCTCTCGAATCTCGGTGTCTCGCAAAAATCTGTCCGGTGAAATGTCACCCCCTTGAATGTCTCAACTCCCCCGCGGCGGTGCTAGACAAGTGGGGCGCCATACGGCATGTTCGGCATGGCAGAGTTACGTCCAGACCATTTGTGCAAACGTTCACGAGGGAGGCCAACCCGGGTGGTTGCGTTCATCGCATCGGTAATTGTGACGGTCCTCTTGACCGCACTTGTTATTCCGATGGCCAAGCGACGTCCAGTAGGTACACCGCTCACATGGGGTGAGGCAATGGTCGCCTCTGTGTATGCGTTTTTCCTTATGTTTTGGGCCTATGGGCTCGTCCCTCATCTGTTTCTCACGTGGACGGACAATGAACTGGGGTGGCGTCCCGACAAACTTCTTTTTGGTCCCGGATCGATCCTCAAGCCTCAGACTCTCGGGGGCTGGAGCCCAATCACGATCACCTATCAGACCCTTCGCGATATCGCGGCAGTCTTGATCTATGTCGTCTTGCTTGGTGCGCAGATCGCCCTCTGGGTCTGGTGGCAGAACCGGGGCAAGCGAGCCGCTGCAGCCGAATCGGCGCAGGCAACCGCAACC
>CAMCTW010000006.1 GCA_945878645.1 Bifidobacterium breve
CGGTTGGTGGTTCGGCCGTGTTCTGGATGGCCGCGCGCTACGGACGCACACAGACCAATGTCTTGCTCGATCAACCAGCGCCGATAGATGCGTACAAACGTCTTGCACCTGCGTTCGCTCACGATTACGACACCAACCCTCGAACGGCAGAAGTTCCGTTTGCAACCAGGCCGGTGTCACATGTTGTCGATGCCGCGGCATGGCTCACTCCGCTCGTTCTCGCGCTACCGGTCAGCGGACAACAAGACGAGAACCTCGTCGTGCTGGTTCCATCAGCCGGCGTCATGTTTGCCGGCGCGTTCATCTCCATCGGAACCACACCAAATGCATGGGATGGCGACCCCGTCACGTGGGCCGACACACTCGGTGAACTCGCCGATCAAGCCACGGTAATTGTTCCCGGCTATGGCCCAATCGGTGCGCCGCGTCATGTGCACCTCCTACAGGCCTACCTCTACGCGTGCGACGATGTGAGCGGTGACCCTTCCCGCATCCCTGCAGGCCCTTGGGATGATTGGACAGGCCGCGATCTCGATGCAGTCAATGTCGAACGAGCGGTTCGTGTTGCACAAGGCGACCGTGGTGTTCCCCGTACCATGCTTGAACGGCTGGGCATGGGGGACGACTAGTGGACGAAGCAAAAAGCAATCGCCCAGAAGATTGGGTCAAGCCAGAAGTCGAACGAGTCGCCGTTCCTGCTGCCACTGTTGTGCTCGTTCAAAATGCCACCGATGGTGCCAGCGGTATTGAAGTTCTGCTTGCACGTCGCAATTCAAAGATCTATTTCGCGGGCGGGGCGTGGGTATTCCCAGGTGGCCGTATCGATGCCGAAGATCACGGTCCATCGTTCACTGGCGATCACTTCGACGAAACGCATGCCGAGTTCCTCGATGTTGCCCGTCGCGCTTGCGTTCGTGAAGCCGCCGAAGAGGCCGATGCCATAATCAGCGCAGATGATCTGGTGTTCATGTCGCACTGGACTCCGCCCATGGAAGCGCCAAAGCGATTCTCTACCTATTTCTTCATGGGGCCCGCTCCCACCGAAGCCCTCACCGCCGATGGCGGAGAAATTCACGAACTCGCATGGATGCGCCCTGCAGACGCAATGCGCCGACGCAACGAGGGCGAGATCGAACTCATTCCGCCCACATTCATCACACTCGCGTTACTGGCACCATTCGCGACAACAGCCGAAGCCCTCGCTCACTACCGTGACAACTCGCCCGAGTATTTCGTCACCAAGTTCACTCGCGCCGACGGCTACAACATCGCGCTGTACGACGGCGATGCTGGCTACGAATCAGCCGACGCTGCAGTGCCCGGCCCGCGCAATCGTTTGCTTATGGGTGAAGGCGACTGGGTCTACGAACGCGACGTTTGATCTGTCGCGTGCAGAACTAACAGCCGCACATCCCGCCGCCACAACCGTGGCCACCAGCGCGTGGCATTGGCGCAGGAGCAGGTTCCGCGGAACTCGATGATCCGCCAACCGTTGCGAACACGCTCAACAGGCGACGAGATCCGGCGTGCCCGTTGGGACAATCGACGGGGTCTGACGCTTCGGCCATTGAGCGACGAGCTTCAAAGGTCGTGTCGCACTCGGGGCACTTGTAGTCATAAAGCGGCATGAGCAAACCCTAGATCAGTGCGGAACCATGCCGCCGTCGGCGAGGATGCATTGGCCGGTGATGAAACTGCCGGCGTCAGAGGCCAGCAACAGTGCTGGGCCGACCATCTCGTCGGGGTGAGCCGCACGCTTCATGGGCGAGGCAGCTGCCATCGAGGCTTGCGCTTCGGGACTGTTTGCTCGAACCATGTCGGTATCGACGGTGCCAGGCGCAAGAGCATTCACGCGAATGTTCTTCTTGGCCAAACCGCTTGCGAATGAACGGGTGAATGACATGAGCGCAGCTTTCGCTGCCGCGTACATCGACACCTGCGGACCAGCAAGAAAGGCACCGGCACTAATCACGTTGATGACAGATGCGTGTTCACTTTGTTCAAGATACGGAAGCGCCGCTTGAATGAGAAACATCGGGCCACGCAGATTCACTTCGAACTGCTTGTCCCATGCTTCGGGAGTGAACTCACCGATCGGCATGGCTAAACCGGTTGCTGCATTGTTCACAACAATGTCGACACCGCCGAATTTGGCGACGGTCACGCCGACCAAGGCATTGAGCGCATCAACATCGCCCATATGGGTGGGAACCCCGAGTGCTCGACCACCCTTGGCCGCGCCGGCGGCCAGCACATTCAAGTGCGTTTCAGTTTCTTCGCAGGCATCGGCCTTCCGGCTCGCCACAACCACGTTGGCACCGGCACAAATAAGGCCTTCGGCAATAGCCCGGCCAATCCCCCGGGTTCCGCCGGTGACAATGGCAGTGCGACCAGTGAGATCAAACAATGAGTCGAATTTTTGCGAGTCCATGGGCTGAAACTAACCGGGCCGGCCGGGTCTGGGGGTGCGAACTGGTAGAAACTGCTTATGACTGCACCGACCTACGCAAACGATCCCAACGGCATTCTCGGCACCGACATCCTCTTCGAGATCTCCGATAGCGGCGTGGCCACCCTCACTCTCAACCGCCCCGACGCGGCAAACGCCATTACTCCCGATCAGCGCAACCTCACCATTTCTCTCATGGAGGGCGCGTCGAACGATCTCAACATTCGCTGCGTGGTCATTACTGCTGCCGGCGAGCGTCACTTCTGCACCGGCGCCGACCTGCGCGTTTCCACCATTCCGATCAACCCTGGCCCCGCCGACGCTCCCGACAAGGTGCTCGGCGATGTTGGCCGCAACATCAAGCGCGGCGCACAGCGCCTCATTGCTTCGATCATGGATTGCGAAAAGCCCGTGATCTGTGCGGTGAACGGAACCGCTGCCGGAATCGGCGCACATATTGCGTTCGCTTCCGATCTTGTGATCGCCGCTGACAACGCAAAGTTCATCGAAGTGTTCGTACGTCGTGGCATCACCCCCGATGGTGGTGGCGCCTACATGCTCCCCCGCCTTATCGGTATGCAGAAGGCTAAGGAACTCATCTTCTTCGGTGACGATCTCAAGGCTGCCGATGCCGAACGCGTTGGTCTCGTCAACAAAGTTGTTCCGCAAGCCGAACTCATGACCGCTGCTGGCGAATGGGCTGGCCGTCTTGCCGAATCACCGACCAAGGCCATCATGCTGTCGAAGTGGCTCCTCAACCGCAGCCTTGATTCAAACCGTCATGGCGCGTTTGAAGACGAAGCATGGGCACAAGAAATGGCTTCGTACACCAAGGACTTCCAAGAAGGTGTCGCAGCGTTCAAAGAACGTCGCGACGTGGAATACCGCGGCTGGTGATTGCCGGGCGATTTAGCCCGTGAACTTCGGGCCCAGTCCGAAGCATGCATCGGCTCCGAGACGTTCGAAAACCGAACGCTCGCAATAGGTGGCCTCGGGGTAATACAAGCCCATGGTTGCTCGAGCGGCCGCATTGGATTGAGTAACGGGAATGTTCTGAACGGCGTTGGTAAATGATGCGGCCGGAAGCATGTTGCGCAGGATCAGGTTTCCGTTGGGCTTCAACTCATCAGGAAGTGCTTCACCAATAGGTCCGAACCACTTCAGCCAGGTTCCGCTATCGCGAGCGATCGATGCGTCGGTCGGATGATCTTGTTCAGCACCGATCACATAGAGATAGCGACCCTGAGCATCGAGATCGGTTTCAGTGTCGCGCGCGCACTCAACAACTGGAGCGGGCGTCACAAGAAGATTCGTGCACATCGACCAATAACGAAGTTGCTGTTCGGGGTAGAGACCCTGAGATGGCGTATTGGGAAACGCTGGAGCCAAGCCTCGAACGAGGGCGAGGCGACCGGGCTTCCACGAGGTGGTTGCGTAGACGTACTTATTGTCGGCATTCGGGAACAGGCCTCCGCCTCCCGAGAATGAGAACTCGGGGACATCAGCAGGCGGAATGGCATCGGCAATCGCTTGACCCATAATCGCTGCAGCTAACGCGACGATTGCCGGTTCCGGACCGAACGTGGTGCAACCCGTTTTCGTAACGCTATTGACGGTGATCGACGGAATTAGAACACCGCCGCTTGGACTGTTGGCATCGAAAGGCACATACACACGGATGAGTAGCCATCCGACTCCAGGAATCGCGTCGATGGTTCCAGCAACGGCCGAGGTGACCTGTGGCGCGTTCGTGACATTCACATTGACGGTGTAATTACGAGGCGTGCCCGTGAGAGATTGACCGTCGAGGAACGGGTTGATGCTTCCCGCATCGGGGACGATCGCTGTATCGCGCAGACCGCCAACACTCGACCCCGTGGCGTCGTACGCGTTGAATGACATGTAGCGGGCGTAGGAGAACTGGCCAGTGATTGTGACGATATCGCCGAGCGAGAAGTTCGTGGGCATCGCCCAGTAGGTCGAGTTCGTGTCGGGATAGGCGACGTTCGCATCGGCTTGGTTCACGATGATTGGGAACGCACAACCTGGAGTGATGACAGAAGGGGTGACCTGCGCTGATGCGGTCGAAACCGATGCCAACGCGGCCAGTGTCACAAGAGCAAGAACAACAGCAAGGCAACGCTTGAGGAAAGTCATGACAAGGGGGCTCCAGTTAGAGAGGAATAAAGAAGTCGGGCAACAGTTTCGATCATGGCTTCACGACTTGTGCCGCGCTTTTCGAAACCCTCGCGGTAATTGGGAAGCCGATCAAGTGCAGCAAGCATGGCACCCGCAGTTGCCTCTGCATCGAGCGCAGTGGTGAGTCGACCTGAATCTTGAGCAGAACGCACCTTGGCAACCATCGCCGTCATGAATGGAGCGTTGTAGTCGCGACGGATCTGACGGAAACGCTCATCGCGCTCATCAGCACGCAACAGCATGATTCTCAGCACTGCACCGTTGACATCCCAGAAATCGGTGTACTCGGAAACAAGACGTCGAGCATGGTCAAGGCCAGTTGCGCCTTCGTTCCAATCCGCTGCCATTTGCGCGTGGATTGGTGCGACCTTTTCGATCATCTCCACCGACAGCGCAAAGATCGCATCTTCGACATCGGCAAAGTATTGGTAGAACGTCGCCGGCGACGCTCCCACTTCACGAGCAACATCCATGACCTTGAGGTCGAGCGCGCCTTGCTCGCGCAGGAGCGCAGCGGTGGTTTCGAGGATGCGGCGCCGCGTTTGTAAGGCGCGCTCTCCGATCACCCGACCATCAGTGGCGGTGGTGTCGCTCACGTGCCATGAACCGGGAATGGTGCGGGTGCAGCCTTCACGAGGTCGTCGACGACGGAACCAATCTCCGCTGGATCCCACTTGGCGCCCTTGTCGAACTCGGCACCGACCTGCCAACCATCGGAAAGACTGATGAGGCCACCGGCGCACTCAAAGACACGGCCCGAAATGTTGCAATCGCCGCTGCCAAGCCACACCACAAGTGGGCTGATGTTGGCCGGGTCCATGGCATCGAAGCCGGTCTCGGGCTTGGCCATCATCTCGGCAAAGGCTTCTTCGGTCATACGGCTGCGAGCTGACGGAGCGATCGAGTTGGCGTTCACACCAATACGGCCGAGTTCGGCGGCGATGTTGATGGTGAACGTGGCGATGCCCGCCTTGGCTGCCGAGTAGTTGGCCTGAGCGATGGAACCGTGAAGACCTGCACCCGAAGACGTGGTGACAACGCGACCATCGCGTTGACGGCCAGCTTTGGACTCGGCCCGCCAGTACTCGACGGCATGCTTCACCGGACAGAAGGTGCCGCGAAGATGTACACGAATAACTGCGTCCCATTCATCGACGCTCATGTTGACGAACATGCGATCGCGCACGATGCCGGCATTGGTAACGACAGTGTCGAGACCGCCGAATGTATCGATGGCGCTCTGCACGAGACGGCCAGCGCCATCCCAGTCGGCGATGTCGTCGCCATTGGTGATGGCTTCACCGCCGCGTTCGCGAATGAGTTCAACGACTTCCTGGGCCGGGCTCATATCATTACCATCACCCTGAAGCGATGCGCCGACATCATTCACCACAACCTTGGCGCCTTCGGCAGCGAATGCCAACGCGTGCTCACGACCAAGGCCGCGGCCTGCACCAGTGATGATGACAACACGTCCGTCACAAATACCCATTGCTTATTTCTCCTTCTGAGTTTGGAAATACATCATCGTTGCCACTTCTTTTGCGCATCGGCTGCCGCTGGCGCCAAAGATCGCTTGTCGATCTTGGACATTGCCGTGAGTGGCAGTTCATCGAGAAGAACGAGCGCATCGGGTGCTTTGTAGGAAGCAAGTCGTTCGTTACACCAGACCCGCAGTTCTTCGAGAGTTGGCGGGTTCGACGCATCGGCAGGCACAACAAAGGCAACGCCGATTTCGCCGAGGACTGGTGCGGCCGTGCCTGTGACCGCGACGCGATCAACGAGTTCGTGCTGACCGAGATGATTTTCAACTTCGATCGGATACACGTTGTAACCGCCGCGGATGTACATCTCAGTGCTGCGCCCGGCGAGGTGGAGATCGCCGCGGGCATCGAGGAATCCAAGATCGCCCGTAAGCAACCAGCCGTTTTCGTCGATGGCGTCGGCGGTGAGTTCGGGTTCTTGCCAATACCCGCGCATTACCGCTCGGCTTCGCAAACACACCGTGCCAACTTCGGTATCTCCTGAGTCGGTCGTTGCCACAACACGTCCGCGACCCTCATCGAGTCGCAGTTCCATTTCAACGCCCGAACCAGGCGTGCCGACGGTATTGCAGATCACATCGTCGGGATCATCGAGAGAAGTGCCGGTTGAGACACACGCTTCGGTGCTTGTATACCGAACCACAACCGGCGATTGGAAGCGATCGCGCATGGCGTCGACCATTTCCGGTGGGATGCGGGCGGCGCCCGAAGAAACGATGCGAAGTGAGGACGTGTCAGCCGTCGCCAACTGGGGAAGAGCCAACATCATCTGCCATTGAGCGGGAACACCCTGACCAACACTGACGCGTTCTTCTTCAATGAGTTTCAATGAACCAACTGCGGTCCACGGCGTTGGGCAGATGATCGTCGTAATGACGTACATCAATTCGTCCCACACGCGAGTCATGTACCCAACATGGGCAAATGGCAATGGGGACAAACGATGGTCCCCCACCGCAGACAACGGCCCTGCAGCCTGCGCCATTGCCCGCAGGCATGCGTGGTCGAACATCGCACCCTTTGGTTTGCCAGTGGTTCCTGATGTCCAAACGATGGCGAGAAGATCGGTATCGACAATTGTCGGTCGATTCGCGAATGGTTTGTCGTTGTATGAGTCGCGCAGTGCAGCAATCGAAAGCGTCGCCACCGATGGGTCATTCACAACAAGCGCATCGGTAACGATCACTTTGGGCGAAGACTTCGCAATGATGTGCTCGGTTTCGGCAGGACCAAGTTTCGGGTTCATGCCACTAGCGATCGCACCGAGACGAACAACGGCTTGGTACGCAACTGCATACTCAATCGATGACGGCAATGAGATCCCAACAACATCACCCCGTGTCACGCCCATTGACGAAAGCCGAGTCGCTACGCCATCGGCAGCGCGCGCCCACTCAGCGAAGGTGATCCGAGCTCGAGATTCCGCCTCGCCATTACCATCCACGAACGCCGTTACATCGCCACACTCCGCCACAACCGCGTCGAAGAGTTCAAGCAGGTTGGCGTAGTCGCCAGTGAACGGGGCATCAGGCAACGGCATTGAGCTCAGGCCCCAGTGCTGTTGTCGAGTTTCGCCATTTCGGCGCGACCAAGTTCGCGAAGTTCGACCTTCACGACTTTGCCACTGGCATTGGTGGGCAGTACGTCTACCAGGCGGTAATGGCGAGGAGCTTTAAAGTTCGCCATTTCTTCGCGGGCCCACGCGCTAAGAGCATCGACGTCGATCGTTACGCCATCACGGGGAACAACAAAAGCCATTCCGACTTCACCCATGCGTTCATCGGGGACACCGACAACTGCGACCTGAGCAATGCCCTCGAATCCCATAAGGAGATTTTCGATCTCGGCTGGGTAGGCGTTGAAACCACCAACAATGAACATGTCCTTGGTGCGATCGGTGATGCGCACGTAGCCACGTTCATCCATGATTCCGACATCGCCGGTATGGAGCCAACCCTCGGGATCAATGGTTTCGGCGGTGGCTTCAGGGTTATCGAGATAGCCGAGCATGACGTTGTAGCCACGACAAACAATCTCGCCGGCCTCGCCACGCGGTAGTTCGTTGTTGTTCTCGTCGACGATGCGCACCTCGGTGTCGGGAATCGCACGGCCCGATGTGAGCGCAATCGTTTCCGGATCGTCTTCGGGTCGACACATCGTGACAGTTCCCGTTGCTTCAGTGAGTCCGTAGGCGGTGATGATGTTCTTAAACGTGAGCTCGTCGCGCATGCGCTCGATCATTGACACCGGGATCGCTGCAGCGCCAGTAACCGCAACGCGCAACGACGAAAGATCGAAGTTCGCACGGTTGGGGTCGTTGAGAATGGAAAGAAACAATGTGGGCGGTCCAGGCAACATCGACACCTTTTCGGTGGCAATGCGAGCCAACACCTTCTGCACATCGAATACGGGCTCGGGAATCATCGTGGCGCCCTTCAAGAAACTGGCGATGATTCCGGCCTTGTAGCCAAAGGTGTGGAAGAACGGATTAACGATCAGGTAACGGTCATTTTCAGCGAGTCCGACGACATCGGCCCACACTTCAAACACCCGCAGCGTTTGCGCGTGCGTAACCATGACGCCCTTTGGCTTACCCGTGGTTCCTGAAGTGAATACGAGATCGCACAGATCAGCGGGGCTCGTCGCATTGACGCGCGCATCGACCGATTCCACCGGTACGGCGGCACCCGCATCGAGATAGTCCTGCCATGAGGTCGTGCCTGCTGGCGCTTCACCCTTGATGACGACGATGCGGCAGTTCTCGTCAATGCCCGTGCCCGACAACATGCCGACATAGTCATTGCCAAGGAAACCGTTCACGCACAGCAACACCTTGGCGCCGGAACGACGAATAATGTCGGCCGCTTCGGTTCCCTTATAACGAGTGTTGAGCGGAACCAATACGCCGCCAGCCATGACTGCACCGAGACCCGAGATAACCCACTCGGCGATGTTGGGAGCCCAGATTGCGACCTTGTCGCCCTTTTCAATACCGGCAGCAATGTGCGCCCGAGCGGCATCGACGATGCGATCGCTCAACTGAGGGAAGGTCAGGCGGAGATCGCCATCGACCAAGGCCTCGACCTTGGGAAACCGATCTCTCGCGGCCAACACCAGCCGGCCAATGGTTCCCCAATTCTCGTCTGCTCGCATGGGTGGTGACACTAGCGATTCCTACCTCGTCTATCTGACGGATTGTCAGAACTGAAGATCGGACTCGTCTCCGGCCTGGAAGTGGCATCTCAATGAGTGGAGAGAAGGCGACCTGTCGGCTCTGTTGGGAGGGATGCGACCAGTCGATACGGATTCGTTCACAAGCCAATCCCGGCTGCTTGGTAGGTTGCCCGTATGGCTACTGATGCTTCGCACCCGCTGTCCGAGAATCTCACTGCAATCCTGTTCGACGTCACTGACGGTGTCGGCGTCATCACGCTGAATCGGCCCGATAAGTACAACTCCTGCGACCTCGCGCTCGTCACGGAACTCGAGCACCTTTACAAAGAGATCCGTTACGACGACACCGTCAAGGTTGTCGTTCTCACCGGTGCCGGCGACAAAGCGTTCTGTACCGGCATCGACCGCGATTTCGCCATGGACAACCGTCAGCCCGACTCGCCATTCATGATGGACGATCCGATGCTGAAGCTCGGCCCGAAGCAGGCCGACCTGTGGAAGCCCGTCATCACAGCGGTCAACGGCATGTGCGGTGGCGGCGCGTTCTACGCACTCGGTGAAAGCGAATTCATCATCGCCGCCGAACACGCCACGTTCTTTGACCCGCACACCACCTACGGCATGGCCGCCTGCTTCGAACCCATGTTTATGTTCGACCAAATGCCATGGGGTGAACTTGTGCGTATGTCGCTCATGGGCAACTACGAACGCATTTCCGCGCAAACCGCGCACGGGTGGGGAATGGTGAGCGAGGTTGTTCCTGGCGATCAACTTCTCGACCACACGATGGAGATCGCCTCGAAGCTCGCATCGCTTCCGCAGATCGCAGTGCAAGGCACCATGCGCGCGCTATGGGCTCGACGCAACATGCCGCGTACGCAGGCGATCGCTACTGCGAATCACTTAGTAGAAATTGGCAACCGCCCCGAAGCGCTGGCTGAAGGCCAGGCGTTCTTCAAAAGCGGCGTGCGCGTCACACCCACCATTCGCTAACGAGCAGGTGCCTCGTTACGGGAGGCGGTACAGGCGCCGGGCGTTATCGCCCATGACCTTGCGACGAGCCGATGCAGGAAGCGAGTTCACTGCAACTGCCGCCTGAGTGAGACCGTCGGGATACAAACAGGTCGGGTGCGGGAAATCTGTTTCAAACAGCACCCGATCTTCACCAAGGGCGGCGACTGCGCCAGCAACGCCGGCCTCTTCAAACCAGAAGCAGGCTGACATCTGACGCTGGAAGTATTCGGTGGGCGTCAGTGACAGTGTCGAACCCGGAATGGATTGTTTCAACTGGTAGTCAAGCGACTCCAAGAAGAACGGAATCCAACCGATGCCGCTTTCCACCGAAACGAACTGCACTTCGGGGTGACGCTCAAGCACGCCACCGAAAATGAGGTTGGCCATTACGCCGGCGTTCGACAAGTACATCATCGCCGAACCGATCGCGAGTTTCGTATCGAGATCTTGTGAAGGCCACGGTGTCATTCCGAACCACGACATCGTGTCGGAGGACGCACCAATGTGGAAGTTCACGGGCATTGCTAATTCCGCACATACATCCCACAGCGGATTCCAATAAGCCTCGGCCAGATCGGGAAGCCCAAAGGTGTGCGGACCGGTTCCCATATTCACGCCGCGCAACCCGAGCCCGTGTGAGCGGCGGATTTCGCGAACCGCAACGTCGACATCCCACATTGGCGTGATCGCCATCGGGAACATCCGTTGCCCGGATTGTTCCTGCAACTCCGCCGAAGCGTCATTGAAGATTTCGACAGCAAGAAGGCGCAGGTCTTCGTCGGGGTTGTCCACAAACCGCTGCCCACCGAAACCAACAGTGTTGGGGTACACGATCTGCGCCCACACGCCGTGGTCATCCATGTACTCAAGGCGCGGCTCGATGCGCCACGCGCCCTGATGAATACCTTCATAACCAAGGCCCATGAAACTCATGCCGAGGTGTTTCCCACCGTCACGATCAATGACCGATGATCCGCCGGCAATGCCCATTTCGACACCATCGAACATCCACACCAGGCGGCCATTGCTTTCCTCGACGCGTGGCAACCGATCGGCGTATTTCGATGGCGCGCGCGATGACCAAAGGTCGGCCGGTTCCGTGAGATGGGTGTCGACATCGACAATCAAAACATCGGGTTCGAGGCCGAGGACTTCGGTAAACGAGTTCATGGTGCGAGTCTGCCACTACCGTTCCGTTTATGTCGTTTGAACTCACAGGTATGTCCGAAAAAGTCGCAATCGTTACAGGCGCAGGCCGGATGCGTTCCATCGGCCGGCCCATTGCCGTTGAATTGGCTCGCGCCGGTTGTGATGTCGTCATCACTGGCACCGGTCGAGCTCCGGCCAACTATCCCGCCGATGAACAAGCGGCAGGTTGGCGCGATATCGAATCGGTTGCCGAGGAAATTCGCGCTCTCGGGCGACGATGCATTCCTGTTGTGAGTGACATCGCAAATGCCGATGCAGTAGATGCACTCGTTGCCCAGACAATTAGCGAGCTCGGCCGCGTCGACATCGTCGTGAACAACGCGGGCGCTGCTCGTGGTCCCGACCGTTTCAATGTTGTCGATCTCGATCCTGCCGAATGGCGCAAAGTGATCGATGTGAATCTCAACGGCACGTTCTTATTGAGTCGTGCAGTAGCGAAGCACTGGCTCGCCATCGAGCAACCAGGTTGCATCGTGAATATCTCAAGCGTTGGCGGCAAGATCGCCGGCGCCGGTACCGCGGCCTACTCAGCAAGCAAAGCGGCCATCCACGCACTCGGCGCGGCGATGGCGGCCGAACTCGGACCATTCGGCATTCGCGTCAACGCCATTTGCCCCGGCATCGTCGACACAAGTCGACTCGATGACATCGACCGCGGCGCGAACTGGGAGCGGCTGCGCAACATCATTCCCATGCGTCGTCACGGCTCTGGCGAAGACATCGCCAACATGTGCGTGTACTTGTGTAGCGATCAGGGCTCGTGGATTACCGGCCAGGCCATCAATGTCGACGGCGGGCAGTTAACGATTCGTTGAACAGGGCTCACGCCCGGCTCATACCCAGCTCATCGGCTGCGTATCGGCGGCGACATAGAGCGGGTGGCCCGGGTGGCCCGCTTTCGTGAGTTTCAGTGCGAGTAGTTCAACGCCCGCTTCGCAGAGCATCGCGCACACGACTTCGCCCCTCCCCTGGAATTCGCCATGGGTTCCCCACGCTGCGATGACGAGATCCGCGTTCTTCGCCGCAGTCAAGATTGTCTCGTCGTTGTCGGGACCAACGGGATCTTTCGCCGTTCGCAATCCGGCAGGATTCGTCGAACGAAACGCGAAGATGTTCGTTGTCACTATCGACCCATATCCCCATGCCTGCGCAAACCCCACACAACGACGATTGGTGGGATCAAGTTGAAATGCATCAGCCGTCGACGGATTGAGCATGAGAAAATTCACCGTGGGCAGCGATGCATCCCACACGCGAGTGAGCAGGTAACGGTGTTTTCGATCAGCAGAGAAGGTCGCAGAAGCATCGCCCCACTCCCCGGATGCGGTGTCAGTGATGAGCGGCACGGATCACCGAAACCCCACGGCGGTTGGCATACAGGACAACGAGGAGCCCTGCGGCGAGATACGAAAAGAAACAGAAGACACCTGCCAGGTGAAAGGCGTCGGCCTGTTGGCGATACGCATCAAGATTCAGTGCGGTATCGCGCTCGAGATCATTGAAAATGATGGTTCCGGTTATGAGGCCAGCTATGGCGATACCCAAGTTCACTGCTGCGTTTCGCACTGACGATGCCGAACCTACGCCGTCTTCAGGAGCAAGTTCCATGAATGCGTGTGTCAACGGCCCCACTGACCCCGCTATCGGAATCGCCGCAATCGTGAGAACGATCACCGGGGCCCACGCCGAGGCTTCAGCCCCGACGAGAAGCGTCCCGAGAGAAAGCGCCGCAGCACTAAAGAATGCGAAGGCTGCGACCCTTGCGCTTCCCAATCTTGCGCTCAATCGACCCCCCACAACGGCCGCAACGCCCGCGACCGCTTGCGGCAGGATGAGTAGTACCGCGGTCTCAATCAACGTCTGGTGATACCGGAACTGCAAGAGCAAATACGTGAAAAAGAATAGATTCACTCCGTTGACCAGAAAGAGCGCACCCAGGATAGGAAGCGAACCTTTGCTCCGCAGACTTCGAAGATCAAGGGTAGGTGTTGCCACACATCGCATGGTCATGATCAGTAAAACCGTTGCGACCGCAGCGACTCCAGCAGAGATCAGTCCATTCTGGAAATGGTGGCCTTCTTTCGGACCGATAGCGAAAAACGAGAACGCCAATGCAGAGCCTGAAAGTGCGATGCCCGCCAATGCCGGCGTGACCAGCTCAGAACGAACTGAACCTCCAGTGCCCTTTGGCAATGTCCGGCTAACCAGCAACCGCGTCCCGAGCCCAACGAGGACCCACAAGATTGTGACAAATCGCCAGTTTGAGCGCGGAATAATCACTGAAGAAAGAAGAGGAACCACAATCGCTGCCACGGGTGCAATCATGGCGAAGAGGCCGAATGCACGTGCGCGCTGTGCCTTCTCCGGAAATGTCTTGTTCAGAACCGAGAGACCAACAATCGCCATCACGATTGATCCGACGCCGCCAATCGCGAGGCCCACGATCAAGGTCCACTCATGAGGCGAAAGCCCAACCATGACTGCTCCGAAGCAAAAGGCTGCACTCGCCCACGAAAGGACTCGTCGTTCACCAAGGCGATCAGCAAGTGCACCAGCCAGGAACACGGCGAACAAACTGGCACCCGCAGCAATTTGAGCGACCACGATCGTGGCGTTGGGCGACATCGAAAAGTCAGTCTGGATTTCGACCAGCATGAACTCAAGACTTGAGTAAGTGACGAGCCCAGCGGCAATCGCAAGAAACGCAGTTGCAGTCTTCATTCGGACTGATGCAAAAGCGTGGGTTCGAGCGATCTGCTTCGAGGGCACGAAAAATATTTACATGGACCGATCAGAGGCGCGTTATCCAGGCATCATCTTTTACCCCGAGCGAACACCAACTGCTCGACTCGTTCCGGCACGCTTGACCGACTCCACCCCTTGGGTGAATGCACGGTGAACTCCGCCTGTTCGGAAAGCTCCATGCGATAGCCCGGTTTATGAAACTCCCGATGGTGTGTGCCGCATAACAACACCATTCGGTCGACATCGGTCCGGCCCCCATTGATCCAATGATCAAGATGATGGACATCGCAATGTTTGGGTTTTGTTCGACATCCCGGCGCTCGACAATGCCTATCTCGAGCAACAATTGCTCGTCGTTGCGCTGGCGTTGCGGTTCGGACTTCTCGGCCCAGATTCAATACCTTCGAATCGGCCATGAGGACCCGCTGCACCACGGAATCGCAGGTGAGCATCCCGGCGGCCACAGCTTCAAGCACATTGCCCTCATGCGACATCGCATCGCCCTGGCGCACCAACGCATCGGCGAACCACGCCCGTTCAGCAGCCGACCAACCAAACGCCTTGGCCTGTTGCTCGAGATCGTCATGAGAGCACACGCCAGCGCCTCGCAATGCCGATGCACGCAACTCCTGAATATCGACCACCAACGACACATGCGGAACGAAACGACCGGACTCCCCCGCCCCCTCACGATGCGATAGTGCGAACTGGCAGATTTCTACGAGTGCATCGGCATTGCGTTTCCCGAGTGATCGAGACTCGCCGATGAGTTCACCCCGTTCATCGACGGCATCGGGTATATCGAACACCCGCAATGCCGACTGCACGATCTCGGCTTCAGTTTGTGAAAGCTGACCCTGCAGGGCCACACGACCGTCGAGCAGCCTGTCGAGATGCACCCCAGACGGACGATCGATGAACTGCTCGGGCCCGTCGGAGGCTTCAGCACAACGCACCCACTGACGCATTGCCACTTCGGTTTGCGCACTATCGAGCGGTTCCAAGACACGCACGACTTCGCCAGCCCGCATCGCAAACTCAGAAACGAACCGTGTCGGCACCGCCGCAACCACAACATCGACCTGCGCGCCGCTCAATCGACCAGCGCCCCACGCCTCGACAAGCTCGGGCCAGGACTCAAGCCGTTCGGCCCGAAGAGCCACACGCGACGCCTCTTTGCGCGACAACCCATAGGCATCAGCGAACCATGCCCGCAACGAGCTGGCACCGGCATTGCGCCACAGTTCGTGCCGATCGAAACGAATCTCGGCCTCGCAGACCAAGGCCGACAACGCATCGAGTTGCGCGTGCAACGCCACCAAGACCGCTGCATCGGCAGGCACGCCACGTTCGCTCATTGTCGAGACCGAATCGCACAACAGAGCGAACGCACCATCGAAGGACCCGAACCCGAATGCTGCGGGCACCGATGCGAGAGCAGACGAAACTGATGCACAAGCAACGGCGACGCCGCCGCACCCACTCGAGGTCTCGTTGCAAGTTTCGTACATGTGTTCGATCATATGGATGCGAAATGACATCGTGAATAGGTCATTCGGATCATTCCCGAACTCCCCGCCCGATCCATCACCCACGCGCACCCGTCGGTACCGTCTCGGCCATGCGCCTCCCCACCTTCACGCCAACTCCCAGCGGCGATTGGTCGCCGACATTGCCCGGCCTCGATCGGCTGCGACTTCAGTGGGTCGTGCTCGTGCAACTCGTCGTGACCGTTCTCATGGTTGGGATGATCTGGACCGTGCATGTCGTGCACTACGACCTCTTTCCGCTCGTCGGCGCCGACTCGTGGGATGCCTACGAACACGCTCATGTCGACCGCATCGGCAAAGTGCTCTTCGGGCCGTGGCTGATTGAAGGATTGTGCGTGCTCGTGCTACTGCTCGCCCATCCGAAGCGCATGCGTGTTGCGGCGATCATCAGCGCATTTCTGATGTTGTTCATCCTCATCGACACAGCGGCATTCTCCGCTCCGGCGCACGGAGTGCTGCTCGACCGCTGGGACCAGCAGACCTACGACGAGTTGATGGTTGTGAACCTCATCCGGGCATGGTTGTGGACGGCAAAGGGCGCCGTTGCCGTGTGGATGATGGTCGAAGTCATGCGCAGAGGACGGAACGCCGAAACTGTCAAACTCTGAACCAGAAGTTTTGCGCGGATCCACGGAGAAATCCGGTAGGAAGCCAGATCATCCCTGGAATTTCGAGCCCCCTGTGTCCGACCGGGCCCTGAAGTCCCAAGACCAGCGCAGACGTCATGCAGGCCCTCTCCTCCGACACCACTACATTGCAGAACGTGACAACCACAGAGCGAATTCCTGCGGTCGAGGGGTGGTTCACCACCTCCGAGCCGTACACCCTCATCGGCGCCAAATGCACTGGGTGCGGAACCGTCGTGTTCCCTCCCCGCTCCGGCTCTTGCCCCAGCCCCGACTGCGACGGCACCGAGCTTGAGCCCACACCGCTTTCCCGCAAGGGCAAGGTGTGGTCCTACACCGAGAACCATTACGCGCCGCCACCCCCCTATGTGGCTGCTGAACCATTCGAGCCCTATGCGCTTGCTGCCGTTGAACTCGAAGCCGAGGGCATCGTGATTCTTGGTCAGGTCGCCACGGGCGTCATGGCCGCTGACCTTTCTATTGGCCAGGAAGTCGAAGTTGATCTGCAGGTGCTCTACCGCGACGACGAAGGTGTCGACCACTGGATCTGGACTTGGGCACCTTCGGCCCCGAAAGGCAGTGCGTGATGGCAACCGAACGTGATCTTGTTGTTCTCGGTGCAGGTATGCACCCGTGGGGCAAATGGGGAAAGAACTTCGTTGACTACGGACTTGTCGCAGCCAAAGCCGCTCTTGCCGATGCCGACGTTGCCTGGCGCGACATTGAATTCGTTGCTGGTGCCGACACCATTCGTAATGGCTACCCCGGATTTGTTGCTGGCTCCACCTTCTCGCAGGCAATGGGTTGGACTGGTGCGCAGATTTCTTCTTCTTACGCCGCGTGTGCTTCTGGCGCACAGGCCATGCAGTCGGCTCGCGCGCAGATCCTTGCGGGCTTTGCCGATGTTGCCATGGTGATTGGCGCCGACACAACACCCAAGGGCTTCTTTGCTCCGGTTGGTGGCGAGCGAAAGGAAGATCCCGATTGGCAGCGTTTCCATTTGCTGGGCGCAACGAACCCGGCGTTCTTCGCGCTCAATGCGCGTCGTCGCATCGACGTGTTCGGCGACACCGTCGAAGACTTCGCTCTTGTAAAAGTCAAGAACTCGAAGGCGGGCGTGGGCAACCCGAATGCCCGTTTCCGCAAAGAGTTCACGCTTGACGACTTTGCCGGTTCGCCGATCGTTTCCGATCCGCTTCGTCTTCTCGACATTTGCGCGACTTCTGATGGCGCAGCGGCAGTGATCATCTGCACGCCCGAATACGCCATGAAGAAACTCGGAACCCTTCAGGGCACGGTGCGTATCCGTGCAGTGTCGAACACGACGCCGACCTACCCGCAGGTCCGTCTCGAACTTCCCGATATCGCCACCGACTCCAACTCGGTTGTGCAAGCACCCGCTCGCGGTTTCAAAGATTCAATTGCGTACAACGCGTACGAACAGGCTGGCCTTGGTCCCGAAGACGTTTCGTGTGCAGAGGTGTACGACCTTTCCACTGCACTCGAACTCGACTGGTACGAAAACCTCGGCTTCTGCCCTGAAGGTGAAGGCGCTCGACTTGTTCGTGACGGCGTCACTGCACTCGGCGGTTCGAAGCCGGTCAACGCATCGGGCGGACTCGCCTCATTTGGCGAAGCAATTCCCGCACAAGCCATTGCGCAGGTGTGCGAACTCACCTGGCAGTTGCAAGGACGCAGCGATGGCCATCAGGTCGAAAACGCCAAGGTTGGACTTGCTATTAATCAAGGCCTGTTCGGCCATGGTTCCTGCACGATCCTGTCGGTCTGAGCCCAGCATTGTCTCGCCGATAACCTCGGCTCATTCGTTCTGATCACAATCCACTCCGAGGAGTCCCCCATGGCTGAGGCCTACATCATCGATGCCGTTCGCACCCCAGTTGGTCGACGCGGCGGCGGTTTGTCCGATGTGCATCCCGCCGACCTCGGGGCTGCGCCAATCGTTGAACTCTTCAACCGCGTCGATGTCGACCCCGCACTCATCGACGATGTCGTCTACGGCTGTGTCGACGCGATCGGCGGCCAGGCCGGCGACATTGCTCGCACCGCATGGCTCGTTGCGGGAATGCCGCAGCATGTGCCCGGTACCACCATCGATCGCCAGTGCGGTTCTTCGCAGCAAGCCGTGCACTTCGCAGCACAAGGTGTCATGAGCGGAACGCAGGATCTTGTTGTTGCTGGTGGCGTGCAGCAGATGTCACAGATTCCGATCAGTTCAGCGATGCTCGTTGCCGAACCATTCGGCTTCACCGACCCATTCACCGGTTCCAAGGGCTGGGTTGCCCGTTACGGCGCCGGCGAGGTTTCGCAGTTCAATAGCGCCGAGATGATCGCCCAGAAATGGGACATCAGTCGCGACGACATGGAAGCGTTCGCCGTTGAGTCACATGAGCGCGCGATTCGGGCTCGGGCCGAAGGTCGCTTCGAGAACGAAATCTTTGAATTCAACGGTCTCAACTTCGATGAAGGTCCCCGTGAGCCGAACTGGGAAAAGATCCGTTCGTTGAAAACGCTCACCGAAGGCGGACGAGTAACCGCAGCATGCGCCTCGCAGATATCCGATGCCGCCGCCGCAATGCTCATCGCCAGTGAAGATGCAGTGAAGCGTCACGGCCTCAAGCCCCGTGCTCGCATTCATCATCTTTCGGTGCTGGCCGACGATCCGATCTACATGCTCACCGCACCGATTCCCGCAACGAAGCGCGCTCTTGAAAAGACCGGCCTCACCATGGCCGACATCGACCTTGTTGAAATCAATGAAGCATTCGCCAGTGTTGTGCTCGCATGGCAAAAGGAACTCGACGCCGATCTTTCCAAGGTCAACGTGAACGGTGGCGCCATTGCCCTTGGTCACCCTCTCGGCGCCACTGGTGTTCGCCTCATGACCACCATGCTCAACGAACTCGAGCGCACCGGTGGTCGTTACGGCCTCCAGACAATGTGTGAGGGCGGCGGACAAGCCAACGTCACCATCATCGAACGCCTGTAGTCGTCCCAACTTCTTCCCCGACGCGACGAAGGCCCTGCGTAATGCCGGGCCTTCGCTATTTATAGAAACGTCAGAAGCGGCCGGATCAGTCGAGTTCGGCGCCGAGGAGCGAAACGAAGCTCACCATCTCGCCTGGGTAACCACCCAGGTTGTGGGTGAGCGCCAGCTTGCGACCTTCGGCCAGTGAATGGATCTTGCGCTCTTCGGGGACTTCACCACGAAGCTGCAAGAACGCTTCGAACATCATGCGCAAACCGCTGGCACCGGTGGGATGACCAAAGGACTTCAGGCCGCCGTCGGGATTCACCGGAAGTTCGCCGTCGAGATCGAATACACCGTCGAGCACATCGCGCCATGCGGTACCGGGCGCCGAGAACTGAAGATCTTCCATAAGAAGAAGTTCGGTTGGCGTGAAGCAGTCGTGAACTTCAGCCATTGCGACCTGTTCACGGGCGTTGGTGACGCCAGCTTGCGCATAGGCATCGACCGCGCATGCAGCGATCTCGGGGAAGGTCGTGTAGTCGTAGTTCGGGTCGGTGAGTCCGCCGCCGTTGCCAGCGATGAACGAAAGTGCCTTCACGTAAATCGGCTTATCGGTGTACTTGTGCGCATCTTCAGCGCGACACACGATTGCTGCGGCCGAACCATCGGCAACACCAGCGCAGTCAAAGAGGCCCAGCGTGCCCGCCATCTTCGGGGCCTTCTCGACAGTTTCCACCGTGATCTCTTTGCGGAACTGTGCACGAGAATTACGGGCACCGTTGTAGTGGTTCTTCACGGCGATATGACTGAGTGCCGCGCGCATTGTGTCTTCGTCGACGCCGAACTTATTGCCGTATGCCGGAACGATCATTGAGAACATCGCGGCTGCGGTAAGCGTGCGTGCCGTTCCGTCATTCGGAATCGGGTTGGCATTGAGGCCTTGGAAGCCGGTGTCCTTCACCTTTTCGGCACCGACAACCATGCACAGGTCGTACGCGCCCGCAGCCAATGCATACGAAGCCTGACGAAGCGCTTCAGAACCGGTTGCGCAGTAGTTCTCAACACGAGTCACCGGCTTGTTCTGCAACTGCAGCGCGCGAGCAAGAGCGATACCGCTCATGGCGCTCTGCGCGGTGCCAAACCAATACGCGTCGACATCGTCTTTGTTGACGCCGGCCGAGGCATAGGCCTCGTTCGAGGCATCGATCATCATGTCGTCGAGGCTGGCTCCCCAGTTCTCAACGAAGTTGGTGCAGCCCATCCCGACGATGGCTACCTGGTCGCGAATTCCATGACTAGCCACGGATCAGCTTCCCCTTCCAGAAGTAGTTGTGGATGCCATCGGCGGTGAACAGACGACGGAACGTCATCTCGACACGGCCACCAATGGCGACCTCTTCAAGATCAGTATCAGTGAGTTCGATTGGCAAACGTCCGCCACCGTCGAAATCGACGACAGCAAAAATAATTGGCGGACTCGGCGAATACGCAATGCGATCGACCGTGAACGTGGCGATCGTGCCCTCCACATCGGCCATCGGTGCGTCTTCCATCTGATCGGTGCGCTGACCATCAGAAGAAACTCGTATCGGCGGAAGGAAGACATCACCAGTTTGTGAATCACGACTGCCAACGAAACCAAACTTCCAATCGGTCGTGCGGGCAGCGGCTGTTCCCGAAGGACGGGCCGGTTCGGGACGACGGGGCGGTTCGACATTGATCATGCCGCGCCATGAAAGGAATCGGCCGTAGGCCAGTGGCGCACCCGATGCGAGTTGTGTCGCAATTGAACGAGTGGGCGTGTACTTGGCAATCGCAGGCGATGTGCGAAGAATCATGACGTCGGCGCCATCGGCAAGAACAACAAGCGCAATGGTTTGGCCAGGTTCGGCGTTCTCAAGTGCGTTGGCCAGCACCAAACCGGGCTGCGCTGCGCCAGTGCATCCGATCGTTGCGGTGAGGTCGTCGACAACCTTGGCGGCGCCAACCTTTGATGCAAGCGCAGAGCCGATTCGAGCAGTTGGTGCAGCGACGGCAACAAGGTCAACCTGATCGGCCGAAAGGCCGGCGGCTTCGAGAGCGTTCTTGTAAGCCTGACGTCCAGCGGCGACGTAGGTGAGTTCAGAGAACTTGTCGTCCCACACCTTCGAGCGAATCTCACCCGGGGTCCGCCAGCGATCGATGAATTCCTCGGTGATGCTGGCCCCGCCGATGTATTCGGCAACCACTGCATCGCTCTCACCAATGACAAATGCTGCGGCAGCATCGCCGCCATTGGCTTCATCCGCCGAACCGGCCAAACCGGTGCGCATATCGGAGGTGACAACGAGTCGATTGCCCACCGTGGAAAGAGCAAGGCGCAGAGCGCCAGCAGTGGAGCCGACCGATGCGCCCATGTCGAATGCCGGAACTGCAGCCGGCAGACGCAGTGCCGCATGGATTGCTGTGGCGTTGGTTTTGTCGGCGTAGGCAGGAAGCGCGGTGCCGAAGAGGACTGCCTCGGGAGCCGAAGCGCCGGAAACGTCAGCACCACGAAGTGCCAGGCGTGCTGCCTCGACACCCATTGAAGTTGTGTCTTCATCGAAGGACGCAACCGCTCGAGTGCCGCGGCCACCTCCCTGTCCGATGAAAGCCGAAATTTGTGACTTATCAAGCCGTCGATACGGGAGGTAAGCCCCCCAAGAAATGATGCCTCGCATGCCTCTGACAGTAACTGATAAACCGTCAGACACCGCAAAGACAAGCCTCAAAACCAAGGAACCGCCATGCCCGCCACATCGACGATCGTGCCCCAGTAGATGACCGCCACCGTCCTGCCTGAACTTGGCTTCTACACACTTCCCGGCCAGCCCGATTCCTCTCGCGACCTCATTGCCGAGGTTCGTGAAGGCGAAGCGTTGGGCTTTGGCCGCGTGTTCGTCAGCGAGCGCTACAACAAGAAGGAAGCCGCCACGTTGTGTGGCGCGGTTGGCGCGGTGAGCGAACGCATTGCGATCTCGACCGCGGCGACAAACCACAACACTCGCCACCCGATCGTCACCGCCGGGTTTGCGCGCACGATGCAAAGTCTGACTGGCGGCCGTTTCACATTGGGCCTCGGTCGTGGCATTGCGCCGATGCAAGATGCATTCGGCATTGACCGCATCACCACTGCTCAGATGGAAGATTTCGCCGGGCTTATGCGCCGACTGTTTCGTGGCGAGGTCATCATCGGCCACGACGGACCAGCGGGCTCCTGGCCGGTTCTTCACATTGACGCAACGCTCGACGAATACTTGCCGATGGGGATAGTGGCATTCGGCGACAACACGCTTGAACTCGCAGGCCGCTGCTTCGACGAGGTTGTGCTCCACACCTTTTTTACCGACGAAACCACCGCACATTGCGTACAGACTGTGAAGCGTGCTGCCGAACAAGCGGGCCGTAACCCTGATGAAGTGAAGGTGTGGTCGTGTTATGCCACCATCGGCGATCACATCGGCGAAGAAGAACGGCTGATGAAGCTGGTGGGTCGTCTCGGCACCTACCTACAGGGCTACGGACACTTACTTGCTCGCACAAACGGTTGGGACGAAGCCGTTGTCGATCGCTTCCTTGCCGATGAAGTGGTGAGTTCGGTTCGCGGCCTCGATGTTGTGGGCACCACCGAACAGTTGCAGCACGTCGCCACCCTTATTCCCGAGGAATGGCTTTCGTCAGCCGCGGTTGGCTCCCCCGCTAACTGCGTCGCGGCGGTGCGTAATCAACTCGCGTTGGGTTGCGACGGCGTGATCATGCACGGCGCAACTCCAGCGGAACTTGCGCCCATCGTGGCCGAGTACCGGGCCACGGCCTGAACCTCTGCTCGGCTCGCCCGGTAGGGTCGGCGCATGGAACTCGGAGCAATCACCAATCCCGATGCCGTCCAGTACGGCAAGCCCCTCGAAGGCGTGCGAATTCTCGCCCTCGAGCAGATGCAGGCTCTCCCTTACGCCACACAACTTCTGGCTCGCCTCGGCGCCGACGTTGTGAAGGTCGAGAGCGTCAAGGGCGGTGATTTGGGCCGCGGTTCACAACCGGGCATCACCGACCCCGATGGCCGCTTTGTCGGTGCTACCTATTTGCGCAACAACCTCGACAAGAAGTCGATCTGTGTCGATCTGAAGGCGCCCGAAGGCAAGCAGCTCATCCTCGACCTCGCTCCCAAGTTCGACATCGTCGCCGAGAATTTCAAAGGCGGCGCGCTGTCACGCATGGGTCTTGGTTATGACGACATCGCCGCAGTGCATCCGGGTGTGATCTACCTGTCAGTTTCCGGATTTGGCAACACCGTTGCAACGCCATACGACGGTTGGCCCGCGTACGCCGCAGTCGCAGAAGCAATGAGCGGCATCTACGACTACAAACTCGAGCCCGGCCGCCCGCCCGCAGTTTCACCCGTTGGCGCACTCGGTGACATCGGCACCGCGCTCTTCGGCACCATCGGCATTCTCGCTGCACTTCGCCATCGCGATCGCACCGGCTTAGGTCAGTACATCGACGTTGCGATGTTCGACGCCATGATTTCGATGACCGATCTCGTCACCAACTTCTGGTCACTCGGATTGCGCCCCGCCCCAGGTCAAGGCCTGGCCATGATCCTCGACGGCTTCGAAGCCTCGAATGGTTGGTTCATTATTCAGGTCGGTCGCGAGCACGAGTTTGAACGTCTCGCCAATCTCGTCGGCAAGCCGGAATGGCTCACCGACGAACGACTCTCAACTCGCGCCGGCTGGCGCGAACACATGGACGACATCCTTCGCCCTGGAGTGAAGGAATGGGCAGCCGGCATGACCAACATCGATGCATGCCGAGCGCTCGCTGATGCCGGTGTTGCGGCGGGGCCATGCCTTACCGCACAACAGGTCATTGATGACCCTCACGTTGCTGCCCGCAACATGCTCATGGAGATTCCTCGGCCCGAGGGCGGCGACCCGGTGCTCACTCCAGGAAACCCCATCAAGATGTCGCGGGTTTCCGAAGGCCCCGATGTACGCATGCCGTGGCTTGGCGAACACACCAACGAGGTGCTCGCCGCTGAGCTTGGTCTTGATGACGCACGCATCGAACAGCTTCGTGCCCATGGAGTGATCGCATGAGCGAACTCTCTGCCCATCCGGCAGTTGCTGCCGTTCAACAACATGCCAGCAACTGGAACGCTCAGGATCGCCAGGCATGGCTTGCACTGTTCGAAGACAGCGTCACGTTCGAGGACCCGGTCGGTAAAGCCCCAAAGGTTGGGCGCGCTGCTGCCGAAGGTTCTTGGGACAACTCCTTCACCGATGGTCGGGTCTGGACGCTGCACCCGCAGCGAATCATCCCCGGCGGCACCCACGAAGCAGCAGTTGAGATGCTCAACAAGGGCACTCTGCACGGCGAACTCGTGGAGTTACGCGGCATTGAGATCTACAAAGTGAACGACGCCGGCAAGATCATCTCGGTACGAGCGTTCTTCGAACAGCCCACCGATTTCGAACTGAACCCGTTCTTTGTTCCTGAGGCTTGAATCCTGAATCACCGATCAACGCAGGTCCGATCGGCACAAAGACGCACCGACGACACCGATACGCCCTTCAGCGAATGGGATCAGTCCCGGAAGAAAGGTCGCTCACCGTCAATGGTGCAGCGACGCATGCGCCGATGCTGCGGATAATGATCGGCGAGCGCGCGATGGTTGGTTGACGCTTCGTCCCAAATAGCGACATCGCCGTGTTGCCAGTGCCAGCGCACCTGATTGTTGGGATCGTCGATAAGGCCTTGCAAGTAACCAAGAAGCAGATCGCTCTCGGCACGGTTCATGCCCACGATCTGATCCATAAAAAGTCCGGCGACAAAGAGCGCCTTCTTGCCAGTGACGGGATGAGTGCGAATGAGGGGATGCTCAACTGCTGGATAGGTCGCTTCGAGATCGGCGATGAGTTGTGCCCCGAATATTTCCCCGGTGATGCGATCGAATTCCGCGCCGCGATGATGCAAGACGGATAGCTGTTCACAGAATGCGGCCAATTTGGGACTCAACTGGTCATAGGCGGCATAAAGACTCGACCACATCGTGTCGCCCCCAGAGGGCGGAATGATGTCGCCATAAAGCACGGCGATTCGCGGTGGTTCGGCGACCCAGGTCACATCGGTGTGCCAAGTGTCGGTCGCGGGCGGACTCTCAACAGTATCTTCGATCACCGACATCGTCGTATCTCGTCCCATCATTTTCGAAACAGGGAACACCGAGAGCGGTCCCCATCGCCCGGCGAAGGCGGCTTGGGAGTCGGCGGTGAGTTCCTGGCCCCGGAGAAAGACGACCTGATAGCGCATAAGCGCTTCGTCGATGGCCGTGAACTCCGCACCGTCGAGGTCGGTGAGATCGACACCGTCGATCTGAGCGCCGATCCGATTGGAAAGTGGGGTCACCGTGAGAGATGTCGTCGTCACGTTCAAATACCTCCGGGTCAGGTCAGAGTGTGTCAGAGAGTCGGTTGCGTGTCGTCGGAACCGAACCACATTTCGAGCGACGCGTCTTCCCAGTCGTCGGGTCCGACGATGGTACGAGGCAGCGGCGTCATTACATGAGTGGTTCCACCGATGGTGTACTCGGCGCTTCGGCGTTCCCACGCAACGATGCGCTCATCGGCTTCGCCTTCATCGCATAATCCGAGAGCAGTGTCGCGGTTTCGGTGAAGGCGAATTTGTGCCGGGATGTTGGTCGACCACACCATGACAACTTCGTGAGGGTTCGACACGACTTCATAGAGACCAACAGGTTCGTGCTCATATTCGCGCCACAAGGGAACGCGCTCGGCAACGTTCGCAGCTAAAAACTCGAGTGCGGTCCCGGCGCGCACGTCGAGTACTTCGTGTACAAACAGCGTGCCTTTTAACTTCTTTTCGACGAGATCAGAGGTGGTTGGGCTACCAGGAACGCCAGCCAGAAGGCGGTCGAAACCACCACTTCGCCACTGCGCGGCTTTGTCCCACCAATCGCCATAGAACGCGTTACGCCGTTTCAGGTTCAACCTGTCGACATTGCGACCCCACGACTCCCAGCCCTTATCGCCACAATCCCAAATGTTGATGACCTGCGGCCAACGACCGCCACCTTGCGCACACACGTAGAACGACCCAAGCAAGTTGTTCATCTCAGGCATGCGCAACACGGGGTCCTGCCACAGGTGCTCCATGTAGTCGTACTGGCCTTGACCAACGACATCGACGACTTCATGCAAGTACAAGCTGCGCTTTGCCATGACTTCCCCTTCGAGAGCGATCGACGAAACCTACCGGGCAAACGCGAAGAGGGCGCCAGCCGAAGCTGACGCCCTCTTCAACATCTGTGACTGATCTACTACTTGCTGATCGGATACCAAACAGCGTCTACAGGAACCCAGCACTGAATATCGGCTGGGCAGTTGTTGTAGGTGCCATTGGCATTCTTTGCGGTGCCCGTAGGAGCCGCGGTCAACTTGTCGCCATGGATGAAATCGGCGAGGTAGGTCTTGCCTGTGGCCTGTGAACCCTTGCCATCAGAGCCGAGGGCGATCGGAAGACTGCCAAGGCCACGCATGGCCTTCATGAAGCTTTCACGGGTCAGCTTCTTGCCGGCCTTTTCGAGGGACAATTTGAGGACATTGGAAAGCGTGCACTCATTCGGCGGGGCGTCGGAACTCGCCTTTGTGCCGTCAGGCATGGTGCGGGTTTCGCCGGAAGGAATACCCGGAGTGGACTTAACGCCGCCGAAGTCGTTCGCAGAAATCTTGTCGAAATGTGCACGACATTCTTTCTCGAAATCGGTTTCAGCGCGGAGCTTGCCGTCAGATGAGGTTGAATCGCCCCAGATCGTGTAGCAAATGCCACCGACGGCGGAAGGCTTGAGGCTCTTCGCTCCGTATGCGGTGCACATCGATGAAGCAACGTCGAGGAAGGTGAACTTCCAGCCGTTGCCTGCTGCGTTGTCCCAGAAGCCACCTGAAGCGGTGAACTGAAGGGCAACAACAACGTTGGCAAGACCGGCGGCCTTGAAGGTGTTCACGGCAGCAGCCGACTCGGTGTTCTGAATACCCGGGTCACCCTGAAGTGTGTTGATCTGAGCAACGGTGACCTTGTTGCCATTCGCTTCAAGGACGGTCTTGGCTGCACTAACGGCCGCAACGTGCTCTGGGCCATTACCACTAAGGACGCCCACTGCGGCACCCTTCGCGATCTGACCAGCCTTGACCGCGGCAGCGACGCCAGCGCTCGCATTGGTCTCAGCCGAAGGCGAGATCGAGGTGAGCCAACCGGTGTCATGCGCAGACTGCGGAGCGTTGTCACCAAAGAGAACGGGAACGCCCGCGGCGGCGATGCACTCGATGTACTTGGCACCCATGCCGTTGGTGTTCATGAATGCGAACACCGGGGTATTGATCGTGGCATCGTCGCAAACCTTCTGCGCAGTGGCCGGCTTCACCGGATCCCATGTCATGACAACGGCTTCAATCTTACGGCCATTAATGCCGCCAGCCGCGTTCCACTCATCAAAGTAAGAAGTAACACGCTTTGAAAGGTTCGTAGTCGTGAGTGCCGGGGCAAGCGCAATACCTGCGGCACGGAGACCATCGAGATCGGAGACAGCAACAGCGATCTTGATAGTGGTGTCGGTGACGCCAGTGGTGTCGCCGGCCCCGCCGGAACTGCTATCGGAACTGGAACATGCAGCAGCTAGGAGCGTGAATGCACACACAACCGCAATTGCTGCAGTCCAAGTTTTTGAACGTGCCATGAAGGTCCCCCTTGAGGATTTGGAGATGGTTCTCGCATTTGCGAGAACCAGAACTGTAGCAAAATCCGACGCCTCAAGTGACTGGTGTCACCCACTCCGATCTTCCGCTAGGTTTCCCCGTGGGGTTTGGGGCATTGGACACTCGCGGTCGCATGCCCCTCGAGGCAAAGAATGAGGAGAGCCATGTCAACAACCGATGACGAGAGCACCAGCAGCCAGGGCTTGTCGAGCCTGACCTCTGTGATCTTTGAAGAAGAGCAGCAACGCCTCGCCGCCGCCAACGAAGAGATCGTGGTGCTGCCCGATGACCTTCTACCCGGAGTCGGCGGAAAAGGGATGCGCCTGAGTGAGGGTCTGAAACAGGGAGGGGTCTCAATGATCGCCCTGCTGCTGCTGCTCATCGTCGTTGAAGAATTTCAGACCGTGGCCCTGCTCGTCCTTGGTCCCGACATTCAAGAGACGCTTGATATTTCCGATACGACGCTTCTCGGTCTCATCAGTTTTGGCGGAGTCGTGCTGGTGCTTGCTTCGTTGCCATTTGCTTGGCTCGCCGATCGCTATTCCCGCACAAAGGTTCTTAGTGTTGCAACTGCGGTCTGGGGGGCTTGCGGTGTAGGTCTCGGTTTCATCGTGAACCCGTTCCAGATGGCTTTCGGTACTGCAGGAACAGGAATTGGCAAGTCAGCAAATATTCCAATCACCCCGTCATTGATCGCCGATCAATATCCGATCGGGGTCCGTACTCGCATGTTCGCCGCCCAAACCTTGGGCCGGCCAATCGGTCAAGTTGTAGGGCCGATCGTCGCTGGCGGAATTGTCCTCATCGCCGGCGATCAAGCCGGTGACTGGCGCTGGGTGTTTTGGATGTTCGGATTTCCGGCTGTGGGACTCGCAATTGCGTTCGCCTTCAAGCGCGAGCCCAAGCGCGGGCGCAACGAACAAGAAGCTGTTTTTGGTGAGGACATCACCGAAAGCGAAATTCATGACGGACCGGTTCGCCTTAGCGCTGCCATGGCAAGGCTCAAAAAAGTTCGGACCTTTTATTTTCTTATCGTCGGCATCGGCGTTCTTGGTTTCGCGCTCGTCGCGGTTCCCGCCACCTTCAACCTGCTCATGAAAGATGTGTATGGGTATGGGGCATTCCAGCGCGGTTGGATCATGTCAATCACTTGGTCGGTCTCGGTAATTGCGATTCCGATAGCTGGTCGTTATGGAGAGCGCCTCTTTCGCAGAAATCCGCCCTCGGCCCTCAAACTCATGGGCGCATCAATTTTGATGTACGGATTTTTCCTCACAGTCGGACTCCGATTCCAACAAGCAGCAATCCTGATCGCATTCTTTGCAATCGGCAACGCGTGCCAAGGAATGGCCTTCACCCAACTCGGGCCAACAATCTCCGCCGTCGTTCCGTACCAGATGAGAGCCCAAGCGTTCTCGATGGTGGGCGTCTACATCTTCCTGATGGGTGGATTCTTCGGTGGCCTTCTCACCGGAGCATTCTCCGACGCATTCGGGCAACGCACTGCGCTCACAGTCGTCATCCCTGTGGCGACACTCATCGGTGGGCTCATGATCATTTACGGATCCCGCTATATGAAGCGTGATATCTCACTCACCGTTTCCGAACTTATGGAAATGCAAGAGGAGCAAAAGCGAATGGCCGCCGACCCCGAGAACGTCCCTGTTCTTCAGGTGCGAAATGTCGACGCCTCTTACGGAACCCTTCAAGTGCTTTTCGACGTGAGTTTCGAAGTCAAGAAGGGCGAGTGTCTTGCCCTTCTCGGCACGAACGGTGCAGGAAAGTCAACCATTTTGAGGTCCATCAGTGGTTTGTTGAATCCCGACCGCGGCGTCATACGCATGAACGGGAGGACAATCACTCTTGTCGATCCTCAGTATCGAGTAGCGCTCGGAATGATGCAGATCCCTGGCGGCGATGCAGTGTTCCCATCAATGACCGTTTCGGAGAATCTGGAACTCTGGAGTGAACTCATCGAAGACAAGCAGAAGCGAGCAGAGCGGGTTGAGGCAACATTTGAGGTCTTCCCAGAACTTCTTCATCTCGTCGATTCGAAAGCCGGCTCTCTGTCCGGCGGTCAACAACAGATGCTTGCGCTAGGCAAAGCAATCATGCTTGAACCCGACCTGCTTCTCATCGATGAACTGTCGCTGGGGCTCGCCCCAATCGTTGTGCAACGTTTGCTCGGCATCGTGGAGAAACTGAAAGAGCAGGGGACAACGATGGTGCTTGTCGAACAATCAGTAAATGTGGCATTGGCGGTTGCTGACCGAGCGGTGTTCATGGAGCGTGGTCAGGTGAAATTCGAAGGACCGGCCCAAGAATTGTTAGAGCGCGATGACCTCCTTCGCGCCGTGTTCCTTAGCGGAGAGGGTGCCTGATCGTGATGTTCGGACTCACATTCAGCGGAGACATCATCTTCTCCGGATTCATTCAAGGATTGGTCTATGCCCTCGTGGCATTCGGCCTCGTTCTTATCTTCCGAGCAACGGGTGTTATCAACTTTGCTCAAGGCCAGATCGGAGCCTTCGGCGGTTACGCCATGGCGTTGCTCTTCATTCAGTACAAGATTCCCTACGTCTGGTCTATGCCCATAGCCTTGGGGGCCGGGGTGCTTCTTGGCGTCGCCTCTGAACTCATCCTCCGGCGATTATTCACCCAACCGAGACTCCTACTTTTCGTCGCAACGCTCGGCCTCACCCAACTTATTCAGTTGCTGCAACTTCGCCTTCCGATCCCCGAGGGTGATGTAGCGGGCGTGACTTATCCAGTCATCCTGAGTGGCAGTTGGGATCCTTTCGGGGTGACTGTCACCGGACCGATGATCACGATCATCATCGCCGTTCCACTCCTGATGCTCGGTCTCACACTTCTGCTTCAGAAATCGAAATTTGGTCGGCAGGTCAGAGCCACTGCCGACAATTCCGCGTCGGCGCAACTAGCAGGCATCTCAATCCGAAGCGTATCGACCAAGGTCTGGGCTCTCGGTGGCCTGCTGGCTGTCATCGCTGCACTTCTTATTGCACCCGTACAAGGGGGCAATATCGCAACTGTGAGTTCGGCGCTCGGGCCAACTCTGCTCCTCTTAGCTCTTACCGCAGCAATGTTTGGTCGGATGCGATCATTCGGTTGGACCGTTGTTGGCGGTGTGGTTGTTGGCATCGTCAATGGGCTTTGTGTGACCTGGGCCCAGGTCGGTGAAATACCGCAGGGATCTAACATTTTGGCAATCTTCCTCATCCTCCTCGTTCTCATTGTGTTCAACGGAAGCGGAAGTGGGCTGAGTGCTGACGAATGGCAACTCACCACGAAACTCAAGTCAGCCAACGAAGAACTGCGAAAGCATCCGCTCTATCGATTGTCCACCGTGCTTGGGCTCGGACTACTTCTCGCAATCGCGCTGCTTCTTCCGCAAATCTTCAACAAGCCGACCGACCCACTTCGATATGCCGAGATTTTGGTCTGGATCATTGCCGCACTCTCCGTCACGGTGCTCACCGGATGGGCAGGGCAGCTATCTCTTGGCCAGTTCGGATTTGTAGCAATCGGGGGATATTTCACCGTGAAGTTCTCCGGAGGCTTACCCGTCCCTGTTGCCATTCTGTTCGGAGTTGCCTTTGGAGTCATCGCCGCCCTCATCGTTGGTGTGCCGGCATTGCGAATAAAAGGCCTCTTCCTCGCCGTGATCACCCTTGGATTCGGGCTGATGGTTCGAAATTGGCTCATCTTCAATAGCGCGCTTTCTGGACAAGGAGCTATTGCCAATCTTGACGTCAATCGAGCAAAGGGCTACCGACTTTTGTTCTGGAACGTGAAAGGCAACAACTTCCAAGGTGTGTATTGGTTCTGCCTTCTCGTGACGATCCTCGCTCTTTTGTTGGTGTGGCAGATCAGGCGGACAGGGGTTGGCCGATCAATCATCGCGGTGCGCGACAACGAACTCGCCGCCGCGGCGTACACCGTCTCCCCCACCGCGAAGAAGATCACCGCGTTCGCGGTTTCAGGCGGCCTCGCAGCCCTTGCCGGTGGACTTCTCCCGCTGCTGTCGGCTCAACTCGAACTCAGCCCCAACACCGGATGGTTCGATGTTGAGCAATCCCTTCGAGTCGTCGCTGTCGCCGTTGTAGGCGGTATCGCATCGATTACTGGCGCTGTTCTTGGCGTTATTGTGGTCATCGCGATACCAATTCTTTTTGATGGCACGCCACAGGTAAAATTGTTTGCCAGCAGTATCGGCATGTTGGTTGTACTGCTCTATTTCCCCGGTGGTCTTATTTCGATCATCCATTCAGCACGCGACCTTCTCCTGGGCTGGCTCGCTAAGCGCACCGGATGGGAGCCAAAACGAAACACCCAAGTTGGTTCCGTAAGTTCACTGGCATCAGTGAAGACTCATGATGAGAACAGCGCAATGCCGCTCGTGGCGACTGATGTCACGGTTCGCTTTGGCGGACGAGTTGTTGTCGACAGCGCCTCGATCACGGTCAAGCCTGGCGAGATTGTTGGCCTCATCGGTACCAATGGTGCCGGCAAGTCAACGCTCATGAACGCGGTTAGTGGTTTCATTCCCAGCACGGGAACCATTGAAATCTTTGGGACCGAAGCTCACGATCGTTCGGCGCCACGCCGTGCTCGCCTCGGCATCGGTCGTGCATTCCAAAACGCCCGATTGTTCTCATCGCTGAGCGTCCGTGAAACCCTCATGGTCGCTTTGGAAGCTCGCGAGAGTTCGCTATTGGTTCCATCGATGCTTTCGCTTCCGCCCTCACCACAACGCGAGAAGCGCAAGCACAAGCAGGCCAACGAGATCATCGGCTACCTCGGACTTTCTCGTTACGCCGATTCCCTCCTGGGCGAACTCTCTACCGGCACTCGACGCATCGTCGAACTCGGTGCATTGTTAGCCCTCGACAGCGAACTGCTGCTTCTCGATGAGCCCACCGCCGGTGTGGCGCAGAAAGAGACAGAAGCATTCGGTCCTCTCATCGAATCGATCCGCAAGGAACTTGGCGCTTCGATTCTTGTGATTGAGCACGACATGCCAATGGTCATGTCGATCTCTGACCGGATCTACTGCCTTGAGGCTGGTTGTGTCATTGCAGAAGGCGACCCAACGTCAATCCGTAATAATCCTGCCGTGATTGCTTCATACCTCGGCACTGACGAACGAGCCATCGCCCGTTCTGATTCGTAATCAGGCAGGTACAAACGAACGTGGTGCTCGGCGATTCGCGGTAACCCGCGTGAGCTTTCGGTGCTCGGGGTGGAAGTCCGATGGACCCCGATGCACCGTGGCATGTTCATCCCACATCACAAGATCGCCTTCATGCCAGCGATGGCGATAGTGGAGCGAGGAATCGTTGAGCAGTTCGAAGAGCATCTGCAACATTGACCGACTCTCCGGAGCGGTAAGACCGTCAATGGAAACGGTGTAACCAGGATTCACAAATAGAAGCGGCTCCCCCGTTACCGGGTGGGCCGTGATAACTGGGTGCATCACCGAGGGAAACGCATTGCGCGCCTTCGTGGCCTGCTCTGGGCCAAGCATGCGATCCATCTCGAACCAGAATCGTTCACCGGCATCGTGAACGCCGTTCATGCTTCCAAGTATTTGGCGGTACGAATCAGAAAGAAGTCGATACGCAGCCGCAGTCGATGACCAAATCGTGTCGCCTCCATTCGCTGGAAGAATTTCTGGGCGCAGAACCGCGAGGTCCGGGATCTCGCCGTTGAACGAGTAGTCCGTATGGAAATCCTGATCATCCTGCGGGGGTTTCTCTGCGTCGTTTTCAACGACAGAGATCGGATCATCGGGACCGCCGACCAAGAACTCCTTCACCGGGTGGCCCATCGGTGATCCGAAGTGAGCAGCGAAGGCACATTGCTCGTCGGCGGTCATGCCCGGGGCATGAAAGACCAAGACACCGTGACGTCCGAGTTCTTCACGAAGTCTCGTCGCGAGTTCGCTGTCGATGTCACGAGGATCAATGCCCTCGATACGAGCACCTATGGAACTCGTCAGTCGGTCGACAGTGAAGTTCTTTGCCGCACTAGCCATCGTGTCCCCACCCGTCGTCGTCCCAGCCAGCACTTGCTCAACAGCCCAAGCCCCATGTTGCTAAAGCAAGAATCAAATCAGTTCTAGCAGTCTGACCAGTTTTTCGGAGCCGGAAACTGCTCATCGGTGCAAAGAGATCAATCGGCTTGGGCGAGGATCGCCATGACCTCGTCGGCGAGGCGCCCCGTGCGCAGCAACTCGGCCATGACCTTCATCGGCCGATCAATGTGGGTGAAGAACTCGTAGTAACCGGCACACAAATAGTTGAGCCCGTCTTCGCCATCGGCCGTTGTCGCGAACCGATTACGAGGGCATTCGCCATGACAGGCGAATCGAACCTCACATGTGACGCACTGGGAAGGCAGCGTCGTGGCTTTGGCTGTGCCAAAGGCCTGCTGCTGCGGAGAGGCCACCATTTCGGCCAGGTGGCGCTCGGAGATGTTGCCCAACAAGTACTCGGGCTCGACATAGTGATCGCAGGAATACACGTCTCCGTTGTGCTCCAGAGCGATTGCCGTTCCGCAGGTCTCAGAGAAGATGCACATCGATGACTGCATGCCAAGCCATGCCGCGAGCGCAGCGTCGAAGGACGGCACGAAAACTTCGCCAACGTCGTTACGCACCCATTCATCGAACACTGCCGTGAGGAAGTTTCCCCATTGCTCGGGGGTCACCGATCGTTCCGTGACAAGTGAGCCGTCCTGCACATACAGCGGCCGTTCGGAGGCTCGTACTCCCCAACCAGCGTCGGCTTGAACGATGAGTTCAGGCGTGGCCCGTTCAACGATTGGGATCAACTGGATGAATCGAACCCCGAGTTCGTCGCGGAAGTGCTTGTACACCTCAATACCATGATCGGCGTTGGCGGCATGCACTGAACACAAGACGTTCGTGGCCACGTCGTGGCGCTGCAGGAGCTCCCATGCCGCCTTCACGCGTTCGTAGGTGGGTCTTCCCTGCTTATCGACACGATAGGCATCATGCATCGCTGGCGGGCCATCGAGAGACAGACCTACCAACACGTTTTCCGCTGCGAGAAACTCACACCACTCATCGTCGAGCAGAGTCCCATTGGTCTGCAACGTGAACTCGAGAATTCGCTGAGGTCCCGCGATCTCTTTGGCTTTGGCCACAAGGCGGCGGTAAAAGTCGACGCCCATCAATGTGGGTTCGCCGCCTTGAAACGCGATCGTGATTTCGCGAGTTCGGTGCGCTGCAATGAGTTGGGTCAGATAGGTCGTAACGAGATCGTCGGACATCCGAAATCGGTCACCGGGATACAACTGTTCCTTCGACAAGAAGAAGCAGTAGGTGCAATCAAGATTGCAGATTGCCCCTGTTGGCTTGGCGAGCACGTGGAACGCAGGAGGAAACCCCTCGGGCCAGGTTGGCGGAAGTTCGGGTTCGCCAGAGCGGCGGAACGTAACGGGTTGACTCACGCGAACCAGATCATTGCGAAGCGAAGAACGCTTCGATTTCGAGGGCGAGGTCGCGGAACGGGGTACCCGACACATCGACGACCACGGTGTCGAGTCGACCAGTGAAGTGGAACGGCGCCAAATAGGTGTTGTCGACCGGCGTTCCGTCGTCATATCCGATACAGAAGTATTCGCCGAACAAGTGATACGAATAAATCGTCGTCTGCGGAATCTCGCCACTGGCCACCACTTCGCCGTCGACAAGTAAGTCAACTGTGCCAGCGAACTGACCCGTTGGCGTGAATGAATAGCCGAGTGTGTGATGGCCTTCCGGCAGCGGAGGTGACGACACGCGAAAACGCTGCTTACCCAAGAAGTTGTGCACGTAATGGAGCGCGTTGTCTTGCATGTAGAGCGCGTACCCACCGAAGCGACCGCCATGGGCGACGAGCACACCTTCATCGTCGGCGGTGTAGTCAACATCGGCAACCGTGAGCGAGGGA
>CAMCTW010000007.1 GCA_945878645.1 Bifidobacterium breve
TCCCCCTCCACCTCCCCCGCCCCAGTTGCTTGCTCCAGACGGAAGCGCCCCGTTGCCGCCAGCGTGGCCGGCCACTCCTCCTCCCCTACAACCCGCCTGGCAGGGGCCAAAGTTCTCCGGCCTCGCCATTGCCGCGATGGTGTGCGGGATCCTCTCCATTACCTGCACCGGATTTGTCGGCATCATCCTCGGTCCCACGGCATTGGGCCTTGGTATCAATGGCCGCCGAGCAATCGCTCGGTCAAATGGTTGGAAAAAGGGCGACGGCATGGCCACCACGGGCATCGTGCTTGGCGTTATCGGGATCGTCTTGTCAATCGTTTACCTGATCTTCCTCGTCAAGAACCCGAACTTCATCACCGACTTCGTGAACAACCTCACAACCACCACGACCACGGCCGGAAAACTGCAAGGCGCCTGAGCCGTAGACTCTTCGTGTTTCGCAGAGCATCGGAAAGGCTCCCCCAATGGCAGTTTTCGCCAGTACCCCCATCGAACTGATCAACGGCGTCTACGGCCGTCTCGCAACCAACGTTGCTATCGGTCGCGAGCGCCTCGGGCGGCCCCTCACCTTCGCCGAGAAGGTCCTCATCAATCACCTACGCGACCCGCGTACCCAGGAACTTGAACGCGGCCGCAGCTACGCCGATCTCGACCCTGATCGTGTTGCCATGCAAGACGCAACAGCACAAATGGCATTGCTGCAGTTCATGACCGCTGGTCTTCCCCAAGCAGCTGTGCCATCGACGGTTCACTGCGACCATCTCATTCAGGCAAAGAGCAACGCGCGCATCGATCTTGCAACGGCAAACGATGTCAACGCCGAGGTGTACGACTTCCTTGAATCGGTTTCCGCCAAATACGGCATCGGTTTCTGGAAGCCAGGTTCGGGCATTATTCATCAGGTCGTGCTCGAGCAGTACGCATTCCCGGGCGGAATGATGATCGGCACCGACAGCCACACGCCCAACGCTGGCGGTCTCGGCATGATCGCAATTGGTGTTGGTGGCGCCGACGCCGTCGACGTAATGACGGGCTATCCGTTCAACGTTCGTTGGCCAAAGCTCATCGGCGTGAAACTCACCGGCACACTCGCTGGCTGGTCGACGCCGAAAGACATCATCCTCGAGGTCGCTCGCATCCTCACCGTCAAGGGCGGCACGGGTGCAATTGTCGAATACTTCGGTCCCGGCGCGGAATCCATTTCGTGCACCGGTAAGGCCACCATCTGCAACATGGGTGCAGAAATTGGTGCGACCACTTCGTTGTTCCCGTACGACCCCGCGATGGCGCGTTATCTCGCGTCAACTGGTCGAGCCGATGTCGCCGAAGCTGCCGATGCGGTTGCTTCCGACCTTCGTGCTGACGATGAAGTTCTCGCCGATCCGACGTCGTACTTCGACGAGATCATCGAGATCGATCTTTCTTCACTCAAGCCGCTCATCAATGGTCCCCACACGCCAGACCGTGCTCGCAAGGTCAGCGAACTCGGCGCCGAAGCCAAGGCCGAAGGCTGGCCCATGGAAATTTCTTCAGCACTCATTGGCTCGTGCACGAACTCTTCGTACGAAGACATCAGTCGCGCTGCAGCCATCGCTCGATTCGCACATCAGAACGGGCTCAGCACCAAGACGCCGTTGCTCGTCACTCCCGGTTCGGAACAGGTTCGCGCCACCATCGAACGCGACGGATTGCTCGCCGATCTCGAGCAGATCGGCGCCACTGTGCTGGCGAACGCTTGTGGACCGTGCATCGGTCAGTGGTCCAGAAGCGACGTTGAAGAGGGAACCGAGAACATCATCGTCACCTCGTATAACCGCAACTTCCCAAAGCGAAACGATGGACTCGCATCAACGCTTGCCTTCGTCACCTCACCCGAAACAGTTGTGGCAATGGCATTAGCCGGGCGCGTCGATTTCGACCCGACTACCGATTCGCTTACGAACGCTTCTGGCGAACAGGTCATGATCCCAGTTCCCGTTGGCGTTGAACTTCCACCAAAGGGTTTCACCGCTGGCGAGAACACCTTCATCGCACCCCCGGCCGATTCGTCGAGGGTTGTCATCAAGGTGTCGCCCTCCTCTGATCGACTGCAACTTCTCGAACCGTTCGACGCATGGGACGGCAACGACTTCCTCAACCTTCCGATTCTCATGAAGGCCAAAGGCAAGTGCACGACCGATCACATTTCTGCAGCTGGTCCGTGGCTCAAGTACCGCGGTCACCTTGAAAACATCTCGGGCAACATGTTCATCGGTGCCGTCAATGCATTCACCGACGAAGTTGGCCAGGGTAAAGATCAACTCGACGGAACAACAAAGTCGTTCCCCGACATTGGCAAGAGCTACCACGCTGCTGGTCAAGGTTGGATCGCTATTGGCGACGAGAACTACGGCGAAGGTTCCTCACGTGAACATGCCGCAATGGAACCGCGATTTCGCGGTGCCAAGGTTGTTCTTACCCGTTCGTTCGCTCGCATCCACGAGACGAACCTCAAGAAGCAGGGCGTGTTGCCGCTCGTCTTCGCCGATCCAAAGGTCTATGACCTCATCGAACAAGACGACCGCATCAACGTGCTCGGTCTTGCTGATCTGACTCCCGATGTTCCGGTCAAGTGCCAGATCGTGAAGCCCGATGGCACCACCATCGACTTCGAAGGCATTCAAACGATGAACGACGAACAGATCGGCTGGTTCAAGGCCGGCGGTGCGCTCAATATCATCCGTCAGCGCCAAGGCGTCTGAACGCTCAGCATTTCAGCACTCTAAAATTTCAGAGAGTTACCGACGAGGCAGTCCGAGGATTGCTGCAGCTTCGTCACAAGTTGCGACAGCAACACCCATGCGCTCGCACACTTCGGCTGCGTTGCGGGTGAGTTCGGCATTCGTAGGCTGACGATCGCCACCGTAGAACTCGAGTCCAAGGTGAAGATGGCCACCACGTTCGATTGCGTATTCGGCGAGGCCGGCTTCGATCGGATCTCCACCAACAACTGATAATGCCCACGGCACCGGACAATCGCCGAGCATTTCGAGATACGCGTCGAGCGCCAATCGGGTTGGCGGCAGACCGAATGGCGCCCCCATGTACCCACGATCAGTCGACAGGTAGAACTTGATCATTGTGCCGGCCGGAAGCTTTCCTGCCTTCCAGTACAACATCGTGGTGCGCATGAAGGCCGGTTCGTAAATCGCAAGACTCGGTCCCACGCGATCGGCGGAAGCTTGTTCCATTTGAATGCGGATCGAGTCGTAACTATTTGAGTACACGATGCCTGCGTTCGGAATGCCGTCAGCATCGATACCGCCGAGGTTGGTTGAACCTGGATCACACAAACTGACTTTCATGAGTCCGGTTTCGGCGAGGAGATGCAAGTGCTCGAAATCAAGTCCACCGTTTGTGAAATTTGCTGTTGGGTACAACAACGCATCGGGACGTTCAGCAAACACCGGCATCCACCCCGCCAAATAATCATCGGCGACCTCACGGGGATCACCAAAGACCGCACCGTGATTGTGAATGATCGACGCGCCGGCAGCGAGCGTCTCAAGCGTGTCGTTAGCAAGTTCTTCATGCGACCGCGGGACGTTCGGATTGTGTTCCTTGGTCCGATTCCCGTTGATCGCTGCTTCGATGATGACTGGTCCGCGTTCCATAGCGCCGACAGTAGGCCGAAAACGACCGAAGCCGACCCTTTGGGTCGGCTTCGGAGCGGAGGTGGAAACCGGGGGGACAGTCTCAACACCATCTACGGACTCTGCAGAGGGGGATCCGCTTTTTGAGTCCGACACTTGCTGGTCGCAGTGTGCCCCTATGTTACCCATCGGTCCAACTGTTTATCGTGATCTGTGCCATCATTATTTGTGATGGACCTCCGCCAGCTCTCTACGCTCCTTGCCGTTGTCGATCATGGCGGCTTTACCGCTGCTGCTCGATCGCTTCATACCGTGCAATCCAACGTTTCTGCCCATATTTCTCGGCTTGAGAAGGAACTCGGAGCGACCCTGATCGATCGCTCCACCGGGCTCCCCACCGCCGAAGGAACCGTCGTGGTGGAACGAGCCCGGCGCATTTACGCGGAACTCGCCGCGCTCAGCGCTGACGTCCATTCGGTCAGGTCCGAGGTGTCAGGGACTGCTCGCATCGGCATTATCGGAACCACTGCTCGGTGGCTCGCTCCGTTGCTCATCGAGGCGACAGCCACAAGGCACCCGCTTATCCGGGTTGAAGTTCACGATGCCACCACGGCCTCGCTTCTTCTCAAACTCGACACCGGCGCAATTGATTTCGCTGTTCTCACGACACCCACTAACGATCCTGGAGTCGTTTCGACCTCACTGTTCACCGAGGACCGCATCCTTGCCACTCCGGTCGGCCATCCGTTATTCGGACGTGACCACATCACACTTGCCGATCTCAATGGCGTGAATCTGATCGTCGAACCGCCTGGCCGTCCGTTCCGCGACCAACTCGATGCGTTGTTTGCCGAACGTGGGTATGTCTTGGCTATGAAAGCCGAGGTGGACGGCACTCGACTTATGGCCTCGCTGGCCTTTGAAGGGTTCGGCGCGGCGATTCTTCCTGCGAGCGCGGTATCGACCCGATCCGACCTTGGCTGGCATACCGCACCGGTCGAGGGACTTCCCGGCCGAGCAGTGGGACTCGCCACCCGCCGACAGGCGTTACTCTCGGCTCCAGCCCGAGTGTTAGTCGATGTCCTCAAAGACGTCGTCGCCGCTCAGGGCAACCGCCGTCCGGGCATTCACCCGGCCATTGGCTCCACCACCTCTTCTGGTTGATGACACCTCCCGCTACCTCCGCCCCCAAGAGCGGAAGGTTCGCGTCCAACACCGGGCGAGCAGTCCATCTCCGAGCAAAGGTCCCTGGCGTCGTCCACGCCGACATTGACGTTCTTGAAACGATGAGTGGGCCGCGCCCCATCGTTCGCGTTCGAATTGGCGGCGACGCAAACGAAGACGGTAAAGGTGGAGCGCTGTCACCGCGAGACGGCGAAAGCATCGCAAACGCTGCCCATGTCGCGTTAGCGGAACGACTTCCTGTTGTTGTCGAACTTTCATCAACCGGCGCTGACATCAGCGAAGGACTCGCCGCACTGCACGGTTGGGGACAGGCCGCGAAAGCGTTGAGTTCCTGTTCCGGAATTGTTCCGACGGTGATGGCCGTTTCCGGACCAGCGGTATCGGGACCAGCGCTTCTTTTGGGCCTCGCCGATCATGTGGTGATGACCGAAGACGCGTACGCGTTTGTGAGCGGTCCCCACATGGTGCGCCAATTCACCGGTGTTCCTATCGACAAAATGGACCTCGGAGGCGCCGGCGCCCACAGTCGAACGACCGGCGTTGCTTCCGCAGTTGTTGCCGATGCAGCCGCAGCGATGGACTGGGTAGCAAACCTGTTCGACTATTTGCCTGGCCATAACGATGAACTTCCACCTCGGTTGGTCACGAGCGATCCCGTCGATCGATTGACGCCCGAGGCTGGCGCCATCATCCCGGCAACTCCCACAGGCTCCTACGACGTTCGCACCGTGATCAGAGCAATTGCCGACGACGGAGAACTCTTCGAACTACGCGCCGCGTGGGCAGCAAACCTCGTCACTGCCTTTGCATCAATCGGTGGACGACCAGTCGGCTTCGTGGCCAACCAACCGTGTGCACTCGCAGGAACGCTCGATATTCCGGCATCGCAAAAGGGCGCTCGTTTCGTTGCGTTCTGCGATGCGTTCAATATCCCGCTCATCACCCTCGTCGACACGCCCGGGTTTTACCCCGGCAAAGATCTTGAATGGCGCGGCATGATCCGCCACGGCGCACAAATGGCGTTTGCCTATGCCCGCGCCACCGTGCCGAGAATCAATGTCACATTGCGCAAGAGCTACGGCGGTGCCTACATCGTCATGGATTCAAAGCGCATGGGAAACGACCTTGCCCTTGCGTGGCCATCGGCAGAAATCGCGGTCATGGGAGCCAAAGGTGCGGTAGAGATCCTCAACCGCGGCATCGCCGACGACGACCGCCAAGCTCTTGAAGATGCCTATGAAGCGCGCCTTCTCAACCCCTACATCGCTGCCGATCGCGGATTTATTGATGCCGTCATCGACCCGGCCAATACTCGCACGGAGATCGCTGCCGCTCTCGAGGCACTCGATCACAAGCGAGAACGCCTTCAGCCCCGCTCGCACGACAACACTCCCCTCTGACATCGACGCTTTGGCGTTCGGTGGGATGCTGTTTACGAATCATTCACGCTCGGCCGACCGATAGCCGCTCTGGGGCCACTAGGATGCCACTGCAGGGGATCCGAAAACACGACGAAATACAGGAGTTCCACGAGTGGCCGAGAGTGTGACCATCACCGACAACCGCACTGGCGAATCGGTTGAAGTTCCGATTGTCAATGGCGGTGTTGACTCAGCGGCATGGTCGAAGTTGATGCCAGGGACCTGGTTCTACGACCCGTCGTTCTCTACAACTGCTGCAGCCGAGAGTTCCATCACCGAACTCGACGGCGAAAACGGAATCCTGCGCTATCGCGGCTACCCCATCGAGCAGTTAGCCGAACAGTCGACCTATCTCGAAGTTGCCTACCTGCTCCTCAATGGTCAACTTCCCACCGAAACCGAAATGGCCGAGTGGACACACGAGATCACCTACCACACGTTCATTCACGAAAACGTGCGCAAGCGCTTTATGGAGGGCTTCCACCACGACGCTCATCCCATGGGCATTCTCGTTTCAACCCTTGCCGCACTTTCCACCTTCTATCCCGATGCGAAGAACATTTTCGATCTGGAAAGTCGTCAGAAGCAGATCATCCGTCTGATCGCCAAGATGCCGACCATCGCTGCTGGCGCTCACCGCCACAGCGTCGGCATGCCGTTCGTCTACCCGGACAACAGCCTCGACTTCACCTCGAACTTCCTTTCCATGATGTGGCGCGTCGCCGAGCCCAACTACGAACCAAATCCGGTTCTGGCTAAGGCCCTCGATGTGCTGTTCATCCTGCATGCCGACCACGAGCAGAACTGCTCGACCACGGCCATGAGGGTCGTGGGTTCTGCCCATGCCGATCCCTATTCATCCTCGGCCGCAGCTGCCGCTGCGTTGTACGGCCCTCGCCATGGCGGCGCCAACGAAGCCGTGCTTCGCATGCTCAACTCCATAGGCTCTCTCGACAACGTCGATGGCTACGTCAAAGACGTCCGCGAAGGCAAGATGGTTCTTCAGGGTTTCGGCCACCGCGTGTATAAGAACTACGACCCGCGGGCCAAGATCATCAAGAAGATCGCCTACGACGTCTTCGAAGTCACCGGCAAGAACGAACTTCTCGACATTGCCCTCAAACTTGAAGAAACCGCTTTGGCCGACGATTACTTCGTGAGCCGCAAGCTGTATCCGAATGTCGACTTTTACTCGGGCCTCATTTACCAAGCCATGGGCTTTCCCATCGAGATGTACACCGTGTTGTTCGCCATTCCCCGTATGGCGGGTTGGCTTGCTCACTGGAGCGAAATGCTCGATCAGAACTCCCGCATCGCACGCCCCCGTCAGCTCTACACAGGCTCCGGCGTTCGCGACTACGTGCCGATCGCTCAGCGCTAAGTACACCGAGCAATTACACGAGGCAACTACACGTCGATCAGGATCTTGCCAACGTTCGCGTTGGTCTCCATGTATGCATGCGCATCGGCAATTGCCGACAACGGGTAGCGAGAATCAATTACCGGTTTTACGAGACCGGTATCGAAGAGCGGCAGAATCTCGGCCACGAATCGCTGCGTAATGGCGATCTTCTCGCCAAGCGGTCGAGCTCGCAGCACCGTGCCGATCAAACTGGCCCGCTTTGGCAACAACATGCCGATGTTTACCTCGGTACGGCCACCACCCATCGTACCGACTTGAACAATGCGACCACCGACGCGAATCGCCGCGATGTTCTTGTCGACGTAGTCGCCACCGATCACGTCGAGTACAACATCGACACCCGTGCCAGTGGTGAATGAGATGCACTCTGCAACAAAATCTCCAGACGCGTAGTCGATTGCAAGATCGGCGCCGAGTTCACGACACGCATGGAGCTTCCCCGCCGATGCGGTAACAATCACGCGAGCACCGAGTGCTTTGCAGATCTGAATGGCCGCAGTACCGACACCAGAGGCACCAGCGTGCACGAGCGCAGTGCGCCCAGATGTGAGCCCACCTTGGGCCACGAGTGCGTCGAACGCTGTGATCCAAACTTCGGGAATTGCCGCAGCATCTTCTACAGACACCGTGGTCGGGATGCGCATGAGTTGATGTTCGTGGATGACGAGCCGTTGCGCGTAGGAACCACCGCCTACAATGCCCATAACCTCCTCGCCCACCGACCATGACGTAACTCGCCCGCCGAGTGCAGCGACACGGCCGGAAAACTCCATGCCAGGGATTTCCGGAGCCGGTGGCGTGAACCCGGCCAGCGGCGGGCTGGGATACAGGCCGCGACGCTGAAGAAGATCAGCACGATTTAATGCCGTAGCCACAATGTCAATGAGCACTTCCTCGGGACCAGGCACCGGATCAGCGACCTCGGTAATGGTGAGGACATCAAGATCGCCATAAGCAGTGAGAACGACAGCTTTCATCGGCGCAGCCTACGCTCGGGCCATGACTTCGGACACAACGCACTACCGCACTTGCCCGCTTTGCGAAGCGACCTGCGGCCTTGAGTTGACCGTTCGTGATGGCGCCGTTCTTCGTGTCCGTGGCGACCGCGACAACACCTTCTCAAAGGGCTTCATCTGCCCAAAGGGATCAGTGCTTCACAAGTTGCACACCGACCCTGACCGCCTACGCGCCCCCATTGTGCGACGCGGTGATGACCCAGAAACGGCCACATGGGACGAAGTGTCGTGGGACGATGCCTTCGCCATCGTTGCCGAAGGCATCCAAGGCGTTATCGACCGGCACGGTCGCCATGCGGTGGGCGCGTATTTCGGAAATCCAAGTGTTCATTCACTCGGCACCGTCATTTACAACCGCGTACTCATTCAGGCAATGGCCAGTCCGCAGATGTATTCCGCGTCAACTGTCGATCAGATGCCCAAGCATGTTTCCAGTGGTTTGATGTTTGGGAATCCGATCCTGATTGCGGTACCTGACATTGACCGTACCGATCACTTGTTGATCCTCGGGGCGAACCCCTACGAATCAAACGGTTCACTGGCCACTGCACCCGATTGGCCTGGCCGCATGAAGGCCATACGCGAACGCGGCGGAAAGATTGTGGTTGTCGATCCTCGTCGCACCAAGACCGCAGCAAACGCCGACGAGTGGCACTCGATTCGCCCCGGAGGTGACGCGCTGTTGTTATGCGCGATGTTGCACGTGTTATTTACCGAAGATCTGATCGATGCCGGTCGAGCGCCGGGCATGACCAGTGGCCTTCGCGAGATCGCCGATGCCGTTGAGCCGTTCACGCCGAGTGCAGTTGCCGAACGCATTGGAATCGACGCCGACACGATTTCCCGCATGGCTCGCGAACTCGCGGCCGCACCCACCGCCGTCGTGTACGGACGCATCGGCACACAAACCGTCGGCTTCGGAACGATCGCGGCATGGGCGGTCGACGCCCTCAACCTGGTCACCGGGAACCTTGATTCTCCTGGTGGAGCGATGTTCCCGCTCACGCCACATGAAAGTGGTCGAGGAAAAGGCCGCGGCCGCGGATTCCGCATTGGCCGTCGCCACAGCCGTGTGCGCAACTACCCCGAAGTACGCAGCGAGTACCCCGTTGCCGGTCTGGCCGAGGAAATCACGACCCCCGGCGATGGTCAGATCCGCGCCATGGTCACCGTGGGCGGAAACCCCGTTCTCTCCACCCCGCATTCGGCAGCACTCGATGCGGCAATGCGGGAATTGGAGTTCATGGTCAGTGTCGATCCGTATCTAAACGAAACCACCCGCAACTCAAATGTGATCCTTCCCCCACCCACTGCTCTTGAGCGCAGCGAATACCAAATGGCATTTATCGGGTTAGCCGTGCGCAACTTCGCGCAATGGGCTCCGCCCATGTTCGAGAGCGACTGTTTGCAAGAGCACGAAATCCTCGGTCGACTCTCGCTCATTTTTACCGGCCCCGATGCCGGCAATGACCCTGCCGTGATCGATGCGATGTTGCTCGACGGCGCGCTGCAGTCAGCAATCGATTCCACCGCCTCCCCCATTGCCGACCGATCCGTCGAGGAGTTGCGGGCGATCGTGCAAACCAATCCGTCGCGCACTGCCATCGATCACATTCTCGATGTCATGATCCGCACTGGATCAAGCGGCGACTGGTTTGGCGCGGTCCCCGATGGACTTTCGCTCGACGCGTTCGAACAGAACCCGCACGGAATCGACCTCGGGGCGCTCCAACCCCGGCTACCTGAAGCGCTTCGTACCGAATCAGGAACCATTGAACTGGCACCACAAATTATTGTCGACGAGTTAGCTCGCCTCGCTACCACGCTCGACACACCAATCGATACAGATGGATTGGTGCTCATTAGCCGACGTCATTTGCAGTCCAATAACTCGTGGATGCACAACGTTGAGGCGCTCGTGAAGGGAAAGGTTCGTTGCACACTGCTTGTTCATCCAAACGATGCCGCACGACTTTTGCTCATCGATGGTTCCGAAGCAGTCATTGCCTCTCGAGTTGGTTCGGTCAGTGCGCCTGTTGAGGTCACCGACGAAGTTCCCGTTGGGGTCGTGAGCCTTCCTCACGGCTGGGGCCACGATATGGCCGGCACTGTTTCTAAGGTCGCTTCGAAACGACCAGGTGTGAACTCGAATCTGCTCACCGATCCAGAACTTCTCGATCCGTTATCGGGCAATGCCGTGCTCAATGGCATTCCCGTCACCGTTGTTCCGGCCTAGCCCGCACTCCCAAGAATCAGCTCAGGTCGGTTTCGGCTGCTAGCGGATGAACGGCGAGTGCTTCCGCCTCAGCCTCTGCTCGAAGTGCCCGAGTCATGAACAAGAACACGATGCCCCACAGAAGGCTTCCACCGCCAATGATGGCGATCGTTGCCGATGGACCGATCACACCACTCATGAGCCCCGAGAACACCAGCGACAGGCTCATCGCCAACGTTACGAGTGCAGCATCAGCAGCAAAGATCCGACCTCGCAGTTCATCTGGTGTCAGCATTTGCAGGCCATAAATGGTGAGTGCCCACTGCGCGCCGCCACCGAGGTGGGCCAGCATCACGCCAATCGCCGCAAGCACCAACCATGGAGCGATTGCGACGCCCAAATACATCGTTCCGTAGCCGATCGCCGCGAACCCACACGCCAGCAGCACTCCATGAATACCCCGAGCGACAAGGCGAGTAATAAGTAGCGGGCCTAGGACAACACCAACCCCCCGACCGGCAAGTAAAAGCCCGATGGCGCCGTCGCTTCCTTGAAATTTCACTGTTGCCAACACAGCCAACATGCCCACAACCCCAGCACCGAAACCGAAACCGATATGCGAACCAATCAACGCCATGATCGCAGGGTGTCGCCGCGCATGGGCGAGAGCCTCCCGGGTATCACGAATTGGTCGCATCCGCTCGGTGTAAACCCGCGCCGTTCCCGAAGCCTGAAGTGACTCACGAATACTCAAAATGAGAAGTGCCGCCATAACAAAACTTGCTGCATCAGCAATGAATGCAGCATTGCGACCAAACGCGACCGTGAACAGTGCACCGAGCGCTGCGCCTATCGCGAGCATCGCTCCCCATGTCGCGGCCATCATCGAGGTCGCCGTTGCGAGGTCCTTTTCCTCCACGATGTTCGGAACGCCAGCCTGTGCTGCGGGGCCAAAGAACGAACCAAACGCTGCGACTCCACCTTGGGCAACAAACACGATCCACGGTGCACCGTGACCAGCAAGGAGAAACGTCAGCGCAACAACTGCCTGGGCAAAGGACGCAATAATCAAAATCTTGCGACGATCAAACCGATCGGCCACGGGACCCGCAATCGGTCCCATGATGAATGTGGGAAGCGTTTGAGCAACCCAAAATAAGGACGCGAGAAAATCCGAACCAGTTGCGTCGAGCAATAGGCCGATAGCGGCGACCGCGGCAAACCAGTCACCGCCGTAGCTAATGACCTGTGCGGTGAAAAGTTTTCGGAATGCAGGGTTACGACGAAGCAGCGACCACATCAGTGGTTAGGCCGGATTCCAACCATCGACCATGCCAGTGAGTCCTGTGGGCTCGTGAGGGCCAAACGACAGTTGCTCGAGCACGCCGACACCCACTCGATCACCCATACGAACCTTGCACAGGGTCTGGATATGGATGCACGAAGGATCCTGCGGGTTGAACTCGCCCAAGGGAACCGATTCGCTACCAACTTCAAGGGTTCCGTGCAAGGAACCATGCGCCCAATGCGGGTGGCTGTAGCCGATGCCACGCATACGGAATGTGTAGAGGGGCTCGAATTCAATGCGATCGACGGTGCCATCGGCGTGGCTCACTTCGATGGCCGCCGATTCCATCTCGCGGCGACCTTTTTGCCATTGGAGTTCGTAACGAATGTTGCCGACCTCTTCAGGTTCGACGATATCGGCACCCCATGTCGGGGCATCAGGCGAATCAAGCACAGGGACAACGAGCGCCGATTCCATCCAGCGCGTTCCATCGGCACGTTCGAACATTGCAAGGTGAGTACACATGTCGTCGAAGTGCAACGGCGCCCACAACCAGAAAATTTGCATTTCACCAGGCGTGAAGTTTGTTGGTGTCTGCACGCCAACACCACGAACGCCCCACGAACGATCGCGAACACCGAATGTGGATTCGGCCTTTACATCAATGATCTGGCCCTTGACGTTGATCGTGCCTTCCCACGTTCCCCACTGCGTCAGACGCGTGTAGTCCATGATCTTGACGTTGTTGCGAACAATGGTTTGCTTCGGCTCTTCAATCACTGCGGTGCGCGCACGAAACAACAAGTCACACGAAATGTTTTCGTCGTTGGGGGCGACGGTGAACCGAATTTCCTTCAATGGTTCGGGCACTGAAATGGAGATCGGACCAATTGTCGTTTCGCGGCCCAGCGGCATTGCCCCAGAGGCGAAAATCGAGTGCTCAACACCATCGACAACGACACTGAACGCGGCGTCGATAACGCCGCGATTGGGGTAGTGCCCCATGGCACCGCCAATGAAGAAAGCGCCGTCTCGATCACAGCCGTTAAAGAAGTAACGGTCGTAATGATTCGGATCGGCGCTGACGGTCTGAACGATTGGATCCCCGGTCTGATGGATCGGGAAATCGTCGAATGGTGTGATCATGGTGCTTCCCCCTGTGCTGCGTAAGAATGACATTGGCCTGAAGCGACAACGGCCGCCTGAGGGCGGCCGAAGTGCTTGAGAGTGGACCCGACTGGACTCGAACCAGCGACCCCTTCCGTGTCGAGGAAGTGCTCTAGCCAACTGAGCTACGGGTCCTTACAAGGCCCCGAACCCTAGCAGCACCCCCAGCCCCTTCCCCCAAGCTGGCCCGGGCAATACCAATGTCAACCCAAGTCTGGCCAACGACGTTGCCTCCCACGACAACTACCGCCGCGGCATGGCCCAAAGGACCCGTCCTCACTCTTCCCGCGGCCGGTGCTGTGCCGGTGATCTCCGCGATTGCCACGGCTGATCCCGATTATTTCTTTCGCGTTCTCGCTTCGGGCGGAACGATCAACTCTCATACCAAGCCACATAGGCAACTCACAAGGCTCAGTGCCGCGTTGCAGCGCAATGAAATCTGCGGCATGAGAGACACCCTTGGTCACATATGTTTGTTCCCGGCCACTTGTTCCGAGCGCCTTACGGCCTCAGCAATGGGGCGACTCAAACCGCTGCTGGTAGTTGCAGCATCAACGCTGTGCTGTTTTGGCACGCAGTGTTGAACGATCGCCGAATCGACTATCAACATGGCGACCAACTGCAACCTGGTGACATTGTCCTCGCTCATTTCACTGCCGACCTTTACGACAACATTCGAGGTCTGTTGTGGCAGTGCGCACTACAAAGCCTCACGGTTGCTCCGATCGAGGACTACTTACCCCTTCCCGGAGACGGCTAGAGTGAGGCGGCCATGGCGGCGTGGCCGAGTGGCTTAGGCAGGGCCCTGCAAAGGCCCGTACCCCAGTTCGACTCTGGGCGCCGCCTCCAAACTGAAGAAGGCCCGGCCAATCGGCCGGGCCTTCTTTGCACGCTCGTCTCATTCGGGGGGCGGAGTCAGAGACGAGCGGGTGTTGCGGGACTCAGTTAGCCGCAGGAGCGGTTGGCTTCTGACCAGCCGGTCCACCCTTGGGACCATTACCGCCGCGGCGACCACCTTCGGGGCGAGGGTTGTTCACTCGCTCGGTGACACGGTCGGTGACGTTGGCCAGTTTCTCGTCGGCCTGAGCTTGGGTGATTTCACCTGAGGCAACTTCCTCATTGATGTGGTTGGTTGCCGATGCAACAAGAGCGTCGATGACGACCTGGACGTTGACTCCCTTTGACTCAGCGACCTGCGCAAGCGTCTGTCCACCCTTGAGAGCGGTGTGCAGTTCATCGGTGGTCATGCCGAGGGCCTGAGCAGCCACATCAAGGCCAGGACCGCCCTTGGCGCCCTTGGGGCCAGCTTCCTTGAGCGCGGCGACCACTGCGTCGGCCTGGGCCTGAGTGATGGTGCCAGCGTCAACGAGGGGCTTGAGGGTCTCGTTGAGACGCACTGACGGATCAGGACGGTTAGCGGGGGCGGTTGCTGCGGTGGTGTTGGCCGTCTGGGCACCAGAGATTGCCGGGACAGCAATGAGGCCAGCGGCAGATCCGACGACGAGGCCGGCTCCGAGACTGATGGAAACAAGTTTCTTGTTCATGGTGAGGCTCCTTGATTGGGATGTGGGGGTGGGGGGGTGTCCGTTGGGGACACACACAGCATCAACGCGAGAGGTAAGAAGCCCCCGAAATGAAGGTGAGAATTTGGGAAGAATCCAGGATTTCAGGAATTCGGCGAGAAATCAACCAAATCGATCGCGGCGAAGTCGGGTTGACGGCGTTCGGCCAATGCCACCATCGCTTCCATGTTCGCAGGACGGCCCATGAGATAGGCGAAGGCTGCATTTTCGCGATCGCGCGCGGCATCGATCTGTGGCTTGATCGCCGCCATGATCGTCTTCTTCGACTCGACCAACGAAGAAATCGATTTCGATGCAAGTACACGCGCGTGCTTCATGGTTTCTTCCATCAGCGCATCGGGTTCACAAACTTTCCACGTGATGCCCATCTCAAGACATTCCTGCGCGGATAACCATTCGGAACTCATGAGCGCCCATGTTGCATTGTGGCGACCAATCATTGCGGGGAACGTATAACTACTTGCCGCTTCAGGCGCCACTGCAAGCGCAGTGAACGGGCATCGAACACGCGCTTCGGTGGACATGAAGACAAGGTCAGAAAGCGCAAGCATTGTTGCGCCAATTCCAAGTGCCATTCCGTTCACTGCGCAGATCAACGGTTTTGGAAAATCAACGAGATTGTCGACGAGTCCGGGAAAACCGTGACGACCACTTTCGACACCACCGGTATTGCGCATCGCCATTTCAACAACATCGGTGCCGGCGGAGAACGAACGCCCGGTTCCCGTGATAATGACGACCGCAACCGAATTGTCAGCAGCTGCATCGAGAAGAGCATCGGTGGTTGCGTCATAGAGCGCTTCGTTAAATGCATTGAGCGCGTCGGGCCGGTTCAGCGTGATGATCCGGATGCGATCGACGTCAGTAATTTCCAGCACGGTGTCCCCCCTGAGCGCCGGGAATTTCCAGTCGGCACGTCTCCACATCGTGCCACCCAGAGAGAGCTCCGCCGAACTCGCTAGGAAAACAGTTCTCGAACGGCAACTTTGGTGACCTTGCCCATTTGATTACACGGTAGGGCGTCGAGCACGACGTAACGATATGGAACCTTGGCTGGTGCCAACCGTTCCTTACCCCACGAGCGAAAATCGGTATCGGTGGGACGCTCTGTGCCGTCGGCGACCCACGCCATAGCAACGCGCTCCCCCCATTCGTCGTCGGGCAATCCAACTACGGCGCAATCGGCCACTGCTGGGTGGGTGCGGAACACTTCTTCAATATCGAGAGCGGAGACTTTTTCACCTCCCGACTTGATGATGTCGACCGACGCGCGCCCAAGCAGGCGATAACCATCGGGCGTGAGTTGGGCAACATCGCCGGTGCGGAACCATCCATCGACAAATGATTCGGCCGTTGCATCCGGAAGATTCAAATAGCGATTGAACACTTGGTCACCACGAACGAGTAGTTCCCCGCTCTCACTGTCAGCAACGTCAGTTCCAGACTCGTTCACAATTCGAACCTCGACTCCGGGGAATGGCCAACCCACGTGACCCGGCACACGTCGATCAAGCGTGTTCCCGAGCGCCATTCCGAGTTCGGTCATTCCGTAACGCTCGAGCAGAACATGCCCACTGATCTTGCTCCATTGCTCAAGCGTCGACACTGGCAACGCCGCCGAACCTGAAACCATCAAGCGCAACGACGCAGCGTCTGCCGACCAACGCGCCTTCGTTTCGTCATTGGCATCAAGCCACGAACGAACAAGGCGCGAATAGACGGTGGGAACCGCCATGAACACCGTGACCTCACCAGAAGCGAGCCGTTCCCATGTCGCGAGCGCATCGAAACCACCGGGAGTTTCGATCGCTGCGCCAACCGTGAGCGGCGTGAACGTGACATTCACAAGACCATGGACATGATGGAGAGGGAGAACACAAACGATGCGATCGGTTGCGCTCCATCCCCACGACTCAACCATTGCGGCACACTGCGCAGCGAGCGAACGATGCGTGTGCACCACGCCTTTCGGAAGGCCAGTGGTGCCGCTGGTGTAAATGATCATTGCATCGGCATCCGAAAGAACTGATGGAAGCTCAGCTGTGAGCGGCTGTGCAACCGCTTCACGAACGTCGATGACCGTCGCTCCGGTAAACGCGGCGATTTCCTGCGCAAGACCCTTGGTCTCCGGTGCACACAGCACATGAGTGACGGCAGAGTCGGTAATGGGGTGACGCAGTTCGGCCGGAGGATGTGATGCTTCGAGCGGCAACAGCACGCCACCGGAGCGCCATACGCCAAACGTTCCCGCTAACCACCAACGACCTGCAGGACAAACGGTGGCGACAACCGCTCCTGGCGTCACTCCCGCATGAACGAGTGCAGCGGCAACTGCGTTCGCAGCACTATCGAGATCGGAATAGGACTGCGAACCCTCAGCGTCAATGACAGCAACTGACGCGCCAAACTGCGTGAGTTGCATTCCGAACGTGGCCACGGATCTCAACCGTACCCACCAAACTTGCTCTTGCTCAGAGATTGAGACGGCCGTAGCCCGATGGGCGCATCCACCAACCCTCAAGTGCGGTCACGGCAACACCACCAGAACCAAATGCATGCACTAGTTGGTCGTTGCCCATGTAGATGGCCAAATGGGCCGAACCGCTACTGCCCCAGAACACAAAGTCGCCCGGCTGAAGCTGCGAGGCCGAGATACGCGTAGTCATTGCATAGACCGCGCCGCTGAAATGCGGGAGGCTGACGCCGGCTTGGCCAAATGCCCATTGAGTGAAGCCCGAGCAGTCGAACGCGTTCGGACCAGCAGCCGCCCAGACATAGGGGCTTCCGACTTTGGTCAGACCAGCACGGATGGCGGCGTTGGCAACCGTGCCGTTTGCGGGAGGAACGTTGACAGGCCCCTGGCTTGAACTGCGAGAACTCGATCCGACGCTGGCACTGCGGCGGGCCGCGGCTGCAGCAGCAGCAGCAGCAGCCCGGATTACTTCTTGTTCTCTGCGAACCAACTCGGCGACTTCGCCCTGGGCCTTGGCGTTTAATGCGGCCTGTTCGTCGCGCTGCGCCTTGGCCTGATTCCGAGCAGTTTCGATCTCCTCAGCGCTGGCCTTAGCTTCCGCCTCGGCCCCGGCGAGGCGTGTCGCATCCTCTTCTGCTTGATTGCGGGCTGCGTTCAGCGCATCGACATAGTCCTGGCGATTGCCTGACAATGAGGACATGTAGGTCGTGGAGATAGCCCCGCTCGATGCGTCGTCGGTGAGCAACGCGTCGGCCGCCGCACCATCGGTTCCGCCCTTGTAGGCCTTAACGGCATACCCACGAAGTTCACCGGCCCGCTTTTCCATCTCGGCTTTGGTGATGGTGGCCATGCGCTTCGCTTCGGCCACCGCGGCCTCGGCCTGATGAAGCTTGAAGTTGGCGGCCTCGAACCGGGCGTTAACTTCCATCATGGCCCCGTCGAGTTGATTCAGACGGGCAGCAATCTTGGCCGCTTCGGCCCGCTTATCGGAAAGCTGATCGGCGCCCACAGGCGGCACGACGAGGCCGGCAAGAACAGCAAAGCCGAGCAGAACCGCCAGCGTGCGCAGGCGAAGAACGAAGCGGAGTGGTCGGCGGGGGGTCGACATGAAGCTCAAGTTTCACATGGTCCTATTACAAACCGCAACCCATTCGTCATGAAACTGACATATTTGGAGGAGCGATCCCAAGGGCCCATTGGGATCGCTCAGATGCGGCCATATGTCACGGACTGTCATCGGGAGACCGACGGTTCCCGGCTGACCCTTCAATTCCATAAGAAAAGCCCCGGCCGAAGCCGGGGCTTTTCTTATGGAGCGGACGACGAGATTCGAACTCGCGACCCTCACCTTGGCAAGGTGATGCTCTACCAGCTGAGCCACGTCCGCAGAAGGAGACACCCTACCAATGGCGGCTCCCAAGGCAAAAACCGAAGCGAATTACGACTCGGCGCCCAATCGCTCGAGGGCCGCGGCGACGAGCGATGCACAGTGAGGGTCGAGATCGAGGGCCAACGCTGCGGCCTGGCCGCGAGGACCCATCTTTGGCACGGTGCGCACGAGGACGTCGATCATTTTTTCATCACCAAGTTGGGTGGTGACAGGAATGAACTGCGTCTGCAAGAACACCAGACACAGCGAGTCTTCATGCACCTGCACCGCTGGCGATCGACCATCGACATCGGCAATTCCGCCTTTGCCAAGACCTTGTTTCGAGACCAACGCCTGCACGCGTTCGATGGTGTCATCACCGTCAACGCCGTATCCAACGTCACTGAGGATCTCCCCCACCAATGCGGCATGACGTTTACGCGCTTCGATACGCCACTTCAAATATCCCGCGCGACCTTCGGGTTGCTCGGTGCGCGGGTAGGCCCAGCGTCGCAAATGGTGAGCTCGCGCAGCGAGCAATTGCGCGTCGTCGGCTTCAGGGTCAAGCGTCTTCACCCATTCGCACATCAGCCCTGAATGAGCGAGTTCTTTGGGGCGAGTCACCTCAACGCCATCAACGGCATAAGTAACGGTGAATGGATCATCAGCATTCGCAGCATCAATCGCTGCTAACGCGTCATCAAAACGTGTACTCATGATGTCTACCGCTCAGCTTTTGGGACGAAGATCGATGGTGAGCGTGAGGATGCCGTCATCAAGGGTGGCGGTGGCGTCAGCGATGATGGCGAAGTCCTGAAAATCGTTCTGTGCTTGTTCAATGAAGCGAGCACGCTCATCGCCACCAATCGGCGGAAGATTGCGACCCTTTACCGCGGCGGCCCGGTCTCGGAACCGCTGAAGCATTGCATCAAGATCAAGTTCGTTAGCCATGGCCCAACGCTAGATCAGACAAGACCAAGATCGTCGCGAGTCACAAACGGATCTGGTCGCAACGCCTCGGCCAACATCGGGCTCACAGGACCAACAGGACCGGTTGTGTCGGGTATGCCACCGGAGCCAATTCCGTCACTGTCGCTCGGAAGCCTGCCCCCCGGTCGAGTCGCTTGCCAATAGAAGTAGGTGAGCACCCCCATCGCAACGGCCGCTAGTAGTAGCAACGTGACAACAACAGCAATCTTTTTTCCGGTGGACCAGAACGGCGAACCCTTGTCACTTGAGCCTTTGCTGCCCGACCCCACCGCAGCCACGACCGTCGTGGTTGTGGAAGAAGACGTGGTTGTGCTTGGCGTGCTCGAGGTGGAACTCGCCGTCGCACTGCGCTGAGTCGTCGATGTGTTGCGCTGCGTGGTGGTGGTCTGCGGTGCTCCCGTAGTGGTCGGCGCCGCGGTGGTCGTTGTTGGCGCCGTCGTGGTTGTTGTGGGCGCAACCGTGGACGTCGTGGTTGTCGTAACTGGCGCCGTCGTGATTGTCGTATCTTCTGCCCCGACGGGACCGGCGCCGATCGCGAACATCGAAATCATGAGCATCAGTGCTGCACCACTCAGGGCCGCGACGGAGGCTCGGCGGGGGAAAGACGGGCGGATCACGGGTGCAACCCTAGACCGGCGGCCGATGAAGTCCCGGGCGATCAACGCTGGTGCTGAGGACAGGAGTACGTCGTACGCCCACCAATAGTCCTGCGCAGCAACGCTGCTCCATCGGTCGGGCACAACCCGCCGCGTTGGCGCGAGTCCTGCAGATCGCCGAGATGTGAGCCCCCCCGCCTACCTAACACTCGCAATGTTGAGCGCATCGTCTTCCTCAACTTCGCAACGTCATCAGCGGTCAGCGAACCCGCTGCTCGAGCCGGATCAAAACCAGCGCGCCACAAGGTCTCATCGGTTAAAAGATTTCCTAAGCCGGCGATGCGCGCCTGATCCATGAGTCGAGCCTTTAACGGAGCGTTACTCTCGGCCAGGATCGCTGTGAGTTGTGCGACCGAAACATCGCCGGCATCGGGGCCAAGTCGCTCTTCCTCGGGATCAAGTTCCACTCCACCTAAACGACGCGGATCACGAAGACGCAATGCTCCCCCGTCGTCAAAATGCACCGCGAATCGTTCCCATGCTGGATCTTTTCGATGACTCGAATATTCGAGACCATCGATTGCGGCAACCCCGTCGAGTTCCAACACGCCTGTCATACCGAATCGCAACCCAAGTGTCGGCCCATCATCACTCGTGTCGAGCAACAACAACTTTCCGCGACGGCGATCAGCAACAAACGAGCGACCAACTAACGCAGCGACCACCGAGCCTTGATCAGCCCCGCCCTTGAGAAACCAAGCATCGGGCGCGTCGACAGCAACGATGCGGCGACCCAAGGTTGCCGCCGCTGCTTGCCGGTAGATCTCAACCTCGAGCATCTCCGGCATAACGACTACTTAATCTGATCGATGGCTTGCGCGAAATCGGCCACGAGGTCATCGGCATGTTCGAGCCCAACCGACACACGAATAGTCGAGGGTTCGATCCCTGCAGCCGCGAGTTCCTCAGGGCTCAACGCCACATGCGTGGTTGATGCAGGGTGCGTCACAAGCGTTTCCGGGCCACCCAACGAGGTCGCTAACTGCGCAATGCATACCGCTTCGACAAACGTTCGGCCCTCATCGAGTCCACCTTCGAGTTCAAAGGCCAACTGCCCACCCGGCAGATCGAGTTGACGCTGCGCCAGTTCATATTGCGGATGCGATGGAAGGCCGGGCCAACGAACGGTCTTTACTTTTGGGTGCGATTCAAGGAACTCGGCCAACACGCCCGCATTTTTGCTTTGACGCTCAAGCCGCACGCCCAAGGTTCGCAGTCCACGCAACGCGTTCATGGCATCGAACGGTGACGCGACCGCACCTTGAATCACTGCATAGGAGTAGAGCCAATCGATGTACTCGGCCGATCCAGCAACAACGCCGATTGTTGCGTCGTTATGCCCCGCGATTCCCTTCGTGGCCGAATGCACCACAAGGTCAATGCCGAACTCAAGCGGACGTTGAGCAAGAGGGGTCGCAAAGGTCGAATCGACAACCTTGATGGGCCCCTTGATGGCACCAAGTTCGGCAAGATCAACAAGGTCGAGCCTCGGGTTGGCTGGTGTCTCGGCGTAGATCATGGTGGTACGCCCAGGAATCACCGCAGCAGCGAACGCACCGGGTTCCGTGCCATCGACAAACGTGACATCGATACCGAAACGCAGGCACACCGCCTGAAACAGGAGTTGCGTTGCTCCATAAAGCTGGTTCTGCGTGACGATGTGATCACCGGTCGAGCACAGTCCCAACACCACCGCGCTGATTGCACCCATCCCCGAAGCAAAGGCGCGGGCCTTTTCCGCGCCCTCGAGTTGGGCGATTGCATCCTCAAAGCCAGCAACTGTGGGGTTGCCGTAACGGCCGTAGAACCGCGAAGAGCCAACGCCAGTCGCCATCTCGCGAGCTTCGGCGACGGTGGGCGTCACGAATGTGGTGGTCGCCCAAAGAATCGGAGCGAGCGCGGTGTCGTTATCGGCACGACCAGCACGAATAGCGCGAGTCTCAGGATGAAGTTCGGAGTTGTCGTGATTGTTCGTCATGAGTTTTTAAGGTTCGTTTCAATCTCAGCGAGGAAAGGTTTCAGCGCGGCACCAACAGCCTGATGTTCGGTGAGGAAACCATCGTGGCCCGCTTTGGAATGAATGATCTCGTGGCGACTGCTTCCGCCATTACTCACAATCTCATCGTGCAAGAACTGCTGTTGACGCGTCGGATAGAGCCCGTCACTGCTAATGGAAAGCGTCAGTAGCGGAGCCGAGAGTCGAGCGAGGGCGCGCTGCAACCCACCACGACCGCGACCGACATCGTGGAGATCCATGGCTTTATTGATCACCAAGTAGGAATTGGCGTCGAATCGGCGAATCAGTTTTTCGGCCTGGTAATCGAGATAGCCCTCAACCGCATAGCGCTGCCACGGGGCAAACCCTCGATCCATCACGTCTTTTTCGTGACGACCTTGCTTTGCGTCGATTAGTTCTTCGCTCTGATAGGTCAGGGTTGCTTGTTCACGCGCCAAACCAAGCCCAAAGTGCGGGCCTTCGTTTGGAGCAGCGTCGTAGTAGTCGCCGCCATTCCATTTGGGATCAAGAACGATCGTGCTTCGTTGCACGCTTGATTGACCGATCTGAAATGCGCTTGCCGCAACACAGCTCGCGAGCGGCGCAAGTGACCGCACGCGATCGGGGTACATGATTCCCCATTCAAGAACTTGCATTCCGCCCATCGATCCACCGATAACCGAAAACCATTTAGCAATACCGAGTTCATCGGCAACCGCTGCTTGGGTTCGCACAATGTCGCGAATCGTCACGACCGGGAATGACGAACCATACCGACGGCCTGTATCGGGATCGATTGACGAAGGCCCGGTTGTGCCTTGGCAACCGCCAAGCACGTTCGTGCACACGATGAAGTACTGATTCGTATCGATTGCTCGACCCGGACCGATCAGCGGATCCCACCAACCATCGGTTGGGTGACCAGGACCACTCGGGCCTGCGGCATGACTGTCACCAGTCAGCGCATGGCAAACGAGAATGGCATTCGATGCGTCGGCGTTCAGTTCGCCCCAGGTTTCATAAGCAACAGTCACGCCCTTAAGCGAACCGCCTCCTTCGAGTTGAAACTTTCGGTTGACATCAAACGCGACGAAGCGCCGCTGACCGACCGGGTCACCGGGTTGCCACGCGCCAGAGGCGGGTAGCGGTTCGACGCTCAGGGGCGCCCGAACATTCACTTCGGTCAATGCAACTCCTCGAACTGGTTGTTGCCGCCACCGGAGGGTGGAGGCCGCATCCCCACCAATTGGTGGGTTGGCACCTTGGGTGTTCGCCCCAGGTTGCCGAGCCCGGAAATCCGGGCCACTCGTGATGTGAGAAGTAATGCTGCCAGCCCAACAGGGCTGCGGTCAAAGATTTGACCAAAACCGGCCTAGGGAGTGCCTTTGGGGGCCCGGACAGACCGAGGAATCCACCAACTCAAGACCGCTTGCGCCGCATCTGGCTCGAGACCGTAGGCCCCCGTAAGGGTCACAGCGGCTGCCTCCAGTTCGCCGTCTTGCAACTGTCGAGCTCCTTCGACCCACCGATCACGGTTTCCGAAATCTAGTTACCTAGCTCTGTTGGCATTTCCTTTGACAATCCAGAAAATGGCTAATCGACTATCTCAACTCAATTCTTGAAAGAACAAAATTTTCGGTCTCCCTATCTTGAAAATAGATCGAACAAGACTTCATGCCTCGGGTAAGAAGCACCCGATACGTGTGTGCCACCATTCGCGTGAATTCCGATTCCGATTTTGTCGCCGAACGCTTCACTACTCGATCGTGACTGAAAGTTGATTGGCCCACCCAACCCATACGCGACCGATAGACCAAGTCGTTACCCCAAATCAATCCAACATGATCGAATTCAAAACCCTGCGCTGTGTAAACACATCCAACTTGTTCGACACCACCTGAATCAGTCGCCCAGAAATCTGCTTTAGGGATTCCTTTCGCCAATCTCGTGGCGTCGGGTTGAGCATTCCATGGCATTGCCCAGTCACCTATTTGAACGTCGTCAACAAGAGTTCCGTCATCTTTAGGTTTTGACCAAGGCCAGCAGTATCCCGCAACGAGTCGCGATGATTCACCGCTTGCAACACGAGTGCGCATCTCTGCTTCTAACTCCTCAACAGAATCAAGAACGTTGAGGTCAAAAGCATCTGCATCGTTCCAGAGGATTTGAGAGGTTTCTTCGAGTCCCAGAGTGTTATCCACCCACTGCACATAAGCATCTGATCCATTGCACCGAAATTGAGCCTCAAGTTCATGCTCAACTAGCCGGGCTCCAGCTCGACGCGCTGCGTCACGAATCAGGCCAGTTGAACCAACTTCACCCGGCCGAACGACCTGCTTGTCATCGATAAAAAACGCCGTGACTTTTGCAGCATGAATGAGCTCATCAATTTGAGGCTTTTCACTTCGCTTCGCAGCCGGCGTAAATCGCGTGTTCGAATTCAATCGAATCCGGTGGGCTTCATCCGCGACGATTAGGTCAATTAGATTTTCGTCTGCTTGGGCGTAGTTATTGAAATACCTGAAAAGGTTCTTGGCTCGCGACCCCACCGTCTTCTGCATGGTTTTCGTGAACGCTCGAGACCCAGTCGCGTGTTCGACCACCAGACCTTGGCGCGCGAGTTCACCCATCAAATTTACCGCAATCAAGCTCTTCCCAGTTCCAGGACCTCCGCGGATTAAGAAGACTGTCTTTTGATTACCTAGTTGGTGAGCGCGAACTTTCGCGATGATGTCGTTGCAAGTCACACGTTGCTCATCCAACAAGGTGAATGACGGCTCTCCGTCAATTACCCCCGCCACATGTGTCAACAAACCTGAACTCGGTTTGTACTGTCCGGCCAAAATCGTTTCTAAAACTGATGCACCATCCCCCCCCCGACGTTCAAAACTAGGTATCGAGCTAACTCTTCGACCCCATCCGAGACGTAAGACGGCACCGCTTCAATCAGAGAATCGAATTTCGAGTCAAAGATTGCATCGGCATTTTGGGGGCGAAGATTGTGAAGGTAACCACACGCATTGAGAGCAACGTCTCCGCCTGAAAATGATGTGTGTGTATCCAGCAAATAGCGTTGGTAATCAGCGGCTTGACGGCTGGGATGTAAGTGCGGACGAACTCGACCACCAATAAAAGTTTCGACACAATCTTCAATATCAGAGGGCGCAACTTCGTCCCACTGTTTCAATTCCACCACGACTCCGCTTGGTTGCCCGGCGGTATTATTCCCGGAAACCATCACATCTAGCCGTTTTGAAGTGAGCGGCATTTGATACTCGACGATGATCCCTTGATCAATCAGATCTGCTATCTGAAGGACCTGAGAGAATCGTGACAGCGAATTCTGCCAAGACCTAACTTCGGAGTCAGAAGGTTTGTGCCGATACTGCTCCTTAAAATTCCGAACAAGTTCATCAACAATCCGAGCGTTCGCAGTATCCGCGATAAAGGTCGTGGACATCCCTGAATACAGATGCATAGAAACCAGTTCCGCCGATCTACCTAAGTCAGTTGTTGCAAACCAATCAAGATTCCGTTGACAAACAGCACTTTTGCAACTCGAAATGACAAGTGTAGACAACTAACTCGATTCTCTTGCTTCTCAAATACAAGAGAAGTTTCGCGGAAGAATTCGACCCTGAATCCCTTTGATCTCGGGCCAAAGATTTACAACATCTATCGCATCGGCCGTTCCCACAAAGGCACGGTCCACTAGTTCGTCGGCAACGGCTCAAGGCGTGTAGTGCACACCATCACGCCGACGGCGACTCGGCTCAAGCGAGGTTTCGTAGTCCCGACCGGGATCGGACACGTTCAGCCAACTGCAGAATCAGTGCGCGGATCCCACGCAGCGAGATCGGCGAGGCGCTTATCGTTCGAAAACACCTCGACGATGGGCTGGTTGAGTTTCAAACGTTTCAACAAACGCTTGACCTCAAGTTCTTCGTTCCACATGACGAGTGTGGCCACGACTCCATTGGCTCCGGCGCGCGCTGTACGACCGGAACGGTGGAGATAGGCCTTTGAATCTTCCGGTGGGTCGTAGTGGATGACGACATCGACCTCATCGACATGAATACCGCGAGCGGCAACGTCGGTGGCAACAAGTGCTTTCAATTTTCCGTCGCTGAAATCTTTCAGTGCCTTCTCGCGCTGACTCTGGCGCAGATCGCCGTGGATTGATGCGGCGTCGACACCCTCGCGTCGAAGATTCTCGGCCACCCGATCGGCAGCGCGCTTGGTGCGCACGAAAATGATGGTGCGGTTTGAATTGTGAATGATGGTCGCGGCGACCTTCACTTTGTCCATATCGTGCACCTGCAAGAAACGGTGCTGCATCTGCTCGACAGTGACCTGTTCGGAAACAACCTCGTGCATCGCCGGATCGGTTTGATAGCGCTTGATGAGCGTGTCGACGACACCATCGAGGGTTGCAGAGAACAACAGCGTCTGATGCTGACCAGGAACATGGCGAAGGATCCACTCGACCTGGGGGAGGAATCCCATATCGGCCATGCGGTCGGCTTCATCGATCACAACTTGAGCGATGTCGTCGAGGAATATTTCCTTGCGCTCGATCATGTCGATCATGCGACCCGGAGTGGCCACGACGATCTCGACACCCTTTTCGAGTTCCGCAACCTGTGTTTCCATTTTCGCTCCGCCGTAAATGGCGGTAACGGTGACATCGCGAACCTCGCCGAGTGGCGCGAGTTCGTCGCGCACCTGCGTGGCGAGTTCACGAGTGGGAACCAGAATCAAAGCGAGAGGGCGTCGGGCTTGTGCGCCCTTCACCTTTTCGAGCAACGGGAGACCGAACGCGAGCGTCTTGCCCGAACCAGTCTTGGCCTTTCCGCACACATCGCGGCCGGCAAGTGCATCGGCAATGGTGAGTTCTTGCACTGCGAATGGCGACATGATGCCGCGTGACTCGAGGGCGGCGGTGAGATCGGGCGAAACGCCCAGATCGGCAAATGTAGGCATTGGTTGGCTTTCCATGAGGGGGTGCGACACCCCACTGGATGCCACCGGACGACCGACGGTCGTCCCAACGCTGATAATCCTACCGTTCACTACCGCAATGACCCATTCGGGACAAGCTGGGCTCAGGAAACGAGGGTAAAGACTCCACCTTGTACGACCTGAACCGCAGCGGCGTAGGTCGGTTCATGGTTCGAGTCGTAGCCGAAGGCACCAAGAACGGTTTCCACCGTCCCGATTTTGCTCAATGCAGCCTGGATGTCAGCAGACGAGGTGGTCTTGGCCTTCTTCATGGCCACGAGCAATACCTGAATGGCGGCATAGCCCTGGGCGGCGAATGCGTCAGGGGCTGCATTGTTCGCCTTGGTGTAAGAGTCGACGAACTTTTTCGAATTGGCATTGCTGGTGTTGATATTCCACGAACCAGAGACGATGAGCCCGTCAGCCGCAGCACCTGAAGACTTGAGCACCGCCGCCGAGTTGAATCCGTTTCCGCCAACACGAACAGCCTTTGAGGTGGCGGTTGCGACTAGGAAGTCGCCGGCAACAGCAGAACGCAGTGCGAAGAAGATCGCATCAGGCGATCCCGATGATGCAGTGGCAGCAATGGAGCTAGCCGTAGTTACACCATCGACGTATTTCTGTTCGCCAGTAATGGTGATGCCATTTGCTTTCGCTGCCGAGCGGAACGACTCAGCCGAACCAGTTGAATAGCCATCGGCTGGCTCCCAAATAAGCACTGCGCTCTTCACCGACTTCTTCGATGCGGCGTACTTCACCGAAGCCGACACCATTGCGTTTTCCGAAAGTGAAACTCGCCAAATCAAATTACCGATCGTTGCCATATCAAGCGTGGCGTTCGTAACGCCCAAGACAGGCACGCCTGCTGATTGTGCAATTGGATCGGCAGCAGCAGCAACGGGCGACAGAGTCGGACCGAGCACCACCTGAACGCCATCGGAAATAGCTTTCTTCATTTCCGCGGTTCCGGTCTGCACATCAGACAAGTCGTCATAGGCGCGCAGATCGATCGAACCATTCGCCAATTCGCTCACAGCCAAGGCCGTTCCGTTTTGCTGACTGACCCCGTAGGGCGCGGCGCTGCCGGTCCTCGAAGCAATCGATGCGACAAGCAAGGGGGTCTTCGAACTTGTCGATGACGAACCGCAGCCGACACCAAGAACAGAAACGGCAAGTGTGAGAGCGAGCGCGGGAACAACACCACGGAAGCAGCGCATGGCGTGGTTTAGGAAACCTTTGACTCGATGGCCGCAATAATTTCGTCGGCTTCTGGATCGACGGTGGGACGGAAGCGAGTGACTGAACCATCGGCGCCTACGAGAAACTTCTCGAAGTTCCACTGCACGTCGCCGGCTTCGCCCGCTGCGTCGTCAACAGCAGTGAGTTCGTTATAGAGACGATGGCGAGCTTCGCCGTTCACCTCAATCTTCTCGCTGAGCGGGAATGACACGCCGTAGGTCGTTGAACAGAAGGTTTGAATCTCTTCAGCAGTTCCGGGCTCTTGTCCCATGAACTGATTGCACGGAACACCAAGAACGGTGAACGAGTCGCCACCGAATCGCTGCTGCAAACGCTCAAGACCTTCGTACTGCGGAGTGAGTCCGCACTTCGAGGCCACGTTCACAACCAGAACGGTCTTGCCGTCGGTATCGGGAAGCGTTGTGCCATCAAGAGCGGTGAGATCAGACAGGTTCATGTGGTTTCTTCTTTCTCGGAAGGATTTGTGGTTTCGGCAGTAGCCGGAGTCCAGATGTGACCGTCACGATAGGGCTCATCGACATCGGAGGCACGCCGACGCACGCCGCGGGTGATGAACACGAGGATTGCCCCGCCAATACCGATTATCGACATCCAGATGTTGATGCGTAATGGGCCAATCGTGCTGGCAGTATCGATTCGCAATGCTTCGATCCACAAACGACCGGCAAAGTACAACCCGACGTAAAGAGGCAAGATGTTGCCCGGCCGCATGACGCGCTTTTTATCCACGTAAATGAGCACGCCGCACAGCGCGAGATTCCACAACATCTCGTAGAGGAAAGTGGGCTGGAAGACCGAGAAGGCGATGTACTCGACAGGTCGATACTGCACATCGACCTGCACGCCCCAGGGAAGACTCGTCGGCTGGCCAAACAATTCTTGATTCCACCAGTTACCGAGACGACCAATCGCCTGGGCTAACGGAATAGCCGGGATGACCGCATCGAGGCCCGCCGACAGCCGCCAACCGCGGCGGTAGGCAACAACGAGGCCGACAGCCACCCCGAGCGCAACGCCACCGGGAATGCCTAGACCGCCTTCCCAAATTTTGAACGCGTCGATCCAGCGCCCCTGGTACGAACGCCAGTCGGTGGCAACGTGATAGAGCCGCGCTCCAATGAGCCCTGCTGGCACTGCCCAAAACGCAATGACATAGAGATCGTCAGGATCGCCGCCACGCGCCCGCCAGCGTTTGCGACCGAGTTCAACCGCAGCGAGAACGCCGAGGGCAATCATCAGCCCGTACATGTGGAACGGACCAAGTTGGTTTGACGAAGGGCTCGGAATGGAAGCGAGAAGGTCAATCACGAAATCACAACGCTTCGTTCGAGATGGCATAGAGATCTTCGAACCCCGCCGTGACTGCCGACTCAAGACCAAGAACTCCAGGCAGGAGATTGTCGCAATAGAAACGAGCAACGGTGACACGAGCATTCAAGTACTCGGCATCACCAACACCAGCGTCGATATCGGCCTTTGCGGCAAGTGCGGAGTCGGCAAGGTAACGAGCGCCCACCAGTAGACCGAACATGCGCAGGAATGGCGTTGCGCCCGCAAGCGCATTGCGAACGTCGGCAATGCCGTGTTCCATGAGCCACATCACCGTTTTGCGCACACAGGCCAACGATTCATCAAGACGGTCACGAATGCCGACGAACTCAGCACCCGCGGCATCGAGACGAGCAACTAGCGAGCTGATTTGTGTGAGGTAGTCGTCCATGACTCCCCCGGCTCGCATGGGCAGCTTGCGTCCGACCAAATCCATGGCCTGAATGCCGTTCGTTCCTTCGTAAATCGCGGTGATGCGCGCATCGCGGAAATGCTGCGGGACACCAGACTCTTCGATGTAGCCCATACCGCCATAGACCTGAATAGCCAACGACGTCGCTTCCATGCCCATATCGGTGCCGAAACCCTTCGACACCGGAATGAGCAGTTCGACCAGTTCCTGGTTGCGCTGACGAACATCTTCATCGGGATGATGGTTCGCCATATCAAGTGCATACGCATTCACGTAAATGATCGCTCGCAACGCATCGATGATCGCTCGCATCGTGAGCAACATGCGGCGCACATCAGGAAGGTCGATGATGTAACTCATTCCACCGTCTTCAGGCGCCGGGACAACGGGAGCGCGACCCTGGCGTCGCTCTTGGGAATACTGCAGCGCGTCTTGGTAGGCCCGCTCAGCGAGCGCCAGCCCCTCAAGACCAACTGACAGCCGTGCGCTATTCATCATCGTGAACATGTAACTCATGCCGCGATTTTCTTCGCCAATGAGATACGCAATTGCGCCATCGTCTTCGCCAAATGACATCACGCACGTAGGCGATGCCTTAATGCCCATCTTGTGTTCGATAGAAACAACCTTGACGTCGTTGCGCGCGCCAAGCGACCCATCGTCATTCACCAAGTACTTCGGAACGATGAAGCACGAAATGCCCTTAGTGCCGGCTGGCGCATCGGGAGTGCGAGCGAGCACGAGGTGAACGATGTTCTCGGCCATGTCGTGCTCGCCGAAGGAGATGTAAATCTTCGTGCCGGTGATGCGATAGGTGCCGTCGGTTTGAGGCACGGCTTTCGTGCGCACCGCGCCCACATCGGAACCAGCTTGTGGTTCGGTGAGGTTCATGGTGCCGGTCCATTCGCCGGTGACCATGCGCTTCAGATACTTCTCTTTCTGCTCTTCATTGCCGTGATGCATCAGCAGATCGATTGCACCTTGCGTAAGCAGCGGCGCCATCGAGAACGCCATGTTCGCTGACGAGATGAATTCCTGCATGACGATGCCAACCAGCCACGGGAACCCGCCACCGTCATACACCTCGGGGAACGGAACGCCACCCCAACCGGCATCGACATACTGGCGATAGGCATCGATGAAGCCATCGGGAGTACGCACAGAATTCGTTGCTGGTTCGAATATCGAACCAACGATGTCGCCAATGCGATTGAGTGGGGCGATGACTTCAGCGACAAAGCGGGCATTCTCTTCAAGAACACCCTTGATGGTGTCGCCATCGAGTGCTGAGTAGGACGGCAGGGCACAGAGGCCATCGAGATCGACAAGGTGATCGAGGACGTAGTTGACGTCGCGTAATGGGGGTCGGTAGTCAGCCATTCCTGCAGGCTAGAGGCCCCCGCCCGTGCCATGCTCTGCCCATGAGCACTCCCGCTGTTGAACTTTCTTGGCAAGGCCCCGACGGCATCGTCGCCGTCATCACAATGGACGCGGGCGAGAACCGCTTCGATCTTGACGTCGTTCGCCATTGGCACGGGCTCATCGACCAGGTCGCGGCCAAAGAGGGTCCGCTCGCGCTCATCACGACGGGCACCGACAAGTTTTATTCAAACGGACTTCAGCTTGAATGGCTAGTGGCCAACCCCGATATGGCTCGCGAGTTTCTTCATGAACTCAATCACTTATGGGGTCGCATCCTCGGCCTCGATTGCCATACCACCGCCGCAGTGAACGGTCACTGCTTCGGCGCCGGTGCACTGCTCACCAGTGCCCACGACCGCATCACGATGCGCTCCGACCGGGGGTATTGGTGCATGCCCGAGCTCGATCTTGGCCTACCGGTGAGCGAGAAAATGGCGCAGTTACTGCTCACTCGATTGCCCCGCACCGCCATCGCTCGGGCTCTCAACACCGCCCACCGATTCACCGGACCAGAAGCGCTTGCCGCTGGAATCGCCGACGAGATCCTTCCTGCGGACGAGCTTTTGGCCGCCACCATTGCCCATTCGGCGCTCATGGCCGCCAAGTCACGCGAAACCATCGCCACCCACAAGCAGATGCTCTACGGAACGACCATCCATTCACTCACCGAAGGCAACTAGGTTCAAACTATGACTGATCATCGCGGAGCCATTGAAAACCTGCTTTATACCTATGCCGAAGCAATCGATGCCGGCGACTACGAAGCCATCGGCGCATTGTTTGCCCACGGCGCAATTGCCGATGCCGACGGAACACCCATGGTGATCGGCGCCCAAGCCGTCACCGCCATGTATGTCGAGGGCACCCGCAAGTACGAAGACGGAACGCCCCGATCACATCACGTCACCACGAACCCATTGATCGAGATCGCCGACGACGAGAAGACCGCCATCTGTCGTTCTCGGTTCACGGTGTTTCAGCAGACCGACGAGATTCCTCTTCAGCCGATCATCACCGGTTCGTACACCGACGCGTTCGAACAGGTCGACGGCAAATGGCGTTTCGTTGAGCGTCGGATGCGGCCCACGCTGTACGGCGATCTTTCAAAGCATCTGCTCATGGATATCGTTCCTCCAAAAGATTGAGCGCGAGCATCTTGAACGAACTTTTCGATATCTCGGGTAAGACGGCACTGGTTACCGGCGGAAGCCGCGGCATTGGCCTCATGATCGCTAGCGGTTTTATCGAAGCCGGCGCAAAGGTTGCGATCTCGTCACGTAAAGCCGACGTATGCGATGCCGTCGCCGCCGAACTTGGCCCCAACTGCGTTTCGTTTCCCGCTGACCTTTCCACCGAAGCCGAATGCCTTCGCCTCGCTCGTGCGGTTGGAGAATGGTGCGACGGATCACTCAACATTCTTGTGAATAACGCGGGCGCAACCTGGGGCGCTCCATTCGACGACTTCGACGATGCCGCATGGGACAAAGTTCTCGACATAAACGTGAAGGGCGTGTTCCAACTCACACGCTTCTTGCACGCTGAACTCATTGCTGGGGCTTCGGCTCCCGACCCAGCACGCGTCATCAACATTGGTTCAGTCGATGGCATACACGTTCCAACGCTCGAGACCTATTCGTATTCAGCGTCGAAAGCAGCGGTACACCAGCTCACTCGCGTGCTGGCCAAGCGTCTCGCAGGCGAACACATCACGGTGAATGCAATCGCTCCAGGTCCATTTGAATCAAAGATGATGGCGGCAACACTGGAGAACTTCGGCGACTCGGTTAAGGCGTCGATCCCTCTGCACCGCATCGGCGAACCTTCCGACATGGCCGGAACCGCCATCTTCTTGTCGTCGAAGGCGGGCGCCTACATCACCGGCGCGGTCATTCCTGTCGACGGCGGATTACTTCTCTGAACAATTCTCAACCTTCACTGACTTAGGTCAGGAAGATGAACGACACAAGCATGCCTAGAACGAAGATCACGGCGAGTCCGCCGAGGATCTTCGTGAGCAAGCCATTGCCCGGATGCATGAGGCCGAAATCGAGAACATCCTCGCGGCTGCGCTTGAGCCGATAGGCGTCATTCTGCGGCGTACCGACCTTGGGAAGGTGGTGCTGCGGTTTACGGGGCTTTTGAGTCTTCTTGTGGTTGGCCACGGCGAGACGATAGCCCCCTACGCTCAGGCCTATGACCGATCTCGGGCCGATGCCTCCAACCCCTGACATCGGCCCGGTTGCGAGCGGCGCTGGCAGTCTGCAGCCCATCGCCCCCAACGTGTGGGCGTGGATCGGAATGGGCACCGGCAATGCCGGAGTCGTCATCGAAGACGATGGCATCACCGTGATCGACACACTGCTGGCGCCGTCGGTCGCGCGGGCACTCAATAACGAGCTCGCTGACCGCTTTGGCCTTCCCATCAAACGAGTCATCTTCACCAGTAGCCATCTCGACTCGGTTGGTGGTTCTGCCGTGTT